>JAAZOQ010000357.1 GCA_012797695.1 Anaerolineaceae bacterium | reverse complement strand
TGGCGCGAATTTCTGCAGGGATGGTGATCAGCGCAAAACCATCAGATCTTTGGCGACGGTGATCTTGCCGCTGAAATACTGATGCGCTTCCATCTGCAATTCGATCTCTTTGCGCGCCGGGTTGTAATGGATCATAACCAACTCTTCTACCCCAGACTGCGCAGCTGCCTGCCCCGCTTCTGCTGGGGTAGAGTGACCTTTACCCGGTCCAGCGGATTCCTGAATCAAGACGTTGGCACCGCGAGCCAGGTCAAGCAGTGACTCACAGGGTTCTGTGTCGCTGGAATAGACCAGCGCTCGTCCAGAGCTCGCGAATGCAAAACGTAATCCCATATTGGGAACCACGTGCTTGACCGGTGCGGCCGTAATCGTCAGATCTGCCGTGGAAAGCAAAGTCTGCCCGGCTTTTTCCTCGACTTCATGAAACTCCACCGGGAACATGCCCGGCCATTTTTGCCAGTCAAAGATTTCAAGCAATGCTTTGGCTTTCTCAAGTGTGTATTTCAATCCATAAACAGGCAGAGCGTTGGTGCGCTTATTCAGCCACATATCCATGAGCAGCAACGGTAAAGCGCCAATATGGTCCGCGTGTGCATGAGTCAGAATCAGGTCAGTCACCTGGTTCAAAGGCACCCCTACCCGTTCCAGTTTCCCTACCGGATTGTTGCCGCAATCCACCAGCACAGTGTGTGCCGCAGTCTGCACCAGTAAATGAGTATTATCTTGATATTGATTCGCTACCGCGAATCCAGAACCCAGAATGGTTAATTGTTCCATTTTTCCTCCGTGAAATAAAAATGGTCACCCTTATTATACTCAGGTGACCATTACTTGATTCCAATAGACGATTAAGCTGCTATCGGTTCTTTCTTCTTGGCCAGTACGTGTTTCAACACCAGTGCGACCAAAGAAACAACGAAGACAACCGCCATCAAAGTTTGATTGATATTGATCCCGGCAATCGGGGAATACTCCAACCGCACAAACTCCAGCCAAAAACGGCCAAAGGAATAGAACATGAGGTAGATCAGGAAGATATCCCCGTCTTTTAACCAGTTCGTCACCTTGCGTGCCAGCAACAGCAAAACAGCCATGTTCAGCAAATTCCACATGGATTCATAGAAGAAGGTAGGGTAATAGTAGGCAAAATCCGTGTAGCCGGGTAAACGATGCGCTGCATCGATGAAAATTGCCAGCGGGAAGGTGGTGAACTTGCTGGGCAGGCCATAGACTTCCTGGTTGACGAAATTTCCCCAGCGACCTACCGCCTGTGCCAGCGCCAGCCCGGGAGCAATGATATCCACCCAGGTTAAGAAGTTGACCTTTTTCACCCGGCAATAAATAAATAACGCCAGTGCCCCGCCCATGACCGCACCAGGAATGCCCAACCCTCCATTCCAGATCTTCAGAGCATCCAGCGGATGAATAAAGTAAGGATTTTGCCCATTGACGAGCATCGACTCGGGAGGGGTAAACACATGCCACAGCCGTGCGCCCACGATACCCGCAATCAACAGCCAGGGCAGCATGTCCCAGACCATTTCAGAATCCAGCTTGCGTCGTTTGGCTTCAACTACTGCCAGAAAAGCCGCCAGCACCGCGCCAAACATGATGATCACGCCGTAATAATGTACCTTTAAACCTAAAATCATAAATCCGTCAGACATTGACAAATGGTCCTTTCAATTAGGAATGTTTGGCCTGTTTCCAGACGAAGAAAATGCGCTGCAATGCTGTGAAATTTGCCAGTATCGCCAGGATCCACAGTGCCACAATCGGGATATTGAAGATCAAACAAACATCCAATACGATCACCCGTTCTACCCGGGTCAATATTCCCACCTTCGCATTATACTCGAGGGATTCGGCTCTGGCTTTGGTATACGAGACCAAAATCGAGCCAACGGCAGCCGCAAAGATCAAAAGGATTGCCGTCGTGTTGCTCTGGCCGATAAAATACACCAGCAGTCCGGCCAAAATGATCATTTCAGAATAACGATCCGTCACCGAATCCAGAAAAGCCCCAAAATTGCTGACCTTGCCGCTCAGCCGTGCCATGGAGCCATCCAGTGCGTCCATCGGAGCTGCCAGCACCATCAGAATGCCCCCCCAGGTGATATGGCCCAATGCCAGCAAGACGGCGACTCCAGCACTGAAAGCCACTCCAAACAAGGTCACCGCGTTGGGAGTCAACCCGATCTTCAAGAGAAAACCGGCAATCGCATCCAGAAGGCCCTTAAATGTCTTACGCATGAAGCTCTCAAATGACCAGCCTTCTTTTTGCTTTGTCTCTTCGATTTCACTCATAATGCCAGCCTTCTCACTAAAATAATCTTGAAATACTATCTTTCATCGCACCGCTTGTCAAGCGAGGAATCAATCCTGTTCCAGATCAGCTTCGTCATCCGGGCCAATGAGCACTTCGCGATCTTTTCCCGCGCCGACGGAGGGACCAACGATGCCCATCTCTTCCAGCTGGTCGATCAGGCGCGCCGCCCGCGGATAACCAATGCGCATGCGCCGCTGCAGCAGCGAAGCGCTGGCCTTACCGGCCGCTTTGACCACCGCGATGGCGTGTTCGATCAGATCATCCCCATTTTCGCTTTCCTGGCTTTCGCTGATCAGGTTCTCCCAGGGTGGCATTTCATAGGAGGGTTCACTCACTTTTTGCCAGTGGCTAATGATCTTTTCGATTTCCTGATCGCTGACCATGACCCCTTGCGCCCGCTGCAGATTGCTCTTTTGCGGGTCGGCAAAAAGCATGTCGCCTTTGCCCAGCAAAGATTCTGCCCCATTGGTATCCAGAATAACACGAGAATCCACCGAACTGGCTACCAGAAAAGCAATGCGCGCGGGGAAGTTAGCCTTGATCAGCCCGGTCACTACATCCGCGCTGGGGCGCTGGGTGGCTACTACCAGATGAATACCGGTCGCTCTTGCCATCTGGGCCAGTCGTACCAGGCTGTGCTCCGTTTGATCTGGGGCGGACATCATCAGATCAGCCAGTTCATCGATCAATATAACGATGTTCGGTAAAGTGGGTTCTTTTTTGCGCACCATCTTCAAGTTGTAATCTTTGAGGTCACGTACGTGCGCCGCCGCCATCGTGCGGTAGCGGGTATCCATCTCAACCAGGGCCCAGCGCAGCACTGCCAGCATGCGCTCGGCATCTGTTTCGACTTTGCCAAGTAAATGAGGCAAGCCATTGTAACGAACCAACTCCACCATCTTTGGATCAAGCATGACCAGACGCAGATCGCTGGGAGTATTATTCATCACCAGACAGGCCGTAATGGCGGTAATACACACCGATTTGCCCGAATTCGTCGTCCCGGCAATGAGCAGATGCGGCATCTTTTCCAGATCTCCCACCACGGCTTCACCCGAGACGTTCTTGCCCAGGGCCAGCCCCAGTGGGGAAGACATTTTGCGAAACTCGTTCGATTCCAGGATCGAGCGCAAACGTACCACCGAGCCGCTCGAATTGGGCACCTCGATGCCCACGTAAGACCGTCCTGGCACGGGGGTTTCAATGCGCAAACTGGTCGCGGAAAGGGTCAATGCCAGATCCCGTTTCAGATTGGCAATTTGTGACACCCGCACTTTTTGCTGAATCGGCTTACCATCCGCGCCATTGCGCTCGATAAAACCCGGTTCCACCGCGTATTGGGTGACTGTCGGGCCTACCCGATAGCCGATCACTTTCGCCGGCGCGGCCAGTTCAGCCAATGTTTTTTCGATCTTGCGCGCGTTGTAGCGGATCTGCGCTTCATCCGGCACAGAACTGGTTTCCTGCAGGAGCAGATTCAAGGGAGGCAACTGGCTTTCTTTATGCACGGGGGTAGAAAGTACCACCGCCGGTGCTTCTTCAACGGGGAGAACTTCTGATTGAGCCGGTTCAGGTTCGGGAGAATGAACCATTTCTGTCGTCGCGCTGGTGGTTTCGCTCCACTCCAGCAATCGCCGATATAAGGGACGCACTCCGCCCGATCCAATCAGCAAGAAAACAACGACCAATACGGTGAAAAAGAAACCTACCAGGAACAAGGGAATGGCTGGCCAGAAAAGATTCATCAAACCCCAGCCAATGGTTCCCCCATCGAAACCCTGCATAGCCCGATCGAGCGAACCGCCGCCGATCACCGTCAGCAGGGGCAGCAAACAAAAGAAGGCCACTTCCAGAGCCAGCACCCGCCCCACCGGCAGGCCCGAAATTTTCCCGGCATTGTAGAGAAAGCAGGCTACTCCAAAGTAGCCAATACTGATCAAAAACAGGTAACTTCCCCACCCCAACCCCTGCCGCAAAAAACTTACCCACGGAGTGATCAATACCCCGCGAGAGATTCCAATTAATCCCAGCAAAGAAAGAATGGTAACAAGCAAAAGAAAGGTACCCAAGAGATCCCAACCAAAATGCCGCGAATGTCGTAAACTCTGCTTGAAGCGGTCAATCCAGCTGGGTTTAAGTTGCAGGGGTTCAACCTCGCGAGTCTCGGGTACGTTCTTACGAAAGTTCATTCCTCTGATACCAATCCTAGCCCAAGCCGCCGTCGTTCGGCATCGATGTGAAGGATCTTGACCTGTACTGTCTGCCCAATCGAGAAGGCCTTACGCAGATCTGATTTCGCCATTTCAGGCGGCATGGAAGAAACGTGGATCAGGCCTTCTACCCCTTCTGGTAATCTGGCAAATGCGCCAAATTTCATGATCGAGGTAATCGTTGCTGCCACTTCATCTCCGGGTTGATAGATTTCCTGCAATCCATCCCATGGATTGGGGGTCAGGCGCTTGATGCTCAAGGCAATACGCGAATTCTCTTCCTGTACCTGCAGAATGATGACTTTGACCGTTTGCCCAATCCGCAATACCTCGGTCGGTTTCTCGACCCGTCCCCACGAAATTTCTGAAACGTGGATCAGGCCCTCTACCCCACCGAGATCAACGAAAGCGCCAAAATCGGTCACGTTCGTGATCACACCGCAGGCGATCACGCCGGGTTTAAGGGAATCGAACAACTCTTTGCGCTTTCCCTGCCCAGCCTGCGCTGCTCGCTCCGAGAGAACCACCCGTTCACTGCTGGGTTCGCACTCGATGATCTTTAAATAGAGAGATTTTCCTACATATCCCTCGAGGAAATGGTAGCGTTCCTCTTCCGGGATATTGGCAGGGGCGTCCACGACGTGCGAGATGGGGACGAACCCTTGAATGCTGTTGCCCTGAACGAGCAGACCGCCGCGGTTGAATCCCTGCACCTGCAGCAAGACAACTTCATCCTTTTCAAAAAGTTCTTGAATACACGCCCAGTTGATGTTTCCCGCTGAGGTTTGTGAGCAAGGTTTGCAATTGATGACTTTAGGCTCAACCGAATACGCACTCTCATCGGATAGGACTGAATTCCACCAGCCCTCATCCAGTTCTGGGATTCCAAAATCGTTCTCTTCGATTTCGTTCTTATCTGCCATCTGGCCTCCCCATGTGTCAATAAATGCGCTACTTGACTTCTTTGTCCGCGAGAGATTCCATCTTTGCTATCTCTTCCGCCACAGCATCAATGGCAACGCGTTGCTTCCGATAAAGATCCGCCTCAGACATTGCCAGCCGCATTGCAATTTCTCGCACTTTCTTCCCTTCTAAAAATTTTAAATCAAGAATATTATACAAGATCCACTCACTAGTATACTTGCGCTCGCCTTCTGGTTTAAGCCTTTCGATGGCACTTTTTAGCACAGTTCGCAGCGCGTTGGCGGGATTATTCTCTTTGTCATCCATCATTTGCTGCACCACCCGCAAACTAAGCAGTGGATTTTCGGTCAGCTTGGGTCCGCCCCAGTAATGGGTCAGAGCATCTTTGATCCATTGCGAAAGTTCTTTATTTTCCAGCGTAGTTTCATCCGACAGCACCCCTTGACGATCATAGCGCCCGGCGGCGCGCAGTGCCTGGATCATTTCCACCTGGGCATCCATCTTTTCCAGCTTGGTAAATACCTGTTCCTGCACTTCACGATCACTCAGGGCAATGGCTGCCCGGTGATTCAGCAGGTGAACTGCATGCAGCACTTCTGTATCCTCGACCAGACCATCATTGGCGTTTTGTACGCCCAGATAGCCCACCAGCAGGTCTTCACCCTCTCCATCTCGCAAAGGAAAGAGCAGATCGCCGTTCCAGTTAACCAGTTCAACGCCAGGTTCCATGTCAGCCAGGTAATCTGCCAATCCATCCAGCGAATCGAGGTCAAAATTCGGATTCCCCGTACGGGCAATCATTTCCATCTTTTCGTTGTCCCCATCCACGGTAGACAGCAAATAAGCACTCGAAGCCTGCACCTGATCGCAGACCGCTGCCAGCACCATTTCGAGGAACTGACTCAGATCGCCGCGGGTGATCAACCGTTCTTCCAGGTCACGCAGTTGGAGCAGTTCCTTCTGATCTTTGCCGAACAAAAATACCTGCTCGAACTTGGGGAAGAACAACGTGATGGCATATTCAAAGAGCAAGAAAGTAACTACCATCGTGATCGGCACAAAGGGTGAATAAGGATTGCCAAAAGCGTCCCCGGCTCGACGCACAATAGTGGTCAAGGCCAGGGTCATACTGGCAGTAAACGGCCCACGCAAAAGCCATTTGATGAGGCGGCTCTTGACCACCCGATCTGGCCAGGGCACGCCAAAGAAAGCGACCGAGTAAGCCATGCCCACGATTAAAGTGCCAGTGAAAAGATTGACGACAATCGCCAGCAGCCAGAATACCAGCGAATAGTTGCCGGCGAAATCCGCGCCAAAGAGCAAAAAAGGAAAACTGCCGATGGCCGGGGCCGCAGCACTGATCACCAGATAGGTCATGCGCCGGCGGCTGGTCTGGGTGACCGTCCGTTTATATGCCCGGATGAAATTGACCCAGGAAAGGATCATCAGTACCACGTAATATGCCGTAAACAACTCGGTCAGCAGCGTGGGCTGATTGAAAGGCACCGGGTTTTGATTGACGATCACCGGGCCGAGAAAGTAATGGGTAGGCAGCAGGCATAATAGCACTGCCGAGATCAGGTAAGAAATCCGTACTGCCCAGCGTCGGCGCCAGCGTGAGGGCCTCCCGGTGGTGGAGAGCAGCGCATCCGAAAAATGCAAATAGGAAGGCGGCATAAAAAGAATGCCTGCCCACTGGATTTTCAGCCAGAAGTCAATGAAAACAAGATTTGTGGCCGTGGTACCCAGCGATTCCGCGGAAAAAATAACCGTGATCAAGAAAAGAATGACCGCAAAAGAACGGGCTACCCGGTTGCGCAAATTAAAGGTAAGAGCATACAACAACAATGAAAATGCAGTGATCGCAATACCCGCGGTCAGAATTTCATTGATGGTTACCAGTATCTTCGTCACACCCACAAATAACACGGCCAATATTTGATCGACTTTCTTTAAATTTTGTGGCTGTTCATAAAAAAGACAGCAATATCGTGGTTGGCAAAATAATTATCGCAGTAACCACAGTACTCATAGCCCAGTTTGCGGGCCAGCTCGATGGCGGCATGATTTTTAGCCTGCATTTCCAGCATCACCCGCTTGAGGTTGCGCTGCCCGGCCCATTTGGCGGCCGCCAGCACCATTGCCGAAGCAATAGCCTGCCGTCGATAAGGCAGATCCACCACCAGATCGGCAATGTGGGCTACTTTAGACTGGCTGATTTCTACCGTCAGGTAAGCCACAGGCTGCCCCTGGGCCAGCGCCACCAGAAATAGCGCTTTGCGCGTCCAGGTGTCTGCCATCTCCTGGGCGTTTTGCGGATATTCCAAGCGTACTGCTCGCGGCAGGCGAATCTCACGAAAACGGGTCTCGATTTCCGCAAGATCAGTGTTCAGATCCATTTGCCAGACGTGGGTCGTCTCGACTGAGTGATCCATCTTCATCAAATAGGAAAGATCAGAGGAGATCGCCGGTCTGATTTCAATTTCAGACATTCACCCTCCCAGAATTACGGTGCAGCAATGGTCACTTTAATGGTGCATTCCGGCAAAGCTGTATCTTGATGATCGGTGACCACCAGATGCAGTTCGTATTCCCCCGGGGTTAATTCGGATGTATCCCACGAACCACCTAACGCACCATCCACGACCTTGGTACTGCCAGCCGCAATCGTCGTCCAGGAATCAGTTCCGTAGGAACGATATTCATATTTATAATACCCCAAATCCGTGACGTTGACCGTCCCCTGCAGTGTAACCGTGCCGCTGATCGTATCGCCGTCCACCGGGTCCGTCCACTCGATCTGATCCGGAATACAGCCCTCAGAGAAGAACGAGGCCAGCGTCGGCACCAACCCAGAAGTAGTTTCGGTGATCAGGCTTTGCACATCCATCGTGGCGGTAGGCTGGGCGGTCAGATCGACAGTGGGGGTCATGACCTGCTGCACCCCCGGTACCGTTGGGGTAACGAAGGTATTGGTCACAAATAAGGTCAGCCCCAAGAATCCGCACAGGATCAGCACCGTCATCGACTGGTTGAAAATACGCTGTGAGGTCTCTTTCTCGATACCAAATACCGCCGTACGCCAATCTTTCCAGGCAGTCATCACCCGACGCAAAGATACCACTACCGCAATTGCCAGCAAGAAGTAAAAGAGAACTTCGTATTTTGATAAGAACCGTAAAAGGGTTGCCATGTTCGACTATCTATCCGATACCAGATTCAATTTTTCCATGACACCCTGAATAATGCCAGAAAGTTTAGGCACAATCATCTCTCCTGCCGCCAGCACTTCTTCATGAGTGGTCTCGGTGCTGCCATTCAAGTTCGCCTTGTTGCTGATGCCAGAAATGCCCAGCACCCGCGTACGTCCGTGGCGGGCCACAATGGTCTCAGGGACCGTTGACATCCCCACCGCGTCCGCGCCAATAGCACGCAAGAAGCGTAAATCTGCCGGCGACTCGAAAGAGGGGCCAGCCAGACAAATGTAAACACCCTTTTGGTAGCCAATGTGTTTTTCTTGAGCCGACGCTTCAGCCAGTTTCAGGAGTTCAGGGTCATAAGGATGGCTCATATCGGGGAATCGCTCGCCAAATTCTTCCAGATTGGGGCCGCGCAGTGGATTCATCCCGCCCATGCCAATCATGTTGATCTGATCGGTGAGCAGCATCACGTCGCCCGCTTCGAAGTTAGGGTTAATGGCCCCAGCCGCGTTGGTTAGAATGATCACTTGCACACCCATGCGCTGCATGACCCGGATGGGAAAGGTTACCTGCCCCATCGAATAGCCTTCATAAAAATGCACCCGTCCCTGCATGACCATGGCATTCTGACCGAATAATTCGCCGATGAGCAGGCGCCCGGCATGCCCCTGAATGGTCGAAACTGGCCAGTTCGGGATCTCTTTGAAGGGCAGGACCGTCGCGTTCTTGACGCTCGCGGCCAACCCACCCAGCCCGGAACCTAAGACCAGCCCCACCTTTGGGGAAACCTTTGTCTTGGCGCGAATGGCGCTGACGGCCTCGTCGATTTGCTCAATCGTGATGAATTCACTCATGGTTTTATCCTCTAGTCTGTTTAAAATAGGCAAATAAAGCGGCTATTAAGATTATAACAATGAATCGGATTCTGACCCAATCATGCAGCCAACAAGCTGCTGAACTGAAGAAGCGTACGCTCGACGTCGGCATCATCGATCCAGTAATGAGTTACCAACCGGAACATGCGCTCAGAAACAACGTCGATCTTGATGCCCTGCTGCAGCAGTTCCTGCGCCAGCGTCGCCAAAGGCACCCGTGCGTCAAGACTCAATTCAGGGAAGAGCATATTGGTCTGCGGCATTCCCATTGGGAGAGTAATACCCTTGATCCCGGCCAACCCTTCAGCCAGCTTGCGGGCGCGTTGATGGTCCTCAGACAGGCGCTCAGTCATCTGCTCCAGCGCCACGATCCCCGCCGCCGCCAGAATCCCTGCCTGACGCATGCCGCCGCCCACCATCTTGCGCAAACGGCGTGCTTTTTCGATGAATTCCGCGCTGCCGCACAAGACGGAGCCCACCGGGGCACACAGCCCTTTGCTCAGGCAAAAGGTCACGCTATCCGCTGCGTCAACCAGTTCTCGTGCCGGGACGTGCAGCGCCGCGGCAGCGTTGAAGATGCGTGCTCCATCGATGTGCAGCTTCATACCGTGCTGATGTACCAATTGGGCCGCCCGGTGGGTATATTCGGCGCTGATGGGCACACCGCCGCAGCGGTTCTGGGTATTTTCCAGAATGAGCAGCCTGGAAGGTGGCTCGTGAATATCGTTTGAACGGATCCAGGCTGTCACTTCGTCCAGGTCCAGCGTGCCGTCGGGCTGGTTGGGCAGGGTATTGACAAAAACTCCGCCCAGGGCAGAAACCCCGCCGGCTTCGTGCAGAAAGGTATGCCCAAACTTGCCCATCATGGCTTCTTCGCCGCGCTGGCAGTGGCTCATAACAGCCAGCAGGTTTCCCATCGTGCCCGTTGGCAGAAACAGGCCAGCCTCCTTGCCCATGCGTTTGGCGGCCATCTCCTGCAGCCGGTTGATGGTAGGGTCTTCCCGAAAAACGTCATCCCCCACTTCAGCCGCAGCCATCGCTTCACGCATAGCTGGCGTAGGATGAGTGACGGTATCTGAACGCAAATCAATGATTTTCATGGTTACCTTCTGAGTTGATTGAGAATGTTCTGCAATTCTGCGGGCAAAGGCGCTTCAAACGTATGCGGCGTTTTCTCGCCCGGGAAATTAATGCTGATCCTGGCCGCATGCAGAAAATGGCGATCCATGTCGAGACTGGGCTTCTTATGACCGTAGATCGTATCTCCCACGATCGGGCAGCCAATAAAGGCCATGTGCAAGCGAATCTGGTGAGTTCTCCCGGTCAATGGATGAGCTTCGATCAGGGTATACCCATCGAATTCTTCCAGAGTTTTATACTCGGTGACCGCCGGACGGCCACGCCCATTGGAAACCACCGCCATCTTTTTACGATGCGACGGGTCGCGGGCAATCTCCGCTTCAATGCGGCCCATTGACGTAGGCGGTTTGCCATCCACCAGCGCCAGGTACACCTTCTGCACCTTGCGCAGGCGGAATTGATCCTGCAGCCAACGGTGAGCTTGCTCATTCTTGGCCAGTACGATCAGACCGGAAGTCTCTTTATCCAAACGATGCACAATTCCCGGGCGCTCTTCACCGTTGATCCCCTGCAAATCAGGGATCGCTGCCAGAGCTGCCTGTACCAGCGTGCCGGTCGCATGTCCGGCCGCAGGATGCACGACCATCCCAGCCGGTTTGTTGATAACGGCCAGGTCGTCATTTTCATAAAGAATATCCAGGGGAATATCTTCCGGGATCAGCCCGCTGGGCACCGGTTCAGGCAAACAAACTTCGACCACCTGCCCAACTTCGAGCGTGAGTCCCGTTTTCGTCACCACTTTTCCATCGACGGTAACTTTTTCCGATTTGATTAAATCCTGCAGTCTGGCTCTGGATTGTTCCGAAATTTGGCTTACCAGAAACTTATCCAGCCGCTCTGCCCCCCTGCTATCAACGGTAAATTTTTTATGCTGGTCACTCAAGGTTGAACGTTATCCGAATTCGAGGTTTCAGAATCGGCCGTCTGTGACAGCTTCTTCTGCTCTTTTTCACGTTTGTCTTCCAGCCAGATGCCGATGAGCAAAACGCCCACCCCAACGGTGATACAGGCATCCGCCACGTTGAAGATAGCAAAATTTCCGACCGAAATGAAGTCGGTCACCTGCCCTGCCTGGAAAATGCGGTCGATCAGATTCCCGACTGCGCCGCCCAATTGCATGGCCAGCGCGAATCGCAATACCCGATCCTGTTCGGGCACCTGCGGATAATAATAAATAATGGCTGCCGCCACTACAGCCGCCAGCCCAGCAAACAGGATGCTTTTCCCCTGGAACATGCCGAAGGCCACCCCGGTGTTCGACCAATGGATCAGACGCGCGTAGGGTGCCAGCCACGGCCACGGCGACCAGGATTGTCCGTAAGGGATCAGGGTGCGGACCAATTCTTTCGTGACCTGATCAAGCACGATGATGATTGCCGCAATAAGATATAACCAGCGTGTTTTCTTGAGATAAGCCTTCAACTGCATCCTCCGGGAATCGATTCATTGAATTTTACCCCAATTTCAGTGGTTTTAAAGAACCAGACCCCCTTTCGGGGGTCTGGTGAAGGCTATTTGACTTTTTCGATGGCGACGGTCACTTTTTCGTGGTCGAATTCATCTTCCACAGTGGGCAAGCCTGCCGGGTTTTCTCCCGGATGCAGTTCCACCGCCAGGGTTTCGTTCATGATGTATTCCTGGTTGGCCTGGATCGCTTCCAGCAGCCCCGGGGTCGCCGTATAGTACAGCACAATGCGGTCCGCGATCTCGAAATCAGCCGATTTGCGCAGATCCTGCACGCGCCGCACGAATTCGCGCGCCAGCCCCTCCTGGATGAGCTCTGGCGTCAGATCGGTGACCAGCGCCGCCAGATAGGCACCTTCCGCGGCCACAGAATATCCGCTCTTGGCCTGTACCCGTACTTCCACTTCTTCGGGCAGCAGATCATAGGCTTGACCATTGACACTCACCTGAATCGAATCCCCCGCCAGCAATTTGACCGCCGTCTCTTCGACATTGAGAGCCAGTACCGCTTTGCGCAGCTCCGGATAGAGGGCGCCATACTTCTGCCCTAATTGTTTGGGCAGCGGATTGAGGGCATAGCTGACCGCTTCACCTGCTGCATTCAGCAGCCGAACTTCTTTGACGTTAAGTTCCTCTTCCATCAGGTCGGCGTGCTCAAGTAATACGCGGCCTTCCTCACGGTTCGCTACTGCAAAAGCAACTTCCGCCAGCGGCTGGCGCACCTTGCGGTTGGCTTTATTGCGGGCGGCATGCCCCAGAGAAGTCATACGCATTACCAGCGCCATTTCGCGGTTCAACTGTTCATCGATCACACTGGCATCATATTTCGGCCAGGCACTCAGGTGCACCGACTCTTCCGCGTTCGGGTCCGTGCTGCGCACCAGGTTCTGGTACAGCGTTTCGGCCATGAATGGCATGGTCGGGGCGAACAGTTTGCTCAGCGCCACCAGTGCTTCATATAAGGTAGCGTAAGCAGCTTGCTTGTCCGCATCTGAATCGCTCTTCCAGAAACGACGGCGTGAACGGCGCAGATACCAGTTGGAAAGGATATCAACAAACGACTCAATGGGGCGAGTTGCGCCCAATACGTCGTAATTCTCGAGGGCATTGGTGACATCGCGGATCAGGGCATGCAGCGAGGAACGCAGCCAGCGGTCAAGCGGGCTGTATTCCAGCTTGGCATTCGGATCCGGCGTCCAGCCATCCAGATTGGCATAAGTAACAAAGAAGGAATAGGTATTCCACAGTGTCAGGGTGAAATTGCGCAGCACTTCGCCGACCAGGTCGCTCGAGAAACGGCGTTCCTGCCCTGGAGGGCTGGCGGTATACAGATACCAGCGCATGGCATCCGCGCCATTCTTCTCGATCACTTCCCACGGTGAAACTACGTTGCCGCGCGATTTCGACATCTTCTGCCCATTGCCATCCAGGATCAAGCCCAGGCAAATAACGTTCTTGTAGCAGGCTTTATCGAACAGCAAAGTACTGATAGCGTGCAGTGAATAGAACCAACCGCGGGTCTGATCGACCGCTTCGCAGATGTAATCCGCCGGGAACTGGTTCTGGAATTTTTCTTGATTTTCGAACGGGTAATGCCATTGCGAAATCGGCATGGAGCCAGAATCGAACCACACATCAATCAGTTCAGGCACACGGTGCATCTTGCCGCCGCATTCCTCACATTTGAAAGTGATGGCATCCACGTAAGGGCGGTGTAGATCGGAGTCGGTGTAATCCTTGCCGGCACGCTCTGACAGTTCTTTGACCGAGCCCACACACACCTGACTGTGGCAGTCCTCACATTCCCAGACAGGCAGCGGCGTACCCCAGTAGCGTTCCCTCCCCAGGGCCCAGTCGATGTTATTCGCCAGCCAGTTGCCGAAGCGGCCGTTCTTGATGTGCTCCGGGTACCAGTTGATGCCGTTGTTCAGTGCCACCAAACGATCTTTGTATTTGCTGGTGCGGATATACCAGGTTGGGCGGGCATAATACAGCAACGGAGTACCGCAGCGCCAGCAGAACGGATAGGTATGCAAATGCTTTTCCATGCGGAAGAGCAGCCCACGTTCTTCAAGGTCCTTGATGATCAGCGGATCGGCATCTTTGACGAACATCCCCGCCCAGGGTTTTACGTCAGAGATGAAAGTGCCGTCTTCTGCGACCGTGTTCAAGATAGGCAGGTCGTTTTCAAGGGAGATAGCCATATCATCTTCGCCAAAGGCCGGGGCAATGTGCACCAAACCCGAGCCATCTTCAGTGGTAACGAAATTGCCGTTGATGACAAAATGTGCCGGTTTATCGACAGGCATAAAGGTATAGAGCGGAGAGTAGCGGCGCCCTTTTAGCTGTTTTCCTTTGTAATGCTCCAGCACCGTTACCGCTTCATCCCCAAAGACCTTGCCCAGCAGCGACTCGGCCAGGATAAGGCGTTCTTTGCCGCCTTCTGGCAGGTCGCGTTCGATCTTGACGTAATCCACCTCGGCACCGGTTGCCACCGCCACGTTGGCAGGCAGCGTCCAGGGCGTAGTCGTCCAGACCAACAGGGAAGTTCCCGGCTCATCGACCAGCGGCATACGTACAAAGACCGACGGATCCTTGACCTCTTTGTAGCCCAGCGCTACCTCGTGGTCTGACAGCGGCGTACCGCAGCGCGGGCAGTAAGGCACTACTTTGTATCCCTGATACAGCAGGTCTTTCTCCCAGAAATTCTTGAGAATCCACCATACTGATTCGATATACTCATTCTTATAGGTAATGTAGGCCGTATCCAGATCCACCCAGTAGGCGATCCGGTCAGTCATCTTTTCCCATTCCTGAATGTAAGTGAATGCGGATTCACGGCACAGTTTGTTGAATTTCTCGATGCCGTAATCCTCAATCTGCTGCTTGTTGGTGAAGCCCAGTTTCTTCTCGACCTCAATTTCCACCGGTAAACCATGTGTATCCCAGCCACCGCGGCGGCTGACGTGGTATCCCTGCATGGTCTTGTAGCGTGGGAAAATGTCTTTGAAAGCACGCGCCAGCACGTGATGCACGCCTGGCTTCCCATTGGCAGTGGGCGGGCCTTCAAAGAAAACGTATTCCGGGCCGCCTTCGCGGGCCTTCATCGTCTGATGAAAGATATCTTTTTGCTTCCAGAATCGCAATACTTCCTCTTCTGAGAGGGTCACGTTGAATCTGGGAGAGACTGGTTTGAACATTCGGCCTCCTGTTAAATAAAAAATCGCCCATTTTCAGGGGCGAGAATAATTCCCGTGGTACCACCCTGCTTCCCATAAAGGACGCTTGGTCAGGTTCTTTCTTTTTAAACCTGTTTCAGGGTAACGGTCGAAAAACCGGCTTTCTTACTCACCTTGCGGATTTCAGATTGCAGCTCCAGAAGGATTTTCGCAGAAATTCTCTTGCCCGGCTCACACCGCCCCGGGTTCGCTGAAAGATCAACTTTCTGCTACTCTTTTCTATCTTCGCTTTTGTATCCGCCAATTATGCCACCAATCTGGCATTTTTACAATCAATTCGACGTTATACAGCGAGAAAAAAGCTGACCATTTCTGGTCAGCTTTATGTTTGCCTCAGTTAAGCACTCCATAAAAGAGCGGCAGCGGAGCACATGTCTGGTTTTCAATCACGTGTGCGTCTAATAAGCGTTCCCGGGCAGCCGCCAGCTTCTGTTTGTCATTGGCGTGAATGGTGAACAGAGGCTCGCCTTCTTTCACCTGATCGCCGACCTTGTGCTGGATAATAATACCTACCGCCGGGTCAATCGGGTCACCCTTCTTGATTCGCCCAGCACCCAGTTCCACTGAGGTTTCGCCCACCACCTGCGCATTGATTTCCTGAATGAAACCGCTGCGCGGTGCTGCTACCGTCTCGATCAGTGGGGCCCTGGCTAGTTTTTCTGGGTCATCCACGTAGCTCACATCCCCGCCTTGATTAACCACCAGCTTGCGGAACTGCGCCCACGACCGCCCTGCGGCCAATGCCTCCTCGACGGTCCGCTTGGCTTCTGCCAGATCGGCAGCCTTTCCGCCTACCACCAGCATGTGGCTGGCCACTTCGATACAGTGCGCTGTGAAATCTGCTGGGCCGTGCCCGTGCAGGGTTGCAATCGCTTCCTTGACTTCCAGCGCGTTCCCCACCGCGTTGCCCAGCGGCTGATTCATATCCGAAAGGAGAGCCACTACCTTACGTCCACTCAATTTTCCAATCGACACCATTAAACGCGAAAGCTGGCGGGCATCATCGAGATTCTTCATGAAGGCGCCCTTGCCCACCTTGACGTCAAGGACGATGGCGTGCGCACCACCGGCGATCTTTTTGCTCATCACTGAGGAGGCAATCAGCGGAATCGAGGGTACCGTACCAGTGACGTCGCGCAGGGCATACAGAATGCCGTCCGCTGGGGCCAGATCAGCCGTTTGCCCGGCCAGCACCAGACCGGTGGTCTGGATAAGGTGAATGAATTCTTCTTCACTCAGTTGCGTGCGGAACCCGGGGATGGATTCCATTTTATCCAACGTGCCGCCGCTGAAGCCCAAGCCGCGGCCCGACATTTTGGCAACCGGTAACCCACAGGCCGAAACGGTCGGTTCAACCACCAGAGTGGTCTTGTCGCCCACTCCACCGGTAGAATGCTTATCCACTTCGTTCGGAATCACGTGGGAAAGGTCGATCATCTGCCCGGAATGTGCCATTGCCAGGGTCAGATCGGTGGTTTCCTGATCAGTCATACCATTCAATAAAACGGCCATTGCCCAGGCCGCCGCCTGATAATCAGGGATTTCCTTTTTAGCAATTCCCTGGATGAAGAAATTGATTTCTTCTTTGCTCAATTCCTGCTTGTCACGCTTCTTAATAATGATATCTACCGCATTCATGCAGCCTCCATTTTGTCAGACAACTCCATTTTACTATATTGGAATAAAAAAGCCAGACCATTGCTTTGGTCTGGCTGAATAGAAAAGCGAAAAATCCTATTTCTTCGGGACGATCGTCACCTTGCGGAAGGGTTCCTCCCCGGTGCTTTCGGTGGTCACCTGCGGATGATTGCGCAGTTCCAGGTGGATCACACGGCGTTCATTGGCGGGCATCGGCTCAAGAATTTGCCGTTTGCCAGTTTCGACCGCCTGCTGGGCCATGCGGCGCCCTAACTGGCGCAGCTGGCGTTCACGGCGTGCACGGTAACCCTGCACGTCGATCATCATGGGAACCCAGCGATTGAGCTCTTTGCTCACGATTAGGCTGGTGATGTACTGCAAGGAATTCAAAGTCTCCGAGCGTCGTCCCAGCAGAATGCTCAAATCTTTCCCCTCGATATCCACCAACACCAGGCGGTCATCATTTTCATCCACCGGTTCAATAAAGCGGGTGGTCACTGTCGCCTTGACGTGCATCCGTTCGAGCAGCTCCAAAACAACATCCTGGGTCACTTTGCCGGCTTTTTCTTCGTCTTCGGTCAGTTCAGCCGCCGGTACATCATGGAACTGGAGATTTTCACTTTCAGCAGCTGCCGGGGCAACCGAAGCAGCCGATTTCACCGCCGCAGCAGCCGGTTCAACAGCTTTTTCAGCCTCTTTGATCGAGAGGCGCACCCGTGACTGACGGCCGCCAATTCCCAATAACCCACGGCTTCCATTATCGAGTACTTCAATATCCACCGATTCACGCGGCAGGCCAAGTTGCTCCAGACCACGATTGATCGCTTCCTCCACGCTAGGCGCTATGATCTCAAGTGTTGTTTTTTCCTGACTCATGGTTTTGCCTCGATTTTATTTTTTTGAAGCAGTTTTGACAGGTTCAGCTTTCTTTCCTGGTAAGATATTACCCCAATAAACCTTCCCTGTAACTGCGTACTGTAATATTTGAATGAGGTTGGTCACGACGAAATAAAGGGATAGACCAGAAGACAAAGTCCAGGCCAGCCATCCCATCAAGAGCGGCATGTAGATCGCCATCATGTTATTCATCATGGCACTTTGGTCATTGGCTGTCGACCCAGGTTGTGGGGGCGGAGTAATGATCTTGGTCGAAATATAGGTAGTGATCACCACAATGATAGCCAGTACCGGGATGCCAAAGCTCAGCCCCGGGATATAAAGACGCTCTACCTGCCCCATATCCATCCACAGAAATTTAGTATTCAGGGGCAACAGAGTCGACATTTTCAGGAACCCCGGATACAGGTGCCGGATCAGGTTGAGCAGATCCATTGGGGCCGAAGCTACCGTCTGGATTAATGCCTGATACAGACCAATGATGATCGGGAACTGGATCAGAGTCGGCAGACAAGAAGCAAAGGGACTGACACCCAATTCCTTGTACAGGTTCATCTGCTCTTGCGCCAGGCGCTCTTTATCGTTCTTGTATTTTTCCTGGATTTCAAGATATTTCTTGTTCTTCTGCAAATCCTGCATGGCCTGCGAAGACTTGATCTGTTTGGCAGTTAACGGATACAGAATTAAACGAGTCGCCGCTGTAAAGAGGATGATCGCTACCCCTAAGTTCCCTACCACCGAGTAGATCCACAGCAGAAAATTAATAAACGGTTTGATGATCAGAGAATCCCACATGGTCATTTATCCTTATTTGCTCGAGTAGCTCCACACTTGAGCACCGTTTTCGTCGAAAGCGTACAGCGGTTTATCGCCTTTCGTGCTCAGAACATAGAGATGACCGTTAGCGAAAGTGAGGTTAGAGTAAATGCTGCCTGAGACAGAAGGAGTGGCAATGCGGCTGCCATCTTTTCCCAGATAGATCACGTCCCCAGCTTCATCGCCAAAGACCAGATGATCCCCCACCAGTACGCCATTCCCCAGAATGGCCGAACTCATATCCACAGATTGGACGATCTTGCCATCCGTTGCCGCCAGAATATTGATCTTCCCGGAAGCATCGCCAAAATAGAGATTGCCATCGGTTAGAACTGGCTGCGACCATACTCCACCGCCCACTGTCTGCTTCCAGATCTGAGAACCATCGCTGGCTTTCAAGGCATACATGCTATTATCGAGGGTACCCACGTACAGGGTTCCATCCTCTGTCAGTAAGGGACTGCCCACAACCGGGCTGCCCAGGTCAGCTGACCAGACCGTGTTTCCGGTTTTCAGATCCAGCGCATACACGTTGTGATCCAGTGAGGTGACGTAAACGTTCGTTCCATCGCTGACCGGGGTTGCCCAGAAAGCATGAGTACCGGAATATTTCCAGACCAGCTTTCCGTCCATGTCCAAAGCATAAACGTTTGCATCAGAATTGGGAGCAATGATCAAATCGTTGACCACCAAAGGGGAATCGACGAAATGACCTTTCGCGTCAGCGAATTTCCACAATTCTTTGCCATCCTTGATTCCGAGGGCCACGACTGCACCGGTATAATCCCCCACGATCAATTGATCACCAGCTACCGCCGGAGCAGCATAAAATAGCCGACTGGCAGCCGCTTTCTCAGGATAGGACCAAATCAGAGTTCCACTATCAGCGTTCACCGCCGTGATTTCAGTCGTGTTGGTGAAATACGCTGCCGAATCGCTTGCTGATACACCTCCCCAGCTCGTAGTCGTCGTAGCACCCGAGCAAGAGGTAAGGAAAATCCCAAGCAGAAGGATGGAGAGCACTACAAATAAACCATTTTTTTTCATTGTTCTGGTACCCTTTTTTCGTGGGATGATTCATTATATCTTGAAAATGAATATCAAGGGACGGGATCGTACCCGCCGGGATTGAATGGGTTGCACCGTAAAACCCGCCAGACTGCCATCACCGTTCCTTTAATGGCACCGTATTTGTAAATTGCCTGATACCCGTAATGAGAACAAGAAGGATAGAAACGGCAGGTATCTGGGGGTAAAGCCGGAGAGATAACGAGTTGATATACTCTGATCAACGCCAGCAGTATAAACCTCGGAATATTCCAGATCGAGAATGGCAAATCTCGTAAACGCGGTTCTACCTTGCGAACCGTCTGATCTTCTTCATAAACTGTCATTTTTTCCTGTTACATGTGCTCGTTCCAACAACGAACGAATGGCCGCTTTGATCTCGACGTAGCTGGCTCGATCCATAGCGGGTCGGCCAATGACTACCATATCGACACAACTGGTAAACTCTGGCATCAATTCGCCAAAGATCATGCGTAACCTTCGTCTTGCCTTATTCCGTCGTACCGCTTTCCCAATGGAGTTACCGGTAATCAGCCCCACTCGTGAATTTTCTGCTGTTCCTTTGGCACATATAATGACCACAAGCGGGTGGGCATACGATTTTCCTGAAAGCCTCACCCGCTTAAAATCATTTGTACTGGTAATCCAATACTTGCGGTTCAAACATTACCTTGCCTACAGCTCCATCATCCAAGAGGATGATGACAAAAGGGCCAGGTTTACCAGCGAATTCTTTTGACGTGGTTATTCATCGAAACCGTCAATTTGCGGCGGCCTTTAGCGCGGCGGCGTTTCAAAACTTCGCGCCCATCCTGAGTCTCCATGCGGGAGCGGAAGCCATGAACACGAAGACGGCGATGAATTCTCGGTTGATAGGTCCGTTTGGTCATTCTAATCCTCTCAAATGCAATCTAATTGGTACACAGCAGCGCTAAATTATACCTCAACGCTTCTTAACGGTCAAACTCTTTCTGTGCAATTACTTCTTGGCAAACAGCTCTGCCAGGGCCTTGGCACCTTCTTCATCGGTAACCGCTAACACCTCGTCATTTTCCTCGAAGGTTGTCGTTCCGCTTGGTACCACAATATCGCCATTGCGGATAATTGCCGCTATAACGCAGTTCTCCGGGAAGGTTAATTCCTTGATCATCTTGCCCAGACATTTGGCGTGCGCCGGGATCTTCTCTTCTACCAGTGAGTACCGGCCGCGCCGCAGTTGCAGTAAAGTCATCATGTCGCCCAGCGACATTTCTTCTTCGATCAAGCGAGAGAGCAATTCAGCCTGATTAACCGCCACATCCACGTGCAGCTTGTCATCGAACAGCCACGCATTGCGCGGATTATTGACCCGAGCAATCGTTCTGGCCGTATGATATTTTTCTTTGACGAAATAGCATAATGCCAGATTGATCTCGTCTGAAGTAGTAGTAGCCGCAAAAACGTGTGCATCACGAATATTTACCTGCTCGAGTACATCAGGGTGCATACAATTGCCTGAGAAAATGACTTCGGTTGGCAATTCTTTATGAATCCGCGCCAGCACTTCTTTGCGGTCTTCGATCAGGTGAACCTGATGCCCCTCATCCAGTAAATATCGCGCCAGTTGAGCGCCTGTTCTTCCACCACCAGCAATCACAACAAACATGTCAGGCCTCCTTCACGCGACTTTCCATGTGATGACGCGTTTTTTCAATACCGTCGAATGTGGCCGCAACGTTCAAAATGTCACCCTCTTTCAAAGTCGTGCTGCCATCTGCCAGGAAGGCTTTCCCGGCACGTGATACCGCAATGGGTTTGCACTCCTCGCACGGGATCAGATCGGCAACTGTCTGATCATTCCACGCCGCATTGATTGTCAGTTCGTATACTTCCACCTCGCCATTGCCAGCCGAGAACACCGTCCGTACTTCGGAATGATACATCAACTCCTCGATACGCTGCGCCCCCCACCCGGTGGAACTAACCACCTGAATGCCGAAAGTCTCGAACAATTCGCGCACGTGCGGATCATAATTCCGGGCCACCACATTGGGAACGTTGAAGACACTCTTCGAAACGTGGCTCACCACCATGTTCAGTGCATCGTTGTTGGTAACAGCGGCCACCACGTCACAATGCTCGATCCCAGCGCGAATGAGCACGTCCTGATTCAAGGCATCCCCTTCATGCACCCGCCCCTCGAAATTGGGCGGCAGGTTATTGAATGAAGCCGGCACATTATCGATGATCGAAACCTCATGACCGCGCTTGAATAGCCGGTAAGCTAATTCCGCACCAATCCTGCCACATCCCACAATGATTGCTTTCATCTTTTCGCAAATCCTTTCAATCTACCTGGTAAGGAACTTCTGTGATCACAATATCTTTTCTGAACAAGAGGACACGGCGCAAAGTATCCGCCGTATGCGTGTGCAGCATATTCACATACCAGTGCTTCGGTACAAATTGGGGCACCACGATCGTGATGATCTCATTCGGCTGTTTTTTGGCATCGATCTCTTGAATGTAAGTCAGCAAAGGTTCAATAAAGAGACGATAAGGGGAATCCAGCATAACCAGTCGGTACCCATCCCCCCAGATCTGCCATTTCTCCTGGATCTTTTGGTTCTCTGACGGATCGCTGGAAATATGCACCACCGTAATATCTTCGGATAACGTTTTTGCATAGCGCAGGGCCGCCAGCGTGCCTTTATGCACACCGCTGATCGGCATGATCACTTTCTGATGAGCCACGCGCGGAAGCGGATTGACATTCTCCAAAGAAAGCTGACCCGCCAGTCTCTTATAATGACTGTGAATCAAGGAGAAGATCGCCACCAATGATGGAGTCAAAATAACTACAATCCAGGCGCCATCTCCGAACTTGGTAATCGCAAACACCACCATGACCACGAAGGTACAGATCGAGCCAAAGCCGTTGATAACCATTTTGTAATGCCAACCCGAATCATAGATCACATCTGAGCCGGGTTCTTTGATCACCTGGCCAGGTTTTAAATGGCCAGATTTCCACCAGCGATGAGCCATCCCCGCCTGTGATAACGTGAACGACAGGAAAACGCCGATGGCATACAGTGGGATCAAGCGTGAAACACTCGCCTGGAAAATGATTACCAGAAAACAGGCAATCGCTGCCAGTGACACAATACCACGCGAGAAAACCAGACGACTGCCTCGGTAAGTCAATTGGCGAGGTAAAAATCCATCATTGGCCGCAATGGCGCTCAACCGCGGAAAATCCGCAAAAGCAGTATTGGCCGCCATGATCAAAATCACTGTAGTTGCCACAATTGCCCCAATGTACAGAATCCCCGTCCCCGAAAAAATGGTACGGGCAAGTTGTGAGATCAGGGTTTCTTCATCAGAAGGCAGCGCACCTATCTTGTTCGCCAAAAAAGTGATGGCGATCATCATTGAGCCAAGAATAAATCCCATGATGATCAGGGTCTCCCCGGCATTCTTGCTGCGCGGTTCTTTGAATGCGGTAATGCCGTTGGAGATGGCCTCGACGCCGGTTACGGCGGTAGTACCATTTGAAAAAGCTTTCAAAATCAGGAAAAGTGTGATCGGTTCCAGTGTTTGCCGCATGCCAATGATATCCATCGGGGCGTTCGGCACCAAACCCAGTGAACCAGTGAAAAACCGAATGAAGCCCACCAGGATGGTAATAAGCATCATTGCCAGGAAGTAATAAGTTGGAATGGCAAAAGCAATCCCCGATTCCTTGACACCGCGTAAATTGATCAACATGACCACCAGCACCAGCGCCACAGCAATAATGACCCGGTATTCGTATAATCCCGGAAAAGCAGAAATCAGCTGCGCCACACCGGAAGAGATAGAAACTGCCACGGTCAAAACATAATCAGTGAGCAGAGCTGCGGCGGCTGTTTCAGCCGGCAGTTCACCCAGATTATCGCGCGCGACGATATAAGCACCACCGCCGTCAGGGTAAGCATGGATTGTTTGTTCATAAGAAAGAATCAGGATCGCCAGCAATACGCAGATGCCAATCGCCAGCGGCAGGGCCAGATGCAGTGCCTGAGTACCCGCGATGGAGAGGATAAGCAAAAGTTCCTGGGGCGCATAAGCCACAGAAGAAAGCGCATCCGAAGAGAAAACAGCCAACCCCAGAAACTTGCCAATCGTTTGCTGAGGAGCATCCGCAGTTTGTAAAGGACGCCCGATGAGATAATTCCGCCAGTTCTTTCCAGGCTCATAATCAGACGTTTTAGAGATTACCGTACTCCCATTTTTTTCTTCAATATTCATGATTCTCTCAAATTTCTGCCAAAATTATCCACAAGGCAAAAAATTATACGCCCATTCAAATTAAGGGTCAATCTGTAGCCAACCGTTATCAGTTAAATCCAAATTAATTATAGCGATTTATTGACTCAATTTTTAGGTAGCTGGATTTTTTGCAGGATCACGCAGCCCCAGCCCGTCAGATGAGCTGTTCCGGCCACTTCCGACCACTGGTGGGCATTTCCTTCCAGGATCAGGCAATGATTCTCTACGAAATCACTCGGTAGCGGGAATGAAACCTCTGCTTCGCTGTAATTAAGCAGGGTTAAGAACTCACCATTTTCGTCAAAGCGCCTGAAAGCATAGACTTCCGGAGGCATTTCTGGCAATTCTTCGAAATCGCCGGTTTGCAAAGTACCTGCAGATTTTCGCAGGGCCAGCAGTTTGCGGTAAAAACTCAGCAGTGAATTCTCGTTGGAGATTTCCTCGGCTACATTGACACCCTGCCGGTAATCTGGGTTGATCGGCAACCACGGAGAAACCCCATCCGGGCAAAAACCGGCATTGGCTTCATTGTTCCATTGCATCGGCGTGCGGCATTTATCCCGGCCGCGCTCCGCCCCGAAATGGGTAGCCTCTTTTTCGCTCAACCTCTGTAACTCCTGAATAACGAGGGCATATTCCCGGCTCAGCGGATCGCGAAACTGGGCAGGGCTTTGCAGAAGATAATCTGACATACCGATTTCCTCGCCATTATAAAGGAAAGGAGTTCCTTTCAACGTGAGCAGCAAGGTGATCAATTGTCTGGCCTGCAACGAATTGTGTCTGCCATCACCAAAATGCGAATAGCAGCGTGGGGAATCATGATTGCCGAATGTATTGCAGGGCCAGGCACTCGCCGGCATTTGCGAGAGCCGCGCTTTCTGATTGTCGTGGATGAATTTCGGGGTGAGTTGCTGGGTCGTTTCCATCAACGGAAAATTGAAAACCAGATCCAGTTCGTCCTTGCCGGTGCCGTAGAAGCTCAGATCATCTGTCTCGCCCACCAGCACTCGGTGATCGTATTCGTTGACCACCTGTCGCAGTTCACGCATCAGGTCATGTACCCCGGGCATGTCATGCTGATACTGAAAAACTTTCTTATAAGTTTCCGAAAGATCAGCGCGTTCTTCCAGTGATTTGATGGTCAATTCCAGCTGGATCAATTCTTTCAGCGAACGTTTCTCGTTGTGATTAAAGTAATGCTCATCCTCGAAAATGGTCCCGACCGCGTCCAGGCGAAAACCATCCACCCCAATTTCCAGCCAGAAACGCACCATGTCGAACATGGCTTGCTTGACTGCCGGGTTGTTCCAGTTAAGATCGGGTTGTTCCTTAAAGAAGAAATGATAGTAATACTCTCCGGTGATCGGGTCCAGTTCCCAGGCGCTGCCGCCAAAAGTGGAATACCAATCGGTAGGCGGGTTTCCCTCCCTCCCCTTTTTCCAGACGTACCAATCTCGTTTCGGGTTATCCAGACTTGAACGCGATTCAAGGAACCACGGGTGCTTGTCGGAAGTGTGATTGAGTACCAGATCCAGGATCAGACGCATACCCCGTTCATGCAATCCATCCAGAAACTTCTTGAAAGTCGCCATGTCGCCGTATTCCGGGGCAATGCCTTCGTAATCCGAGATATCATAACCGCAGTCCACAAACGGTGACGGGTAATGCGGGGAAAGCCAGACGGCATCCACACCAAGAGATTGCAGATAATCCAGCTTCTGCACCATCCCGGCAAAATCTCCCATACCATCGCCATTGCCATCCGCAAACGAGCGGGGGTAGATCTGATAAAAAACTGCCTTTTGCCACCATTCCGATAAACTCATGTTTCACCTATGATTCCAGAATTTCACCCGATAAAAGACCACCTTTGACCTCAGTGATCCTTACCTGGTTGATTTCGTTCCATAAATTTCTCTTCCCCCAGGCTGATACAGAAAGATAATTCTCAGTCAGACCGTGTAGCTTCCAGCCACGTTGGTTCAGTTGGCTGCTCGATTCCCATAAGACGTTGACGGTTCTGCCAAGAAACTGCTGCTGATAACGGGATTCGCTTTCCGCCAGCACCGCGCGCATGGATTGACTGCGCTCTCGTGCCAGCGAGCCGTTGACCCGCCCTGTGAACTTGGCCGCCGGCGTCCCCTCCCGTGCAGAATACTTGAAGACGTGCCCTCCAGCAAATTGCATCTCGCGCACAAATTGCAGACTTTCGGCAAATTCGGTCTCTGTTTCACCGGGAAAACCAACGATCAAATCGGTGGTGATGGCTGCTTCTGGCATGCGGCTGCGGATACTCGCCACCAGGCCGCGGTATTGTTCGGGAGTATTGTGCCTTGCCATACGCTGCAGCGTCTCGCCTGAGCCAGTTTGCAGCGGCAAATGGAAATGCGGGCACAGACGTGGGTTTTGCCATAAATCGAAGAAGCGCTCATCCAGATCCCAGGGTTCGATCGATGACAAGCGGATCCGTTCTACCCGGCTGTTCGCGAGCAAATACTCGATCAGGTCACTGAGACGTTCTTCGCCCGGCAAATCTCTTCCCCACGAGGCCAGGTGCACTCCGCTGAGAACGATCTCTTTGACTTGACCCTTCTCAGCAGTAATGACTTCTCCGAGAACGCTTTCTTTCCGCGTCGAAACGGATTTCCCACGTGCCAGACGGGTAACACAAAAGGTACAGTGGTTATCACAGCCATCCTGCACTTTAATGAAAGCGCGCGTACGACGGTGAATTCCCGGCAACGGATCACGCTCCAGCGGTTCCAATTCATAAGGCTCGATTGATTTTCCCAGCATCTGGCTGGCCAGTTGATCTTTTTGCTCATTGGGGACGACCGCACTGACCCCCGCGAACCCCATAGCTTCGTCAGGCTCCAGAGTTGCCCAGCAGCCGGTCACCACGATCCGTTGTGCACCGGCGCGGTTCGCCTGACGCACCTTTTGCCGTGAATCCGCCGAAGCCGCGGCCGTCACAGCGCAGGTATTGATCACGACCAGGTCTGCTTCTGCCGCATTTTCAGCAATACTGTAACCCGCGGCCCGAAAATCAAGCGCCATCTTTTCAATTTCAGCCTGATTTAACCGGCAGCCGACACTATCGAAGAATACTTTCATCTTTAAGGCTGGGTCACGAGAAAATGATCAAAGAATAACTCAACGTTCGGGGAAGCATAAGCTGCCGCCATTAATCCCACCTTGCCGCTGGCGTAGCTGTCATCCTCGATCATGGCCAGCAGTTGCCCGTTGACGTTCAATTTCAGCACGTTGCCCTGGCAGGTAGCCTGGATGTGATTGACCACCCCACCCTGACGGATGACGTCGCTGTATTGCAAATCATTGTCGGCATTCGCCAGCACCAGCTTGCCATCCTGCATTTTGAAAATGCCATAATAACCATCATGGGTAACCAGAAAGCCGTAGAAATGATCATTATCCTGAAAACGACAGATCGTTCCAAAAGCGTCGTCTTGTGAACCATTCAAAAGAACAGCATCAACATCGACCTGGATATCTGCATACTTCTTTTGAGTTACCGTCCACATCATGGCATTGGCCTGCTTCACCTGAATATCCAACCCCTGATAAAGCAGAGCGACCGCTCCCTTCGCCGTGTCGGCAATTCCCCAATGGGCATTATTATTAGCAAAATCATCCGCAAACAAGACAGTCCCGGGGGCAGCCGCGGTTTCTACCGGGGTCAATGAATCGACCACCTGGCAGGCACCCAGCAGAAACGGCAAAACCAAGATCACAAGCAGACGTTTAATCTTCACTTTGACTTCCTGAATTTCGTTAATTTCCACCATTCTGTTGAATCAGCAAGTTGGCGTTGTCGCGGATACGGCTATCCGTCGCTTTTTCCGCCGCCTGCTGCAAATAATTGATGGCCTGACTGCGTTCGCCTTTTTGCAGATATAACTGGCCCAAATGATACAGGATTTCTGCCTGATTGGGAGCCGCTTCTTGTGCCTGCCGGTAAAAACGTTCGGCATTATCCAGATCACCCAGAGAGTAATAGGCACTTCCCATTATATCAAGGAGTGCAGGGGAACCGGGTACCAGCAGTAAAGCTTTTCGTGCCGCATCCAGCCCTACTTCACGTATGTAATAGTTGTAATTGATGCAAAAGGTGGCCAGTGATTGCCAGGGCACCCAGCTATCCGGCTCCATCAGGGTCGCCACCTGCAAATGGATCAACGCGTCTGCCAGATCGCCCTGCAGGGCCAGCGTATTACCGATCTCGATCTGCCAGGTGCTCTCATTGGGATTATTCTCAACGGCCTTGTACAGATAAGTGATCGCCAAATCATATTTCTGCTGGCGCCGGTAATAAACCGCCATCAGCCCATTGACGATATCCGATTGGGCGTTGATCTGCAGCGCTTTAGAAAGGGCCGGGTAGCCATCTTCACCCACATGCTGTACCGCTTCGCCGTAAAGCGCCCAGGCAATGGCGTTTTGTTCATCCAGTTGGGTCGCTTTGTAAAACGCGCTGGCAGCCGCCTGCCATTCACTGATCTGGCCCAACTCCTGTCCCAAATAGACGTAACGCTCAGCGCTTTCCCCCAGAGAGTTCGTGGCCGTGATCGTTTCCCTCAATGCAGCTGCGTAAGTTGCGTATACCGAATCAGTCTGAGCATTCTCAAGAAAAGGTAAGGCATGCTCTGGTTGGGTCGCAGTAAATTGAACGCCCAATTCATAATTGAGCGGCAAGTCACCGGGCGAGAGTTTGTAAGCCCGCAGCAGCGTGGCCAGAATGCCAATCGAGTCATTCAAGCCTTCCTGAGCTTTGGCCACGGAAAGATAGAAATCGATGCTTTGATTGGTAAATTCGCTGGCCTGTCGATAACTGTTCTTAGCCTGATCCCGTTCCCCTAGTGATTCCCAATCTTTTCCTTCATTAAAATAACTTTCGGCCAGCAACGGGCCCAGCTTGCTGGCTTGCTGGTACAAATCCAGTGAGCGTTGATAATTACCCATGGCAAATTGCAGGTCAGCCATCTGTTCAATGAGATCGCTGCGCCAGGGTTGATACTCGCTGACCTGCTGCAGAGCGTCAAATTCCATCTTGCGATTGCCGGCCTGTCTGGCGGATTCAGCAGTCCGGCTGGCAGACAATACGTCCAGCGCCTCCGCGTTCAGCGGAAGGAATGCAGTCGCGACCAGCGGCAAAAGGATAAGAAGGAAAATCACTGACTTTTTTAGCCAATTCATATGACCAATTATAGCTGAGAGTCCTTTTTTGGCGCTTTTTGTCCACTTTTTCATTTTTAAGTGTTCCCCTTAAAAAAGACTGCCCATAAAACTAACTGAGTACCGATATCAACTCAAGCGAATGGGACTGAATCCTATAATATTTGACAAATATGAATCAGGAAATTTTTGGTCACACATTAAGTGATTTAGATTTGTACTCAGCGAATTCGTACTCCATCAGCAAGATCAGCGCTTGGCGGGATTCACCTACGCCTGTATCAGGAGAAATAGTGATGCCAATAAGTTGATCTACTGCAGCAAAATTTCGGAGAGGAGCGGTCAGTGGGCAAATATTTCTCTCAACAATTTTATTGCCGCTTACTGAGTTGAATTCGACATCAGTACATCTACACAAACCCGCCCGTCCAGCAAATCGCTGATGGCATGATCGTGGATTCCATTGGAGTAATGCAACTGACAGATTTACACGCTGCATTTATCTTAGCAATTAGGATAGAGAGCTATCTTGTATTGTTTTTTCCAAGTAAAGTGACCCCGCTTTCATTTGATAAATCGATTGATAGTGGGCCAACGAGTCTTTTTTATCGTGGCTAACCAGAAGAATCGTAACGCCCTCGTCGTGAAGAACATTGAATAATGACATTATCTGTTCTTCGCCGTCTGGATCCAATGAACTGGTGGGCTCATCCAGTAACAATAATCTGGGGCGTTCCATGATCGCCTGGGCAACCCCCAAACGCTGCAGCATACCCGTAGAGTAGGTTTTAACAGGCCGGTGATCATCAGGGTTCAATCCAACCTGTTTTATGGAATCAATGATTTCTTCGCGAGAGACCCGGTTTTGAATTGAAGCCAAAAGTTCAAGGTTATACAAACCGGAATATTCTTTTAAGAATCCTGGAGCGCCAATTAAAGCGCCAAGATCTCTAGGAAACTCATCTCCCCGGCCAATTTCCTGATCAAATACCCGGATACGGCCAGAATCCATACGTATCAATCCACTAATCGCTCGAAGAAGCATCGTCTTTCCTGACCCATTTGGCCCGTGGATGCAGATAAATTCCCCAGAATGAACCAGAAAATTGATATTATCCAAAACCAGATGTTTTTGAATGCTTTTCGAAGCATTTTCGATACAAATTGCACATGAACAGGTTGGAACATTTTTTTCATTTGTCATAATCAAATCCTAAGAAATCATAGTGACGCAAAAGAAGTCCGCCGCCCAGACACAATACAAGCACTATGATCAAGTTGAAAAGAAGAGAAAACTGGATTGTAAAAAACGGCAATGCCGGTTCATAAGGCCAGTGACGGCTTAAGATGGATTGAGTCGGGAGAAGCACGATTTGCCAGCCCTGGATTTTCTCGAAAAAGCCCATTCCCCAGGTAATTGCCGCCAGCAAAAGAATGAAAGAAATTCCGAATGCCAGACGTTTCAGAAGGAATGTCAATTGCACCTGGAGCAATGCGATAACGATGAATGATGAAATTTCAAGTACTGCCAGAGAAAACAGGATGTGGAAGAATGAAGCAAAAGCTGCTGCTTGCCAAAGACTCTGATCCAGGAAGAAAGAACTTAGATTCGTATTCCAGGGTAACTGAGTCAGAAGACCAAGGATTCCCGACCCCAGGATGATTATTGTATATTCAATTGAGATCAACAAGATCGTAAGAATAACGCCAATCCACCATTTCGCCCGCGATTTGGAACGAAAAAGAATTGAAGTCTGTAAATCACTGAATTGCTTGCTTGCCAAATTTCCTGTAAATATCAAGAAAAAAAGCAGATCGATTAACCAAACGATGAGCGGCAAAAGCGAACTATTTTTTAGAGCCGGCCCAGAAAAAAGGAAAAAGAATCCATCTCCGAGATTTACCGGCGCGGAAGAAGTGTTGTGACTGAGGGCCCCTAATTGAATCGCAGCAAAAAAGCCAAATCCGAAATTCGAGATAGCCACAAAGACAATAAAAAGCGGACTTTGGTGCAAGATTGCCAAGTTCATTTTTACCAGATGAAGCATTTCATCCAGTAGAAAAATGTTTTTCTTATGAAAAAAAGAAGTCATGTTGTTTATCCAGCCTGTCTTTCCAATTCTTTAACCAGAAAATCCTTTTTTTGACATACGCGTTGAAAAATGAACAGACTTAGGGCAATCCAGATACTCCAGTAGAGTAAAGATAAAAGTAATACGGGTAAAAGAGAATTTTGATCACGGATATTGCTTAAAAAGAACATGTATCGATGAAAAGAAATTTTTTGCAGCCAAGGGATTTGAAGGTTAGCCGACCAGATCAGGAATACGCTGTAGTTGAGAACCAGTCCGGCAATGAATCCCCCAACCGCATGCTGAGTCGCCATTGTAATACAGTTCACGACTATCCCAATTCCTGCCCAAGCCAGGGAGAGAAACACCAGCATGAAGAACGTTATCCAGCCTGGTGAAAACTGCAAAATGTTTTGCGAAACAAATTGCTGTTTTCCAATAATTACTGAAGCAACTGGGCTCCAATCCCATCCCCAGGCGGAAACCAGGGAAGCGATACAAAACACCATGAAGAAGAGTAAAGCTGAAAAGAGGATCGCTGTGAGAAAGATGCTGATCGCCTGATAGTTGAACCAGGTTTTCCTGGAGCCCGTCCGTATTAACATAGATTGGTCAAACTGCCCATAAACCGTGTAGTCGCTGATCATAAAAATGAATAGATTGGTCATTCCATGATGAATCAATTGGGGATTGTTCAGAATGCTAACCAAAATATCCCATACATTGCTAAAGGAATTTAAGCTCCGAGCTGTTTGTAAAACGGTCAGGGATACATAAGAAGTCGTCAATGAAAAAAAGAACATGACAGCTAACCAGCGTCCATTAAGGAAACGATGCTGGAAAAACATCTTTGCAAAGGCATTCCATGGACAATCTCGAGGCTTACTGTGCATGAATCACCCTTTTAATACATTTCCTTGCTATCATATTTCTTGATCGAAATGAAAATACACAATGTAGTTAATGTGAATAACAACAGCATCGGAAGAAGAATATTTGCAAGTGAAGAAGTCAGGATGCCATCAGTTTGTAAAGCATAAGCAGACCAAAATACAGGTAGGTTAATAAAATTAGCAATAAAGCCCAAAAGCCAGTAAAAAAGTAGCGGAATAATGGTGGTCAGATATTTATGGTGAACGAACCTGGAAACTGCCATCCCCAAAGTTGAATAGGTAATACCGAATACAAAACCAAGTCCGATACGGGCAAAAATGTAAAGACTGGGATGCAGACTATAGATTCCCCCCAAAAAGCCCGGCGCACGCATCCATTCTTCAGTATAGGGCGTTTGCAAAAGTGGGGGAAGAGAACGCGCGTAAACCAACAGAGTATAACCATAAAAAAGCAGGAGGGGGATGGCAATGGATAGCCCTCCCACAATGACATTGATCAGGTACTTGCAAACCAGATATCGTCTGTGCGGCATACGCAGTAAAACATAACGACTAAAACGAGCTTCTCTTTCTTCGAGATAAGAAGAAGCACTCGAAAGAGAAGCCAACAAAGGGGCGAAAAGTACAAATATTCCCGCTTTCAAACCCTGGCGCCAGGCATCAAATGCATTGTAATATGCCGGATTTGCACCGGGTGGAGGCGAAGGATTGAGAGAATAGAAATAACCCAATCCCATAAAAAGCAAGCCAAAACCAACTAATATGGAGGCAAAAAACTCTCGTTTGGTTACTGTTTGAATGAATTCCTTTTTAAAAAACATGAGCATATCACAGTTAGGTCAGAAAATGAACTAGCTAGTTTTCTAAAAGGGGAATGGGCTTCCCTTTTGACTAATATGAATCAAATGTACCGCTGACCTCAACGGTTACCAGTTCACTTACCGCAGTCTTAATTCTCAAGTAGATGAGAGCGCCAACAGATTGAGTAGTGCTGTAAGGTGCGTAAATCTGTGACCCTGTAGTACCACTTACCCAACTCCCTACAGCCGAATTGGAACTGGTATAAGGTCTGAAACTTACTGTTTTGTTTGCTCCCACTGCAATATTATAGACAGCCCATTGTTGAGTAGAAGTGGACTTTGTGGTAACGTTGGTATTGGCGGTTCCCCCTAATCGCGGAACCAACACGTCAAAACTGGTTGTTCCGGCTTGTACTACCTGAACTGCTGCGAAGATACAGATCATTGCTGTCAGTAAGCCAATGAAAAGTTTTCTTTTCATGTTTCCCCTTTCTTTTCAGACGTTCAAGTACTCAATTTATTTGCCTAAACGATTAAGTCAATTGAAAAAGCCCATTCCCCGCATCAATGTATATACAACATTTCCACCTAATTACATTATAACAACTTTCTAGATGTCTATATAGTTTCTGTCTGAGCTTTTTCATCTTCTTAAGATAACGCTTTCTCAGTACAGCAAAACTTATTCCCCTATTTGGGTTGATCGATATACAACCCCGGTCAGTTTGCTTCAATCGAATCATTTATTTCACTGGTGATCAAAAGGTAAAATGTGCTTCAATAAGCAAAATTGGAGCCAATTGCCAGTGGCGCCTGGCAAAAAAATATTAATGATTAATCATTCGAATCATAAGAGGATTTGCTTGACACTTAAAAAGGATGTCATTACAATCTTGACCATCGAAGGTGTGTCTCTCGGATACACCAATCATTCTTTTCTTGATGGAGAGATAAGTATGTCTGAACGTTTTGTTGGGACCGTAAAATGGTTCAATCCCGCCAAGGGGTATGGTTTCATCGGCCGTGATGGTGGGGAAGATGTCTTCGTTCACTTTTCTGCCATTCAAATGGAAGGCTATCGTGTCCTGAAAGAAGGTCAGAAGGTCGAATTTTCGGTCGAAAAAGGTCCCAAAGGGCTCCAAGCCGCTGAGGTCGTTGCGGTCGCTTAGTCGATCCTCAACCGAATTCCGAAACAGAGCTGTTGTGAAACAGCTCTGTTTTTTGTTAACGAACCCGGTTCACCATTCAGCGCAGCGCGGCAACGGCACTTTCCATGCGCTGCAGCGCTTCTTCCAGCATCGAGCGCGGACAGCCAAAATTGAGGCGCACGAACCCTTTCCCTGCTGTTCCAAAGTCACTGCCCTCGTTCAGTGCCACCTTCGCCCGCTCCAAAAAGAAAGGAGAGGGGTCATCGACACCTGGAAGATTCCGGCAGTCCAGCCAGGCCAGGTAAGTCCCTTCTGGCGCGGTGATGTGAATCTCGGGCATCCGTTTCTGGATGAAATCCACCAGAAAATCACGGTTGCCTTCCAGCACCAACAATAATTCCTTCAGCCAGGCATCTCCCTCCCGGTAAGCCGCGGTGCCGGCGATCAGCCCCAGCACGTTGACCCCACCCAGTAAGCCGCGCCGGGCCGCCTCAAGTCTTTTGCGCGTTTCGCGATCCGGACAAATGATCACGGAGCATTCCAGCCCAGCGATATTGAACGTCTTCGAAGGCGCGATCAAGGTAATGGTGTGGCGGGCAATCTCTGGGTCGAGGGAGGCAATCGGCAGGTGCGGGTGTCCTGAAAAGGCCAGATCCGAGTGAATTTCGTCGCTGCTGATGATCAAATCATGGCGCAGGCAAATTTCGGCCATCCGTTCCAGTTCTACGCGCTCATATACCCGCCCTACCGGATTATGCGGATTACACAGCATGAATACCTTTGTATCGGGCCGTATCGCTGCTGCAAACGTCGCCTCATTCACCATCGCGCGTCCATCCGCCGCCGTATCCAGATCCACCGTGATCCGTTCAGCGCCGGCGTTCAGCGGAGCTTCGAGGAAGGGAGGATAAATGGGGGTGTGCATGATAACCGAGCTTCCGGGGCCGGCAAAAGTTTGGCACACCAGATTGAACCCAGGCACCACTCCCGGCACGAACAGCAAATCCTCCGGATCGATCTTCCACTGGTAGCGTTCCTGCATGCGATCGACAACAGCCTCTTTCATTTCCTTCGTCACCATGGGGTAACCAAACACACCGTGGTCGACCCGCTCACGCAAAGCCGCGATGACCGGCGCCGGCGAAACAAAATCCATATCCGCTACCCACATGGGTAAAACGTCCTTCGGATAGACTCCCCACTTCACACTCTCAGTATTGCGTCGCTCGGGGACAGTAGTGAAATCATACATGGATACACGCATCCTTGTTACTGAAATGATGCTTCCATTATAGCCCTCTCCTCCCTTTCCTTTGATATACTTGAGGCGATCAAGAAAAGGATGACCATGCCTGCACAAGATGACTTCTTTCCCCCATTCGAATTTTTGGCCGCCCGCAACTGGACGGATTATGCTCTGGTGGATAGCGGTGATGGGTCCAAGCTGGAGCAATTTGGCCCCTATCGCTTGATTCGCCCGGAACCTGAAGCGGTCTGGCAGCCGGCGCTGCCGCACAGTGAATGGCAAAAGGCCGCGGCCACCTACAAGCCTTCCCCTGAAGAAAACGGCGGCCACTGGGAATATGCGCGTAAACTGCCCGAACGCTGGCAAATGACCTATCAGGACCTGCACTTTTGGGTGCAAACCTCTTCCTCACGCCATCTGGGAGTATTCCCAGAGCAAGCCTGTCAGTGGGACTGGGCCGATCAGGTCATCCAGAAAAGTGCTTCTCACCCCAAAGTGCTCAATCTCTTTGGCTACTCAGGCCTGGCCACACTGGCCGCGGCGCGTTCCGGGGCTCAGGTCACTCACCTGGATGCCTCGCGTAAGGTCGTTACCTGGGCCAATGACAATCAGGCCCTTTCTGGCCTCAAAGACCTGCCCATTCGCTGGATCATCGATGATGCGCTTAAGTTCGTCCAGCGTGAAGCCCGTCGCGGTTCACGCTATCAGGGCATTATCCTCGATCCGCCTAAATTCGGACGCGGTCCTAAAGGAGAGGTTTGGGAATTCTACAAGCTCATTCCCAACCTGCTTCAGGCCTGTCAACAGATCCTCGATCCGCATCCGCTCTTTGTGCAAATGACTGCCTACGCGGTCAAAGCCTCAGCCGCGACCCTCTACTATGCAATGGAAGAGATCATGCGCCCCTATTCGGGGGTAACCCACTGCGGCGAGATCGGCCTGCGCGAACAGTCGGCCGGCCGCTTTCTTTCCACGGCTATTTATGCCCGCTGGACTTCGCTTAACCTCGATTAAAATCTCAGCTCCCCTTTCGGGGAGCTGATGCTTTATTTCATCCACAGCACTGGCAGAATGCGGCCGATGTTCAGGTGATTGCGGTCGATCTTCTTTTGCAAGCCACCCATAGCTCTGAAATGTACCGGGAAGAACGACTCCAGATAATTTAGATAGCTGCGTGAATAATGACTGCGGGTACGCAGACAGGCGTCGATCATCAAGAGATCAATCCCCTTCAGCGAAAGCTCGATCAGCGGTTCCGTGCGTTCATTGCGGAACAGATCCAGGCCGTTCAGCAGCACCCGCGCGTAGGCAAAGAGACGGTTCATCAGATCATCCAGCTTGCCCGCCGCAGCACTCGCGCTGAATACGGTCACCGCCTGGTCGCGCAGGTCGGCATCAACGTCTTCCTGATCGTCCATGAATTGGGCAAAACAGCCATAATCGAAAATGATCGCCATCTGCGCAGGGGATAATTCCCCGGCCGCCAGCACGCCATCCGCCAGAACAGAGGTACCGCCTTTTCGCAGGGTAACTCCCAGCACATCCACCGCATACGGCGAGACCGGTGCAGCCGGCAGCAGCGTGCTTTCTTGCTGAGCACAGAAAATGGCCAGCAGGCTTTCATACACCTGCGGATACAGATCGCGGGCATACTGGCCCTCGATCTTCCCGATCAGGGTCTGTACTGCCTCTTCATGCGCGTTGGCTGCCTGCAGCCTTTCTCCATTCAACCAGGCGCAGAAATGCTCGTTGAACTCGATCTTTTCCGCCTGGCTGCGCGCCGGATCATCCAGAAAGTTGTCGGTCACCGGGTACAGCATGCTGTAGCCGAAGATCGACGGGGTCAGGCGCGCTTCCAGCCCCAATAGAATTTGCAGGTAAGTTGCCGTCCATACGTTGCGGCTTGCCTGGAAGATATCCGCGCTCGAGATTTTGGGGTCGAAACGCCGTGCCTCATCAAAGAACTGCTGGCTGATTTCGAGAATTCCTTCTTTTTCGAACACACCCAATTGCTCATGGTTCAATCCCAGCACATCCATTCCCAGTACCTGCAGCTTATGCCCGGTTACCTCGCGAAAGAGCTCCGGTGTAACCCCTTTGCCGGCTTCCTGGCGCTGCAGCGAAGCCGCCAGCCAATCCGCAGCCTCATTCAGCTTGCGCTCATTGCCGCGTTTTGCCGCCTCACCGTAAACCATATTGAAGCCGGGCAATTGCGCTTTTACCGCATACCACAATTGCCGGTTGACCTCGGTCTGGTGCTGCACAAACTCCTGCAGCGAAGGCGCTGCAGCAGTAATCGTCATTGATTGTAGAGAGTCCAGTGTTTTCAACATACCTTACTTACGAGATTTCGTCAGCCAGGTTGCATTTTTTAACAAATCGTGAAGCCTTCAATTGACAATTTTCTCTACCCCTCCTACACTTAAGCCATGCTAGCCAAGGTAAACGCCTGTGCTGTCATCGGACTGGAGGGGGTCGTCGTCGACGTCGAAGTAGATCTGACTCCAGGGTTCAAACCTCCGATCGTTATCGTCGGTCTCCCCGACGTCTCTGTACAAGAAAGCCGTGAGCGGGTGCAGTCTGCCATCCGCAACGCCGGCCTCAACTATCCCCGCAAACGGATTCGCGTCAATCTGGCCCCGGCGACCGTTCGCAAGGAAGGTTCAGCTTATGATCTGCCTATTGCAGTGGGCGTACTGATTGCGGATGAGCAGCTCCCTGCGGATGCGCTGGAAAGCAGCATCGTCATGGGGGAGCTTTCGCTCGACGGTAGTGTCCGTCACATTCGCGGTGTGCTGCCGATGGCGGCCGTGGCCCGCAACCGGGGCTTCAAGCGCGTTTTCGTCCCTGCTGAGGATGCCCCTGAGGCCGCCATCTTTTCGGACCTCGAGGTGATCCCGGTTCACTCACTGGGCGAACTCTACAGTCACTTGATCGGTCAGCAGCGTATCCCTGCCCAGCCCCGTCTGGCCGTGGATCAGATTCCCGCAGTAGTTCATAATGATTTTCGCGACATCAAGGGCCAGGAACACGTCAAACGTGCACTTGAAGTTGCAGCAGCCGGTGGTCACAATCTGCTTATGATCGGCCCGCCTGGCTCCGGCAAAACGTTAATGGCACGTGCCGTGCCGGGCATCCTGCCCACCATGACCCTCGAAGAATCTCTGGACGTCACCCGCATTTATTCAGTAGCGGATCAGCTCCCATCAGATTCGCCAATGATCCGTACCCGTCCCTTCCGCGCCCCACATCACACCATCAGCCATGCCGGACTGGTTGGCGGCGGGAACTGGCCGCACCCCGGTGAGATTTCGCTGGCTCACCACGGCGTCCTCTTTCTCGATGAATTGCCTGAGTTCAGCTCTCGCGTGCTCGAGGTGCTGCGTCAGCCACTCGAAGACAAACAGGTGACCATCAGCCGGGCGCAAGGTTCGCTCACCTTCCCGGCCAATTTCCAGTTGATCGCTGCCATGAATCCTTGTCCCTGCGGCTACTATGGTGACCCCACTCATCCCTGCACCTGTGCCCCGTCTCTGGTCACTAAATACCAGCACCGCATTTCAGGCCCGCTGCTGGATCGCATCGACATCCACATTGAAGTTCCCCGCGTCGAAATCGAAAAGTTAAGCGATCTGCGCCCCGGCGAGAGTTCAGCCCAGGTACGCGAACGTGTACAGGCAGCCCGTGAAATTCAACAGCAGCGTTTTCATGGCACCGATTTGACCTGCAATGCCGATATGCGTCCTGCAGATATCGCTCACTTTTGCCCCCTCGGGGAAGGCTGTCAGACGCTTCTGCGCTCAGCCTTTGCCCAGATGGATATTTCCGCCCGCGGCTATCACCGCCTGATCAAAATGGCGCGTACGATCGCTGATCTGGCCCATACCGAAGCAATTTTGCCGGTTCACCTGGCAGAAGCATTACAATATCGTTCAAAGATCGCTGATTTATAGGAGCTTGAGGCAGAAGATGAGCACGAAAAAAAAACACAGCTTGTTCCTGTTCGAAACTCGCGGGCAGCCTCTGCTTTCTCGCCCCGCCTTTTTCAAACGCCAGTTGAAACATATCGGCATCGTTTTGCTCATCATCGGTGGCTCACTGCTGATCGGGATGGCCGGTTACCACTTTCTTGAAAATCTTTCCTGGGTTGACGCCTTTCTGAACTCAGCCATGCTGCTGGGCGGCATGGGCCCGGTGGATCCGCTGCATACCGTAGCAGGGAAGATCTTCGCTGGGCTGTACTCCCTCTATTCTGGTATCGTATTCCTGATCGTGGCCGGGGTTCTCTTTGCTCCCATCTTCCACCGCATGCTGCACCACTTCCACCTCGATTAGGGCAAAGACCAGGTTTCCTTACCTATAATGAACCGAAGGAAGAGTTTACTAACACTCTTCCCTCGGCAATTGATTCTGAATTATTTGACCAGCAAGTCGACTGACGCCAGACAGATCGGGCTGCCATCTTTGGCACTGATGTCAGCAATTTCCAAACGAATTCTTTCGCCGCTGGCACCTGCCGGCACAGTCAGTGAAACGTCAAAACTGCCCGGCTGCCCCACATCGCCTGCTTGAACAGTGATGGGGCCTTCATTTAAAATTTCTCCATTTTGATCATAGAAGCGATAGCGCAGGTTATTCTCGAAAGGGCTTACTGGTATCGAGCCTTTGACTGCCACACTGCTGTCCACCTGGCTGCCATTCGTGGGCAATTCCAGGTCAATGCGTCGTTCCGTACCCGCAAGGGTCTGGCTCAACCCAATCAGGGTCAAACGTCCCTGCACCAAAGAATAGGTTTCCTGAACCGGCAATGAAGGGCTGCTCATCGGATCGTTCTCGCCGTGGATCACCGCTTTCAGCGTGATCTTTCCCTCCGTTACCGTGAGCGACTGGATTTGCGGCCGATCATCGATCAAAACCGGATCGCTTTGGGTAAATCCTTCTGCCGTCGCCACAAAAGCCTCCAGATAAACAAAAGTGCCACTGCCGCCGCCATTTTCGGCAATCAGTGCAGCCACGTCGGTCTGTCCATCTCCATTAAGATCAGCTACCACCGTTTGCGGCAAAAGTTCCACGGTTAATGGAGCATTGGCATCATCGCTCACAAACTCTCCCTCAGTTAATTGCACCGGTTGTTTAAGTAAAGCCGAGGTGATCTCAGCTCCCTGCAACACCATCAAGCTTAATCCCGCGGGTGTTGCGCTGGGCTGCGTGGTCACAGCGGCAGTTGGTTCCACAGTTGCGGTTTGCATTACTGTCTCAGGAACCACACAAGCACTCAAAATCAGACAGACAAGCACACTCAAAATAAAACTTTTCTTCATTTTTCCTTCCTTTTAATAACCGACGAATTTGTCCCCACCAACAGTGGGTTGACTCTTGAATATTCGTCAAGAATTCGTTATACTGTGTATAAAAGTGGTAGCAAGTGGGAATAAGTGGGAACGACGCCGGATCAAATCCGGCGTTTGCTGTAAAAAAGAGGAGTAGAACTGATGTTCCTAGGGCGTGCAGAGATTACGATGGATGAGAAAGGTCGCATCACTTTTCCGGTGCGCTTTCGTGACATCGTGTCTGATAAAGGAGCATTCATTACAAAAGGGTTCGATGACAACCTGATCATTGTCGACTCCGAACGTTACATGGATTTCAGCAATAAGCTTTCCCAAATGAGCACTCTGGACGATGAAGCCCAGCAAACCCGGCGCGACTGGTATTCACTTGCTGCAGAAGTGACGCTCGATAGCGCCGGAAGGTTCCTGCTGCAGCCCTATCTGCGCATCGCCGCTTCATTAGAGAATACCGTGACTTTTGTCGGGATGGGCACCTATCTGGAACTCTGGAACCCCACTCTGCTGGCAGCGCGTGACAGCGCGCCGCGCGGCAAAGAAGCATTGATGCAGCGCTACCATGACCTGAACCTTACCTTGTGATATGAGTCCAAACACCGTTCCTCATATCTCTGTTCTTTACCATCCTATTATAGATGCTTTACGTCCGAATAGCACCGGCTATTACGTCGATGCCACCGTCGGCGCCGGCGGGCACGCCCTGGGAATTCTCGAGGCGTCCAGCCCTCACGGCCAACTGATGGGCTTCGATCTCGACCCGGAGGCACTCACCATCGCTTCCCAGCGTCTACAGCAATTTGGGGAACGTGCTCTTCTGGTGCACGCCTCCTACACTGCTCTCAGCGAGACACTGCAGCAACATCATTGGCCGCAGGTGGATGGGATCGTGATCGATTTGGGGGTATCTTCGATGCAGATCGACGAACCCGAGCGCGGTTTTTCTTTCCTCAAAGAGGGCCCGCTGGATATGCGTTTTGATCCCACCCAGCAGACTACCGCAGCCGATCTGGTCAATACCCTTCCAGAAGCTGATCTGGCTGACATTCTTTTCCGTTACGGAGAAGAACGACTCTCACGCAAAATCGCCCGTGCTGTCGCGGCCCACCGCCCCTACTCCACCACACTGCAGCTTGCTGCAGAAATTGCCAGGGTTGCCGGCAGAAGCAGTGGTAAAATCCATCCCGCAACACGATCCTTTCAGGCTTTGCGTATCGCGGTTAATGGTGAACTGAACTCTCTCGAATCCTTTCTTCCCCAGGCAATCACAGCCCTAAAATCAGGCGGTCGGTTAGCGGTCATTTCCTTTCACTCTTTGGAAGACCGCATCGTAAAGCAGTACTTTCGCCGTGAAAGTACCGATTGCCTTTGCCCACCCGATCAGCCCGTCTGTACCTGTGGGCATCAGGCCAGCATCAAAGAGATCACTCGTCATCCAATCACGGCTGATGACGAAGAAACCAATAGCAACCCTCGGGCTCGCAGTGCCCGGTTAAGAATAATCGAAAAACTTTAGGTACCAAGAACAGGCAAGCATGACCGAATCAAGAAACACCAACCGCAGACAGATGCCCTTCTGGAAAAAGCTCAATTTTTCCCAGGCATTCAAACAGGCCCCCTGGCGCTCTCAAGTCCAGTTCGTTGGCCTGTTTCTGCTGGGTTTGGTGATCGTTTTGGTAGTTGCTGGCCTATATCTCTCAATCAGCGGCCAAGCCGCCGAAGCCGGTTTGGAAACTTACAATCTCAATTATGACCGCAAGACCCTGGAACGCTCGATCGCCGATGCCAAAGCCCAGCTAGCCCTGAACTCCTCTTCCGCGGTGATGGAAACCCGTGCTGAGGCGTTAGGCTTCACTGTGGCTGATCCTGCGGAGGTCGTCTACGTGGTTGTTCCGGGTTACACCGGGCGCGCCACTGCCATTCTTGCCCCGCCCCCTGGGGTTACCCAATCCCAATCGGTCGTGGTCAAATCTGAATACCGCGAATCGCTGTGGGATTGGCTGTTCCAGGGCATCAATCGTCTGAGCAGCAGCGTGAAGGGGGGCTCATGACGAACTTGAAGAACCTCTCCCGCATCCAAATATTGGGAATTCTATTGACCCTCTTCGCAGGGTTGATTGTTTTTCAAATGATCCGCATTCAGACCAGTGCTTCAGCAAAAAACCTTTCGCAGTGGGCCAAGAATTACGGCTATCAGGTCACCACCATCCAGTCCGAACGCGGATATATCTATGACCGCTGGGGGCACTTACTGGCCGGCAACGAAGAAGTCTACGAGTTGGGTGCAGAATTGCAATACGTGACCAATCCCACCACCGTTGCCCAGACTCTCGCTTCCGTCGTCGGTTCGGATTACAACACGGTCTTCTCCCAGGCCAGCGAACAATACATCGAGGGCTCACAGGTATACGTGACTCTGGCTGATTTCGTTGACTCTGACAAGATCGCCCAAATTGAGAAACTCAAGGCCGATTACGAGAAATCCAATCCCTACGGCAGCAACCCCAATTTGCCCTCTCTGCGCGGTCTGACCTGGACTGCTCACCTCAAACGCATCTATCCCGAAAACGATCTGGCCTCGAACGTGATCGGGTTTTACTCCTATCGCGATCGCGAAAACGGCCGCGGTTTCTACGGCGTGGAAGAGAAATACAACGATCTGCTGGCCGGAATTAAGGAACAGGTGCTGATTCCGCTGGATCCTTACGAATTACAGTCTATCCCGACTGCTCCCGCTGGCGCCAGCCTGATTCTCACCATCGACCGCGAGATTCAGCGGGCTACCGAAAACATTCTCGATAAAGCCGTCAAAGACTCCGGTGCCGTCAACGGTACCATCATCGTCATGAATCCCAAGAATGGCGAGATTCTGGCCATGGCCAGCACCCCACGCATGAATCTGAATGAGTACTGGAATTACAGCCAGATCTACACCGATGGAGTTCCCTATAACAAAGCCATCGGCCAGGTATACGAACCAGGTTCTGTCTTCAAGATCCTCACCATGGCTGCCGCTCTGGATGCCGACAAAGTGACCCCGGATACTCCTTTCACAGATACCGGTGTGATCAACGTCGGCGGCTGGGACATCTACAACTGGGATCGCGGCGCCTGGGGCCCCCAGACCATGATCGGCTGTCTGCAGCACTCGTTGAACGTTTGTCTTTCATGGGTAGCCCTGCAATTGGGCCCGACCTCGTTCTATCAATATCTCGATGCCTTCAATATCGGCCACCGTACCAATATCGATCTAGCTGGGGAAGAAGTCTTCCCACTAAGTGAACCGGGCGACCCGATGTGGTATGAAGTCAACCTGGCTACCAATAGCTTCGGTCAGGGCGTTGCCGTGACCCCGATTCAGATGGTCATGGCCGCATCCTCCATCGCCAACGATGGCAAAATGGTCGCTCCCCATGTACTGAAAGCCTACATTCAAAATGGCAAACAGTACAACACCAACACCCAGATTGTGGGGCAGCCCATCAAAGCTGAAACAGCCCACACTCTGACACAAATGCTGGTCACCTCGCTGCAGCAGGAATCTTCCGACGCTTTGGTAGATGGCTACACGGTGGCTGGCAAGACCGGCACGGCCGAAATTGCTGTCAACGGCGAATACTCCAGCAATCAAACCAATGCCTCTTTCATCGGCTGGGGTCCAGCAGATGATCCGCAGTTTCTGGTTTACGTCTGGCTCGAAAAACCCTCCAGTTCGATCTGGGGTTCCGTGGTCGCTGCCCCTGTCTTCAGTGATGAAGTCAAGCAGTTGGTTGTACTAATGAATATTCCTCCTGACAGTGTTCGTTCGGGCTTGCAGGGGCAATAAAGGATTGATGATGTTTACTCTGGCTGATGTTCTCGAACCACTTACCGGAATCCGCTATGCGAACGCCACCCTGGCGCTCAGTGAAGCCGTGGTAGATTCCCGCCAGGCAATCCCCGCTGCACTTTTCGTCGCTATTGCAGGGGAACGCACAGATGGGCATGCCTACGTGGAAGCCGCTTTCAAAAATGGCGCTTCCCTGGCACTGGTTCAGCAGGATATTGCCGCCGCGATCCCGGTAGTTGATTTGCGCCAGCCTTTGGCCGCTCAATATACTTTCCCGCCAGCCCCCTTCGCGCTGCGCGTCGAGGACACGATCGCCGCGCTCCAGGCAGTAGCTGCAGGTTGGCGCCGCAGCCTGAACATCCGCGTCATCGGCATCACCGGCAGCGTCGGCAAATCCACCACCAAAGAACTGGTAGCGGATGTCTTGAGCCAGCGTTATCGCACCGTCAAGAATCTGGGAAATTTCAATAATGAAATTGGCCTGCCACTCACCCTGCTCAAACTTTCCCGTGGCACTGAACGGGCCATCACCGAGATGGGCTTTTACGTCCCAGGGGAGATTCGGCAGCTTTGCGAGATGGCTCAGCCGCAGGTAGGTATTCTCACCAACATTGGCACCGTCCACGCCGAGCGTGCCGGCTCGCAGGAAGTTATCGCCCGTGGGAAAAGCGAGCTGGTACAGTCCCTGCCTGCCGCTCCCGAAGGAACTGCTATTCTTAATTTCGACGATCCGTGGATTCGTCCCATGAACTCTCTGACTCAGGCCAACATCCTGTATTACGGTTTGAATCCCCAGGCAGATCTCTGGGCAGATCAGATCGAGGGTCATGGACTCGAGGGCATCAGTTTCCGGTTGCATTACCGCGGCGATGCATACTCCATGCAGGTACCTCTGATTGGGCAGCATTCAGTTCATACGGCACTGCGCGCTACCGCAGCTGGTCTGGTCGAGGGTCTTTCCTGGCCCGAGATCGTTGAGGGATTAACTCACTCCGGCAACCAGTTGCGTCTGGTAGCCGTGAAAACCCAACAAGGCGCGCTCATGCTGGATGATACCTACAATGCTTCACCAGAATCGACCCTGGCCGCCTTGAATTTGCTGGATGAGATTCCCGGCCGCCACATCGCCGTCTTGGGCGGGATGTTCGAGCTGGGACAGTATGAGAAATCTGGACACGAAATGGTCGGAATTCGTGCCGCCGAAATCGCCGAATACATACTTACCCTCGGCGAAAAAGGCAAAATGATTGCCGCGGCCGCCTTGCAATCTGGCTGCCCGGCCCAAAAAGTAACTAATTATGACACCACAGATCAGGTTGTCGAGGCACTGCGCGGCCTTCTTCGAGAAGGTGACGTCGTCCTGGTGAAAGGCTCTCATGGCCTGCGCATGGACCGCATCGTCTCAGACCTGGAGGTAGAGGAATGAAAGATACATCATTGGCACTTGCTCTGAGCGGTCTGGCTTTTATCCTGGCCGTCATCTGGGGAAATCCCTTGCTGCGCGTCTTGAAGCACTTCAAGATCGGCAAAATGATTCGCGTCGAGGGGCCTGAAAGTCACATCACCAAAATGGGCACCCCCACTATGGGCGGTCTGATGATTCTGGTTCCGGTGGTCATTCTGACTATCCTGCTTAATGCAGTTTCCCTGCTCGGTTTGAACGTGTTAGGGAGTTCTGTTATCCTCCCCATGGCCGTGATGATCGCTTTTGCCATGTTGGGCGCGATCGATGACTGGGAAGGCATTCGCGGTCCGCGCCGCGGTCTGGGAATGCGCGCCAGCACCAAATTCATTTTGCAGGTAATCCTGGCCCTCATTACTACCTACTTCCTGCGTAATGTGCTGCAGGTTCCTGATCTGCGCTGGCCAGGCACAAAAGCCATCATCGACCTGGGCGGCTGGTATATTCCCATCGCCACCCTCATCATTGTGGGCATGTCGAATGCAGTCAACCTCACCGATGGTCTGGATGGTCTGGCCGGGTTGATCTCTGCCACTGCCTTCGCCGCTTACGGCGCCATCGCGCTGGTTCAAGGCGATGTCTTTGTCGGTCGTTTTTGCTTCACTCTGGTCGGCGCTCTCTTTGGTTTCTTGTGGTTCAATGTTCACCCCGCCATGCTCTTTATGGGCGATCTGGGCTCCCTGTCTCTTGGGGCCGTTCTCGGGGTGGTGGCTTTGATGACCGGGCAATGGCTCTTGCTGCCCTTGATCGCTGTGATCCCGGTCGCCAATGCTCTCTCGGATATTTTGCAGGT
>JAAZOQ010000356.1 GCA_012797695.1 Anaerolineaceae bacterium | reverse complement strand
CTCCTCCAACCACAGCACCAATTACGGCCCCATGATGGCGGCTTCCATCATTGCCATGCTGCCGATGATCTTGATCTTCGTCTTTGCGCAGCGCTACTTTACTCAGGGCGTCGCCTTCGAAGGAGGCAAATAATGAGCGTAAATTTCTTTACCCGCGCAGAGCAGACCTGGCTGGCCATGAACCAGCGTTTTCGCGCCGCGGGGACGGGGCTGTATTACGAACGGGTGCAGCGGTTGCCCACGGACCGGAATTTCAGCGAGTTGTGGCCGTATTCCGGCGTGGTTTCGGCGGCCAATGCCCTGGCCGCGCATTCGCAGCCTGGGGAGCGCTATTCCGCTGCGCTGCGTCAGGCACTGGCGGGCCTGGAGGCCTATTACGACGCCGCGGCCCGGCCAGCGGCTTATGATTCATATCTGCTGGACGAGGGCGGGGCGCAGAAGTATTACGACGACAACGAATGGCTGGGCATCGAATTCATCCGCGCGTATCGCACGCTGCAGGAGCCGATCTACCTGGACCGGGCCCGTGCCATGTTCGATTTTGCGCTGAGCGGCTGGTCTGAGGCGATGGGCGGCGGCATCTACTGGCGCGAGAATGACCCCGAGACCAAGAATACCTGCTCCAATGGCCCGGCGGCGGTGCTGGCCCTGCTCTTATATGAAGAGACTGCCGAGAAGAGCTATCTGGAGGCCGCCCAGCGGATTCTCGCATGGAATCAGGCGCTCCGGTCTGCCCAAACCGGGGTGTATCTGGATGCCGTTAAAGCGGATGGGTCGGTCGATGAGCGTACCTTTACCTATAACACGGGCACGCCGCTGCAGGCCAATGCCTTGCTGTACCGCATTACCGGCGCTGAAGAATATTTGCAGGAGGCCCGCGCGCTCGCTGCGGCGGCCCTGCGCCATTTCGGCCGCCTCGATGCGCACAGCGGCGAACGGATCCTGCCCAACACGCCCTGGTTCAATGCCGTGCTGCTGCGCGGCTGCCTGGAACTGTACCGCGTCGATCCCGATCACGACCCGATTTATGTGCGCTTTTTCCAGGCCAATCTGAATTATGCCTGGGAGCACGCCCGGGCGGCGGACGGCTCTTTCACCCCTGATTGGAGCGGGCAGACGGAGCTCGACAGCCCGGTGCGCTGGCTGCTGGATCAGGCGGCCATGGTGGAACTGTTTGCCCTGGTGGCTGAAATTGCCTGACGGGCATAAAATTATCACGTTGTAGAACTTTATTTCCCTGGAGTTGCCCTGTGATCCATGAAGCCCGCTTTACCGCTGACAAGATTGACCATCTGCTGCGCCTGCTGCAGGCGCGCGTATACTCTGCTGCCTGGGACCTGCCGCCTTTTCGCGTCAGTCTCTACCCGGCCGGGCACGACGCGGCTGCCGCGGAGGCGGAGCAGACTGAAAGCGGCGGGGAACTCGTGCACACGGATGATTATTGGGGCGCGTGGAATCGTGATTTTGTACTGACCTGTCGTTTTGCCCTGCCGGCGGATTGGCGCGGCCGGGGCCCACTGGCGCTGTGGCTGCCGCTGGGTGAAGCCGGTGATTTTAGCCATCCCGAAGCTCTGGCCCGCGTGGATGGGCGCCGCTTTGGCGCCTGCGACCGTAACCATCAGGAACTCGAACTGGCCGCGGAGTGGGGCGACGGCGCCGCGCATTTGCTCTGCCTGCACGGCTGGACGGGCCTGGGCGGGCAGATCTTTGCCCAACCCGGTAAATTGCAGATGCGCCGCTGCCAGGTGGTCGAGATCGACCCGCGGCTGCGCGCTTTCGAGGCCCAGGCGCGCGTGGCACTGAGTTCCGCCCGCAAACTGGCCGAGGACGTACCGGCGCATGCCCGCCTGCTCAACGCTCTGGATGCAGCCTTCCGCGTGCTCGATCTGCGGGAGGGCGAAGACGCGGCTTTCAGGGCCAGTGTGGCGCCGGCGTCCGAAGTATTAAAGGAGGGGCTGCGCGCGGCGGGGGCCCCGCTCGACGTGGATCTCTTTGCCACCGGGCATGCGCACATCGACGTGGCCTGGCTGTGGCCGCTGGCGGTGACGCGCCAGAAAGCAGCGCGCACCTTTACCAACGCGGTCAATCTGCTGCGCCAGTATCCGGCCTTTCATTTCAGCCAGAGCCAGCCGCAGCTTTACGAGTTCGTCCGCCACGATCACCCGGACCTGTTTGCCGAGATCCAGAAGCGGGTGGCCGAGGGGCGCTGGGAAGTGCTGGGCGGCATGTGGGTCGAGGCGGACTGCAACCTGAGCGGGGCCGAAGCCCAGGCGCGCCAGCTCCTGCTGGGGCGGCGGTATTTTGCCCGTTATTTTGGCCCTGCTGCGGAATCGCCGGTACTGTGGCTGCCCGATGCTTTCGGCTTCAGTGCCAGCCTGCCGCAGTTGATGCGCCTGGCCGGGCTGGAATACTTCTTCACCATCAAATTAAGCTGGAACCAGACCAACCATTTGCCGTACGATTCCTTCTGGTGGCAGGGGCTGGATGGCTCGCGGGTGCTGGCCCATTTTTCCACCACGCCTGCGGTGGGCAGCGATTGGCGGGCGGCGACTTACAATGCTGAAGTGGAGCCGGGGCAGGTGCTGGATACCTGGCGCGGCTTCCAGCAAAAGGAGCTGCATCCCAACCTGCTCATGGCCTACGGCTTTGGCGATGGCGGCGGGGGGCCGACGCGTGAGATGATCGAGAACCTGAACGTGCTGGCGGAGACTCCGGGCATGCCGCGCGTGCATTCGAGCAGCGTCGTTGATTTCTACCGGCGCCTGGAGGCCCAGGATGGGGCGCGTCTGCCAGTCTGGCAGGGCGGTCTGTACCTGGAACTGCACCGCGGTACCTT
>JAAZOQ010000355.1 GCA_012797695.1 Anaerolineaceae bacterium | reverse complement strand
CTCCTCCAACCACAGCACCAATTACGGCCCCATGATGGCGGCTTCCATCATTGCCATGCTGCCGATGATCTTGATCTTCGTCTTTGCGCAGCGCTACTTTACTCAGGGCGTCGCCTTCGAAGGAGGCAAATAATGAGCGTAGATTTCTTTGCCCGCGCGGAGCAGACCTGGCAGGCCATGAACCAGCGTTTTCGCGCCGCGGGGACGGGGTTGTATTACGAACGGGTGCAACGGCTGCCCACGGACCGGAATTTCAGCGAGTTGTGGCCGTATTCCGGCGTGGTTTCGGCGGCCAACGCTCTGGCCGCGCATTCGCAGTGCGGGGAGCGCTATTACGCTGCCCTGCGTCAGGCGCTGGCGGGCCTGGAGGTCTATTACGACGCCGCGGCCCGCCCGGCGGCTTATGACTCGTACCTGCTGGATGAGGGCGGGGCGCAGAAATATTACGACGACAACGAATGGCTGGGCATCGAATTCATCCGTGCGTATCGCACGCTGCAGGAGCCGGCTGATCTGGATCGGGCCCGCGCCATGTTCGATTTTGCGCTGAGCGGCTGGTCCGAGGCAATGGGCGGCGGTATCTACTGGCGCGAGAACGACCCCGAGACCAAAAATACCTGTTCCAACGGTCCGGCGGCGGTGCTGGCCCTTCTTTTATATGAAGAGACTGCCGAGAAGAGCTATCTGGAGGCTGCCCAACGGATTCTCGCGTGGAATCAGGCGCTCCTGTCTGCCCAAACCGGGGTGTACCTGGATGCCGTCAAGGCGGATGGGTCGGTCGATGAGCGTACCTTTACCTATAACACGGGCACGCCGCTGCATGCCAGCGCCTTGCTGTACCGCATTACCGGCGCTGAAGAATATTTGCAGCAGGCCCGCGCGCTCGCCGCGGCGGCCCTGCGCCATTTTGGCCGCCTCGATCTGCACAGCGGCGAACGGATCCTGCCCAACACGCCCTGGTTCAATGCTGTGCTGCTGCGCGGCTGTCTGGAACTCTATCGCGTGGATCCCGATCACGACCCGACTTACGTGCACTTCTTCCAGGCCAATCTGAATTATGCCTGGGAACATGCCCGGGCGGCGGACGGCTCTTTCACCCCCGATTGGAGCGGGCAGACAGAGCTCGACAGCCCGGTGCGCTGGCGGCTGGAGCAGGCGGCCATGGTCGAGCTATTTGCCCTGGTGGCCGAAATCGCCTGACGGGCATAAAATTAACGAGTTGCTGAACTTGATTCCTTGGGAGTTGCCCTGTGATCCACGAAGCCCGATTTACCGCTGATAAGAGCGACTATCTGCTGCGCCTGCTGCAGGCGCGCGTATACTGTGCTGTCCGGGACCTGCCGCCTTTCCGCGTCAATCTCTACCCGGCCGGGCACGATGCGGCTGCCGGGGAGGCGGAGCAGACCGAGAGCAGTGGGGAACTCGTGCACGCTGATGATTATTGGGGCGCGTGGAATCGTGATTTTGTGCTGACCTGTCGTTTTGCCCTGCCGGCGGATTGGCGCGGCCGGGGCCCGCTGGCGCTGTGGCTGCCGCTGGGTGAAGCCGGTGATTTCAGCCATCCCGAAGCTCTGGCCCGCGTGGATGGGCGCCGCTTTGGCGCCTGCGACCGCAACCATCAGGAACTCGAACTGGCCGCGGAGTGGGGCGCCGGCGCCGCGCATTTGCTCAGCCTGCACGGCTGGACGGGCCTGGGCGGGCAGATCTTTGCCCAACCCGGCAAATTGCAGCTGCGCCACTGCCAGGTGGTCGAGATTGACCCGCGGCTGCGCGCTTTCGTGGCCCAGGCGCGCGTGGCACTGGGTTCCGCCCGCAAACTGGCCGAGGACGCGCCGGCGCGCGCCCGCCTGCTCAACGCTCTGGATGCAGCCT
>JAAZOQ010000053.1 GCA_012797695.1 Anaerolineaceae bacterium | reverse complement strand
GTCCATGCTCGATCTGCATGCCCGACTTTCCCACTGAGGAACTATGCCCGATCACAAAGCTATCTATAGTGAAGAAGCCGTCAATTATGAGCGGCTGGTCAGCCACGAAGATGATCAGGGCAACATCTTGCGGGCTATTCAACAGGTGGTCAACCCTGCTGGTCTGGACGTGGCCGATCTGGGGGCGGGAACCGGGCGGGTAACCTGCCTGCTGGCTCCTTTGGTGCGTTCCATTGTGGCGTTGGATACTTCGGCTCATATGCTACAGATTGCTGCCGATAAGCTATCGCAAGCCGGGTACGCTCATTGGCGCACGCAAGTGGCCGACCATCGGCATCTTCCCCTGGCCGATGCCAGTGTGGATTTATGTATCTCCGGCTGGAGCATTTGCTATCTGGTAGACTGGAATCGCCAGTCCTGGCGCGCCGATGTGGAGGCAGCGTTGGCAGAGATGAACCGCGTCTTACGCCCCGGGGGGCACAGGGTGATCATTGAGACTCAGGGCACCGGTTTTACTACTCCACACCCTCCCGATCATTTGCTCGAGTATTTTCGCTTTTTGGAGGAGGCGGGTTTTCACTCCATCTGGTTCCGCACGGATTACCGTTTCGAGAATGCGGCCCAGGCTCAGGAATTGAGTGCCTTTTTCTTTGGCGAGGAGATGAAGCAAAAGATCGAAGGGGTCATTTTGCCGGAATGTACCGGGTTGTGGTGGAAAAACCGCGATTAATTGGATTTTTTATTCCGAATTAAGGTTTTCTTTGCCCTGATTGTTTATAATAAACGGGAACGTTTTTTCGCCGTCACCCAGATCGAGGCCAGCATGAATGTTTCTGAATTGCGTCAGGATTTTCCGCTTTTTCAAGCACAAAATGGAAAGAAGCAAGTCATTTATCTCGATAATGCCTGCATGAGTTTGCGTCCGCGCCCGGTGATCGAGGCGGTGACGCGCTATTACACCGATTATTCCGCGTGCAGCGGCCGCAGCATGCACAAACTGGCGGCTGCCGTTACTGCCGAGGTAGACGAAGTGCGCACGCTGACGGCAAAATTCATTGGCGCGGCGCACAAAGAAGAGATCATTTTCACCCGCAATACGACCGAGGCCATCAATCTGGTGGCCCATTCTCTGGATCTTAAAGCGGGAGATGCCGTGCTGGTGACGGGCAAGGAGCACAACTCTAACCTGATCCCCTGGCAGATGCTGGTCAAACAAAAAGGGATCCAGCTCTTGGTCCTACCGGAGGGCAGCGATGGTCAGTTCGATCAGGCCATCTTCGAGCAGTCTTTGACCCCGCAGGTCAGGTTGGTCTCTTTTGGCTATTCCTCGAATCTCGATGGCGTGACCTTGCCGGCCGAATCCATCATCAAAGCGGCGCACAAGAAGGGGGCCTGGGTGCTGCTGGACGCAGCTCAGGCGGCTCCGCACCGCAAGATCAATGTGCGTGCTCTCGATGTGGATTTTCTTGCCTTCTCGGGCCACAAAATGCTGGGTCCTTCCGGCACTGGCGTGCTTTACGGCAAAGCCAAATTGCTTGACCAGTTGGCTCCCTTTCTGGTAGGGGGCGATACGGTTGCCTCTTCTACCTATGACTCTTGTGAATTCCTGCCTGTGCCTGAACGTTTTGAGGCCGGTCTGCAGGATTATGCGGGCCTCTTTGGCCTGGGGGCAGCGCTGCAATATTTGTCGGCCATTGGTTTCGATGCCATCCAGAAGCACGAAACGCTGCTTAATCAACAAATAAGCGAGGGGGCGCGTGACGTCGAAGGCCTGCATCTCTTTGGCCCCGCTGATCCGGCACGCCGTGGGGGTATTTTTACCTTTTTCATCGACGGGATTGATTCGCACCGCATCGCGCTGATGCTTGATCAGATGGCCAATGTGTGTGTGCGTTCCGGCCAGCACTGTGTCCATTCCTGGTTCAATGCTCATCACATTCAGGGATCAGTACGGGCTTCCACTTACTTCTACAACACTCCTGAAGAGATTGATCTCTTTCTCCAGAACCTCAAGAAAATTCGAAAGGTGCTCTAGAGTCTCATGTTTTGTATAACTGCCGCCATAATTTTGTCGATCCTGGGCATTTTCAGTGCCAGCAACCGCCAGCTTGCCCGTGAAGCGCTGGATTGTGTTTTCCATCGCATTACTTTTCGCCCTTGCACCACCGGGTTTGATGAGAAGATGAAGGCTAAAATTCTGGGGCGGGTGATCACTCGTTCTGAACGCGGCGCGCGTTTTCTGAATCGCCATTTCGAGATGCTGGCCTGGATTTTCTTCGTCTTGCTTCTCAGCGCCACCATTTTTGCGGTACGCGGTCTGCTTCTGTTCTATACCACCGGTTCGTGTAATGGTGTCAACAGCACGGCTTTTTGTGTCTTTGACCCGACCGGGGAAAACAACCAGACTTCGAGTCTCAGCAATACGGAAGGTTGTGCGGTGCCTACGAATTTCGCCAATGGCGGTGCCCTGACCCTGGAAGGGGTTGATCTCAGCCTGTGGCCGGTGAAGAACGCCGGGGCGGAGAACCAGATCGTTTTTGTGGGCTGCTACGCTTGCGATTACACCCGCAAGGCCTATCCCCAAATCAAGGCGCTGGTGGATCGTTATGGCCCTGAATTCTATTTTGGCGAATATCCGACGAAACTGAACTCTGACTATCTGTCGCGGGTGGGCCGATGTGTCTATCAACAGGATCCCGAAACGTACTGGCAGATGAACGATGCCTTTTTTGCCATGAGCACGGCTGAGCTGGAAGATCCAGCCTCGGTGGATCAGACGCTGACGAACCTGGGCCTGGACGCTGCCCAGATCGAGTCTTGTGTCAGCGATCCCGCCACCGAGACGGCTGTGCAGCAGCTTTTCAGCGAGATTCGTAAGACTAATTTCTACGGCACGCCTACGATCTTCATCAATGGCGAACCTTTGGTGGGGCCGAAGCCTTACCGTGTTTATGCGATCCAGATGGAAGGCTTCTTCTACTGGCTGAAGTAATAAACACCGATAACAAATACCGCCAAAGAAAAATTTGGCGGTATTTTTCTATCTCAGAATGGATTTACAGCAGGTTGGCGGAGCGCAGCAGTTCGGTTTGCTCGAGAATTTCTGAGGGGCGCCCAACCAGCTCGACTTGATGGGCTTCATTAAGCAGACAAATTCTGTCGGCTACCTCACGGGTGAGCTGCAGATCGTGGGTGGCCAGGACCATGGTTTTGCCCAGAGCGGATTGCTCGCGGATGAAACTGGTCAGCCAGGCGACGCTGCGCGGATCGAGGCCGGCGCTGGGTTCATCCAGCAGCCAGACGGCAGGGTCGAGGGTCAACAGCGAAGCCAGCGCGACCCGTTTCTTTTCTCCACTCGAAAGCTGGTGCGGAGCGCGCTCCCGCAGCCCTTCGATGCGCAGGGTGGTGAGGGCAGCCTCGACACGGCGGCGCACTTCATCTCCTTGCAGATCCATTTGCAGTGGTGCAAAGGCCAGTTCATCGGTCACGCTGGGCAGAAAGAGCTGTACGTCGCTGTCTTGAAAGACCAGTCCTACCTCGCGGCGGAACTGCCCATTGAAGGCTTCGTCGCGAAAGCGCTCTTCACTGAGCTCCTCATCCTGATACAGGATTTTCCCGGCAGCGGCAAAATACAGGCCATCCAGCAGTTTGAGCAGGGTACTTTTCCCGCAGCCGTTCGAACCGAGCAGCACCAGGGTTTCACCGGCAAAGAGATCGAAGCTCACAGCATCCAGGGCGGTGCCACTGCCTTCATAGGCATAAGTGATGTTCTGGACCGAAAAGAGGGGAAGTTTGTTTTGCACAGACGTCATTGGGGGTACCTTTAAATAAAATTTTACCTTTAAGCTAAGCGAAAACAAGAACGGCGCTCAGAATAAGCAGGCTGAACACCAACAGCAGTCCATCGTGCCAGTGAAAGTGAAATTCGTTGAGCGTGCGTGGGTAATGATGATAACCGCGGGATTGCATGGCCAGGTACACTTCTCCGCTTAGCTGCAGTGATTTGCTCAGCAGTACTCCACCGGTATTGCCCAGCAGTTCGCGTTCTTCCGTGCGGGTCAGGCGGCGCAGCAGGCGGCTTTGCCGCGAGGTGAACATATCCTGGGCTTCGTGCAGCAGCAAATGGATGTAGCGGTAGGTCATGGCCAGAATGAGCACGATCACGTCGGGCAGATGCAGCATGCCCAGCGCGCGCAGGATGTCGTTCCAGGGTGTGGTCAAGACGAGCAAACTCGCCAGTGAGATCGAAGTGGTCACGCGCAGCAGCAAAAAGGCGGCTGAAGTGGCTCCGCTGCGGGTGATAATGAGGCCGCCAGGCAGGGTCCACAGCGGAGCACCGGGAGTGAGGAACAAGGCGGGCAGGGCGATGAGGCTGGTGAACAGCAGAACCACCAGACAGACCCGCTTGAGAAAGTTCCCCAGGTGAAGCCTCGAGAGTACCACGCCCAGCAGCGTCAGCGCAAACAGGAAAGCCAGCCATTCCAGACGTTTGGCTGAACCAGCGGCGATGAGCAGCAGCAAAGTAGCTATTGCTTTGGCACGGGCGTCAAAAAGTTGCAGCAATCCCTTTTGCCGGGCTGCTTTTTCGGCAAAAAGGGATTGCTCTAAAGTTCGATTGATCTCGCTCAGTGAGCGTTCTACGAAGGTACTTTGCGCCAATTAATGGGTCTTTCCGGCTGCGGCGGGTTGAGCGGACTTTTTCCCGGTCGTGGCCAGCAGGATGAACAGCCACACGACAATACTGACCACAATGATACCGGTAATTGCCGAAAGAATATAGGCAACGGAAGAATTTCCAATGGCGCTCAGATCATAATCAGGTACAGGAGCACTCCAAAGGGTAGACAGTTTGGCCATGCCACTGGGGATGGAAGGGAAGCCCAGAGCGGTGATCTCTTCAGCACCCCATTCCCCCCAGGCAGTTCCGGGAGCCAGCAAACCAATTGGGGAGAGCACTACCAGCACAGCCAGCGTGATCCACAGGGGGCGCCAGCGGCGTGCGCCGGTCGTCTCGACGTCGAAGGCGGACTCTTCATTCAATTTAAGGGCAGGCTGATTGGCCCGCTGCAGGTAGGCGACCACAGCAACGGTGACCAGTGCTTCGACCACGGAGGCGATCAGGGCATGCGGAATGACCATGGCCGGGATGGAAACGGAGAGCGGGTATGGGGCATATAACGGGGTGCCGTCCGCGCTGTGGAAGAGTGCCGGCTGGATGCCGAAT
>JAAZOQ010000354.1 GCA_012797695.1 Anaerolineaceae bacterium | reverse complement strand
TGTTGAACCGGAAGTGGAAATTGATCAGTCAGGCATCGAAAGAAATGACCTGCAAATCGAAGACATTACCGGTTCGCTGCGTTCGATCCTCTCCCGGCCAGACCGGGTTGTGGCTGTTCCCAAATACTTGCTGCGGTGGCTACCGATGATCGGCCCCAATGTTTTCTGGATGGTGATCGCCTTTCGCCAGGTCCGATTCCTCAATACCATTCCTACCCATCGCCAGAAACCATTTACAGCCTGCGCAGAAGAAATCTACCGCTGGTGTGGGATGAGCCGGGCGACCTTCTGGCGGAATATCGACCGGCCTGAACTGGGGTGGTTTATCGAGCGGCTGCCCCAAACCGGTTGGGGCCTCAATGCCGAGACCGGGCGGGCGAAGCAAAACCCGAACCGCTATCGCCTTCAAGTCGATATCCCACTGACGCCGATGGATGCCAGCGATCTGTGTGACTTTCTACTCCACCGCAATTTCAAGGCTAACCCGGTTGAGGCGTTAACTGCGGCTCTGGATGCACCATTATCAGAAATTCTACAGTACCCATCGCCAAAACCATCTACCGAACAGAAAGCACAGATTCCCCGCCCGCAAACGGTCGAAGACGTGATTACGGATCTGCTTACCGGAGCGAACGTGGAGGGAGACAGCCTGGATCAGGTGCGTGAATTTTCCATTCGGCTGGGTGAGAAAATCCTACGGCCGTTGGAGAACTTTCAGTTGTCCTGGTATTTCCTGGAAGAGTGGCTGCCCAGGCTAGGCTCAAGCCCGGCCGCACTGGTGGCATTGATGCGCAGCTACGGCTATTACAACCCGGTGACAGGCGAACTGCGCGATCAGGTGTGGATCGAAGGCGGCTACGAGGAACTGGGTCAAGTACTGGGGATTGAACGAACGAAAACGCTGGTGGAATGGCTGCCTGGCGTCATCAATCAGGGCAAACAAAAATCAACACTCACACCCAAAGCAGAACAGGAGAAAGAGCGTATCAACCGGCTTCGAAAGAATCTTGGGCTGTTCGTTCAACGGTTGAATTACCGCCCTGGAAAAAGTGGGTTTGCCTATGAATTCAAGATCAAGCTGGATGCAGAACCACTGGTCGAAACGGATGAACTGATTTGCCAGTTTGTCCAGAGGGTGATCGATCAATGCCAGCAACTGGATGCGTTAGCGTTCTTGAAGAAATGGCTCAATACGTCCGATTTCGAAGAATTGGCAAAACATGCGGAAAAAGGCGCGAGTTCCGGTTTTGAGACTCTCATAGGGGCTCGGGTTCCAGATTTGCGACTCTCAAACGGTGCGAGTTCTGGCTTTGAGACTCTCAACCCCATCCTCAGTTCCGGAATTGAGACTCTCAAACAGGCGCAGGTTCCGGTTTTGAGACTGTTAAAAGTACTTATGGGTTTAAGAACTTTAAAGCCATTACTGGATTCACCAACCAGCACCGGCGATGATGAACCGGTGGTGGAGGGGGAAGCCTGGAATTTAACGGATTTATTGGCAATCAATCACGTCAGCCAGAAGAAGCGCGAAGCGCTGCTGAAGCAAGAGGCATCTGGAATACCCTTCGTGTCCTGGTTGCTCTATGCCGCCAGTTGCCGCGGGGAGGCGATCAAGGACCCGGTCAGTGTGGCGATCAGCAAACTACTGGAAAATCCGCGTGAAGGCGCCGGCGGCGCGTATGACCGGCTGGCGGAACTCCTGGACGAGCAGCTTTGCGACCTGGTTTGGGATGAATTGCACCTGAACCGGCCGTCTAACCGCGATTGGCGCCAGACGATGGAAAATGCGCCAAGAAATCGTTTGAGACAACTGGCGGAAGAGTTAGGCATCGAGCTTTCGGTGGAGGAAAGCAGTTGGTAAATGTCGTTCAGAAGCAAGTTTCTGTAAGTGATGTGTTCGAAGAAAGCAAAGACAAAACTTATCATCATGGAGGCAAGTACTATGGCACAAAGCAATCACGTTTCAGTCAAAGGGGATATTACCGGGGATATTTACTATGACATTCTGGACATTGGCGAAAAGCAGACCAGCTACCTTCGCCTGTACATGATGATCAATGGCAGCCGTGAAGCCCAACCTGTGAAGGGTTTACGAATTTACATGTACGGCCTTCTGGCGGAGCTCACCTACGCTCACGTCCACAAAGGCTCGCGTATTTTTATCGAAGGGCACGTCCAGACCCGCACGCGCCGGAATGGGGACATGACCGTGGAAATTGTCGCGGAAGACGTCGATTTTCTTCGGAACATTGATTTCGAACGGGAGAGCCGGGTCATCGAGGATTTGAAACGGCGCGGTATGTTCAATACGATCAACCCGGGCGGAGAGAACGAGCTGACGTCGATCAGCGTCGGTTATGGCGGTGTGGTGGAAGGCGTCTATGACACTTCAACCGGGCAAAAGGTTGTGGTTCGGGAAAGTGAGGACCAAAATGCAACCGTCGTCTAGTGAACGCGAGGAGATGACCGTCCCCTTATCCGTGGTGTTGATCATTAGCCTCTGTTTGCTGTTGCTCATCGGCATGGTGAACAACCACCCGAACCTGGAAGGGAGACCCCTCCTGCTTTTACCGGACGTCTGGCAAGCGGTTAACTACCAGCAGCGAGCTGGTGCGTGGAACCGGGATTTTCAAGACTTAGAGCGTGACCTTACCGGCCTGGTGTCCACCAATCAGGTTGGGGATTTATTGAGCCAGACGCAGGCCGCACAGAGCGCATTTGAGCGTGCGGTCTCTTTGACGCGCGAGATCGACCAGGTTCCGGCTCCGGTTGCTACCTCGGGGCTGCGCGAGATGCTCAGCAATACGGCGCTGGCCTATCTGGAAGCTTCGCGCTCTGCGCTGCGCTGGCTGAATATCCCCAAAGAAGAGATCCGCAATGACGCATTGGCCAGACTGCAAGAGGCGCAGGTTTCTCGCAAAGAATTAGAGGAGAGCGAATGGATCAAAGCGCGCTAAGGCAGACAGCCGACGAAATTACCATTGCCAACTTGCGCAGCCTGCTCAACGTGCAAACCGAACTACGCGACCAATCCGAACGGCGGGCGCACGATGCTGAGATTGCATTTCAGGATCTGCTGCAAACACTGGCTCCCGAGGAGAGCGAACGGCTACAGCGGTCTGGAGCAAGTATTGAATCGTTACCCTTTGGCCAACTGGCTGACATTCTGCGTGCAAAAGCCCGGCAGCTGGTCAGTGACCTGGCCAGACTGCAACGCCCTCAGATTGAAAATGCAGAGGCCATCATCTCGAAAGCCTATACCCAAAACACGCTGCTGCGAGGTGAATTGAAGCGGGTAAAAGAATTGTTGGAAGGAGTGCAGGCAGAGAATGTGCGCTTGCGTTCTGAAAATGAGGCTCTCAAAAAAGCGAGAGGTAAAAAAACGGAGAACGAACCGGAAGTTCGGCCCGTTCGATCATCGCCCGCAGCAGCGGTTCCTTCGGAAAAGGCAAATGGAGAGCCTGAATGGATGGTGGATTGGCGCAAGAGTAAGCACTTTGAGTATGACTCGCAGGCCATCCTTTTGTTGGGGAGAACCGGGCTCTCACGCCGTCCTGAAATTGCC
>JAAZOQ010000353.1 GCA_012797695.1 Anaerolineaceae bacterium | reverse complement strand
TTGGTGATGAGGGCGTTCACGCCAAAGAAAGCTCCTTCACGGCGCACGCCGGTGCGCAGTTCGTCTTCGTCCGCGACCTCGGCAAAGAGAATGTTGGTCAGGGTTTGCGGCCCGGCCAGGCCGAAACCGGCGATCACCAGTGCGATTGGAATGAATGAATTGGGAAGAAAGGTCAGCGCGATCAGTCCACAACCACCGATGGTGAGCAGCAGTTGCTGCGCCTGTACCAGTCCCAGCTTTTGCCGGACCAGGTTGGTGACGGGAATGCCGATGATCATGGGCACAAACACGTACACCAGCAGGATGACCGTGGAGGTCTTCATCACGTAATCGGCCAGGTAGAACATCGAGCCGGTAATGAGTGAAGAGACCAGGATCGACATGAAATTCTGCGCGACCAGCACCAGAAAAGATTTGCTGGTGAAGGTGGCTTTCAGTTGTTCCTTCAGGCTCAAGGGGCGATCTACCTGGGTGAATTCCATCCGTTCTTTGACGGTGAAGGTGGTCACCAGAATGAGCAGCATGCAGGTGATGCCTACCACGATCATGGCAATCTGCAGCGGGAAGAAAGATGGCAGCGCTCCGCTCTTGGGACGGAACATGTCCGGGATGAGGAAGCCGAGCAATACTCCCAGCATGCCCAATAGAGAAGAAGAGATTTGCAGTTTGTTGCGCTCACTGTCAGATTCGGTGATCTCAGGCAGCAAGGCAGAATACACCAGCATGATTATGGTGTAGCAGCCGTCATACAAAATCATGCTGACCAGCATCCACAGAAAGAGCGAAAATTGCCCGGCGTGCTGCGGGGCGAACCATACCAGAATGAAGCTCAGTGCCAGGAAGGGGGCAGTGAAACGCATGAAGGGAATGCGCCGTCCGTGTTTCGAGCGGGTGCTGTCGGAAATGAAGCCGAAAATGGGATCGTTGAGCGCGTTCCAGATGCCGTAGATCAGGGAGGCCAGCCCGATCCATTTGGCACTCAGGCCCAGATAATCCTGATAGAAAATGGGCAGCAGAGCGCCGAAGATGCCGGCGATCAGGTTGCCGCCCAGGGAGGCGATCCCCCAGGCAAACTTGAATTTGAAGGTCAATTTTTGCGGTTCGGGCAGAGTCGTGGCGGTCATGGAACCTCTCGCAGGGTTACATCAATTCAGCCAGGGCGCGGTAGCCGATAACGTGCAGGCCGATATTGCGGATGTGCTGGCGCACTTCATCGCTCATAAAGTCTTCATAGTTGGCGACGCGGGACTGCCAATCTGGGGCAATGGCGCGAATCTCGGGAGTATCTTTGTTGGGATGAATGATGAAGTGGGTAATGCCGGGCTCGAGATCAGAGAGGGTCTTTTTGGTGATCTCGCGGTAACCTTCGCGCCACTCCAGCGGCAGGGCCACCAGATGGTCGAGCAGCGGAATTTTCTGATCTTCGAGCTGGTGGATCAGTCGGGCGGCCAGCTTGGCGGTCAGAGCATCCAGACCGTTGGCGCGCCACTCAGCTTCGTCCATGCGGAAGATCATGGGCGGCAGTTTGTGCTTTTTTGCCAGCGCGATGTAGGCGCTCATGAATTTGGCTGCGGCCACGGACCCCATGTGGGTATCGATGTGGGTCGGCTGCAGGCCCGATTGAAAGGCCCGGTCGATTTGTGCTGCCAGTTCATTCTTGACTGCAGCGGGCTTGCCGTTTTTTTGCACCTCTTCAGAAGTGTGCGGGAAGTAACCTTCTTCATCCATCATTCCCGAGCGGCGATCACGGGTCGAGATCGGGCCCCAGCGGTAGAATTGCCATTCGCTGGTCAGGGTCAGATGCACCCCCATATCCATCTTGGGGTTGTTGCGCACCATGTCGATGGCGGCGTTGGCCCAGGGGCAGGGGTACATGATGGCACCGGAGGAAATGATGCCGGCTTCCCAGAGATCGCGGTAGGCCTCGACGTTCGATTGGCACATGCCAATGTCATCCGTGTGGATGATGGCAACCCGGTCGTTATCAGAGAGGCCGAGTCTTTTCAATACAGGGTTGGGTATAGAAGACATAGCTTACCTCCAGTAAATTTGATTTGATTGTATATCCGTCGCGGGAGTCAGAAAAGCAATTTGCCCTGGCGATTATTTCTGTACTTGAAAAGTGAGTTTTTCGGAATCGCCTTCATTACCAGCACTGTCGAAGGCTTTGATCTGCAGCGTGTGCTTGCCGGTGGTTGCCTGCCAGAGGGCGACGTAGGGAGCCTGGCTGCGTTCTTCTACTTTTTTACCGTCGAGCCACCACTCTACCCGGTCAACACTGACATTGTCACTGACCTCAGCGCGCAGGGTGATGGTGCTGCCAGCGCTGATGGAACTGGTGGGCTGTGGATCACTGATGGCGACGCTGGGGGCGGTGTTATCCACGGTTACCTGTAGGATGGCGGTTTCGATCTGATTCTGTTGATCGACCACGTTCAGCCGCACAGCGTACAGGCCGTCCTCCAGACCGCGGGTGTCCCATTCAGCCAGAATGTCCTCTTGGACGGCGCTGGTACCGGTCTCCCCGACTTGCTGCCAGCTTTGCGGGTTGATGCCCTGCCCAACCTGCACGGAATAAGAGGCCAGGTTTTCCACCGCGGCGGTCCCGCGGATTTCGACTTTGCCGCTGACCGGGGCGAACAGACCCGGCTGGGTAATTTGCACCAGTGGGTTGGTTTGTTGGGAAGCGATCGCGTCGTAACCGCTGGGAGCGACGGCCAGACCGTTGGCAGTAGCCCAACTGAGCAGGTTGGCGGGAACGTTAAGGAAGACT
>JAAZOQ010000052.1 GCA_012797695.1 Anaerolineaceae bacterium | reverse complement strand
TGGGAACTTTTTTAATCAAGGTGCAATGACGCGAATGATCTGCGGCAAGATTTTGATCTTGACGGGTGTTTCGCCCAGAGGTTCTCCATCGGCCTGTACCAGTGCGGGTGGTTTGGTGGTGATGACGATCTTGCGGCTGGCAGTCAGTTTGCGATATTTCGGGGTGCGCTTTTCGCGGCTGACGAAGATTTGCCAGATGAGCACTGGCAGGTCAAGCAGCGTGCGTGCCTTGAGAATCAAAATTTCCACTTTGCCGTCGTCTGGATGAATATCAAGGCGATCTTCGAAGAAGCGCAGCCCGATCACCCCATAATTGGCTACCAGGATCTCGGTGGCACGGCCTTTGTAAAGCACGCCGTCCACTTCCATGCGATAGCGCTGCATTTGCAGCCCGAGCAATTGCTGGAAGAAATGTTTGAAATAGGCCAGCATCCCCAGTTTGCGTTTCTGGGCTCGCTCGGATTGGTTGATCATGGTGGCACTGAAACCGACCCCCAGGTTCATGGCATGGAGGGTATTACCCACGTCCATCATATCCAGCTTGCGCACGCTGTGCCGGCCGGTCATGAGCGCGATGGCGCGCTGCGGAGAGGCGGGCAGAGCCAGATGGCGGGCGATGGCATTCCAGGTGCCGGTCGGGATGATCCCCAGGGGCACGTGGGTGTGGGTAAGGGCCGCTGCGGCAGCTGCGACGGTGCCATCCCCACCAGCGGCTACGACCAGATCAGTTCCCGCAGCCACGGCTTCGGCAATGACCTGATTGATGTCTTCTTCTTTTTTTGTGAAATGGAAAGTGGGCTGCCACCCGGCAGCGTGGAATTGCTCTTCGCAGATTTTCTTGAGTTGCTGCGGATTGGTGAACCCGGCTACCGGGTTGATGAGGATGAAAACTTTACTTCCCGGTTTGAGTGTGGCAGACATGACAATTCTGGCTCCCTGCCATTAATTATAGCTTACCTCTTCGTTGGGCCGTCAGGGAAGCAGTGATTGCTCTCCTGAATACTTTACCTGTGGGGTACGGTGCCAGTCGGCGCAGCGCTGGATGGTGTTGTGAATCTCCTGACGGTCCGCCTCAGTGGGAGTATAACCCGGTTCCCAGAAGAAACCTTTGACCTCGAAGATGCCCTCCTTGCGGTGGGCTTTGACGTCCATACGGGCCACGATCTGGCCGTGATGCAGCACCGAGAGCAGATAATAGCCATACTTGCGCTTGGAAGCTGGCAGGTAGCACTCGATCGCAAAATCGTAGTTGAAAAGTTGACGGGTGCGTTTGCGATCCCAGATCAACGGATCGAATGGGCACAGCAGGGTAGTGCGCTGAGATTGCCAGTCGATCTGGCCGTCCATTACCTGCTGGTGCAGTTCAGCCGTGATCAGGCAGGGCTCTTCCCAACCTTCGACCATGATCTCGCGGATTTCTCCGCTTTGCAGCAGTTCTTGAATAGCGCACGCAGTTTCGGCTTTCATCAGCCGGTAATAGTCGGCTACCCAGTCAGGACGGGCAACCCCCAGAGCTTGAATGGAGGTGAGCACGAAGTAACGGATTGTGTCTGCCAGTGGAGGTGCATCTGCATCGGACCAATCTGGATGCACTCGTTCACGCAGGTCATAGACCCGCTGGAATTTCTCGCGGCGCAGTACCATTAATTCACCGGCAGCCAGCCAGTATTCCAGGGCGTCTTTTTCGATCTTCCAGTCCCACCAGGTCCCTTTTTTGCCATCCTTGCGTTCGAAATCTGCCGATTTCACTGCTCCGTGGTCACGGACATATTCCAGCATTTGATCACAGTCGGTCTGGTGATTCTGATACCACTCGAAATCACGGTGATAGCGTTTCTCATCGAGAATGGTACGCCGGTGGTAGGGATATTGTTCGGCAGGAATGAAACAGGCAGCGTGGGCCCAGTACTCAAAAAGCTGCTTCTCGGCTAACAGCTCATCTACCCATTCCAGAGAGTAGTTTCCCAGACGGGACCATAAGGCAAAGTAAGGCGCGCGGGCCACGATGTTGATGGTATCGATCTGCAGGATACCTATCTTTTGAATGGCGCGCAGCACATCCACTTTTTGAACGTCTTGCCGGGGACCGGCAAAGAGGCCCTGGGCATGCAGTGCCAGAGATCGGGCCTGGTCAAGGGTGAGCGTTTGCGAAGTCATGGAAGCAATTATAGCAGAAAATTTGTTCTGTATAAAGTGGCTCTTGACCCATTCTGATTTGCACTGTTTAATCACTTTTGGCAGATGAACTTGAAGCGAGGAGAACATTGATACGGGCTGAAAGTAAGCAAAAGTGGGCGATTGGGCTTTTCTTTTTGATTCTGGCGATCGGAG
>JAAZOQ010000051.1 GCA_012797695.1 Anaerolineaceae bacterium | reverse complement strand
TTTCAATATCCGCATCACGAATCACACGGAAAGGATAAGCCTCAACCACCTGCATTCCCGGGAAAAGCAATTCCAGGTTGGCAATGATCACTTCATAAAGCCAAACGTAGTAATGGTGATGAACCACCGTGCCATCTTTGCGAATCCCCTGCGAAGAAGGCTTAATGGGCAATAGGGCCGGCAAGGTTGCCGGGACCTTCAAACGGGCAAATTTTTCTTCGCCTTTTTCGTTGCGAATGACAATGGCCAGGTTCAGACTGAGATTCGAGATGTGCGGAAAGGGGTGCCCCGGGTCGAGAGCCAGCGGGGTGAGAATCGGGAAGACCACGTTGCAGAAATATTCATCGACCTTTTTGCGGTGGGTGGCATTCAGCTTGCGATACTCAGTAACGTGGATGCCCTCTTTATCCAATTGAGGCAGAAGTTCTTTCTGATAGCAATGCTGCGCCTCTTTGAACAAGGAGAGTGAGCGCTTGCGAATGGCCACAAGCTGTTCACGTGGGGTCATGCCATCCGCTGAGCGTTCAGCCAGCTTTGCCTCATATTGTTTTCGAATCCCCGAGACGCGCACCATAAAAAATTCATCCATATTCGAACCAAATATGGAGAGGAATTTTACCTTTTCAAGCAGCGGATTTCGGTTATCCTGAGCCTCCTCAAGCACGCGGGCTTGAAATGCCAGCAGGCTCAATTCACGATTGAGCATAGGAGGAGTAAGATTGCCTGTCACGTCTTTTTTCATCTCAAGCCATACCTCTAACCAGCATTAATTATTTCATTTTTAAAGGTTAAAATCAATGTTTCTTCTTCTAACTGGCCAGCCAGGGAAAGCCAGTAGAAGGAGTTTTTCTCCACAGCGCAAACACAAAATCCGCCTCAGCCAGCACAGTAGCAATATTCTGCTTCTGCAAGGATTGGAAATACTCTGCCACACCCTGCACAGGAACCTGCCGATGTTTTTTCCCAAAATCATTTAATGATTCAAGCAATACATCGATATCCTGAATATCGCCCATTAAAGTTTGATAGGCCCGTAACCGGGTCATCAGTTCTGGGGGATATTCGATCGTTTCTGGGGAAATGATTTCGATCAGATAGCGGAATTTTTTCAAAGAAATGCGCAGACGATGAATTGTCGCCACTTCTTCCACCCGTAACGCTGCAGCACGGGTCTGCGCCAGGGCATAGGCCTCATCAACGACCCCCAACAGATGTTCCTTTAATGGGGCACCCGTAAGAGAAATCGTCATCAGGCGCTCTTGAATCGGCACCACTTTTCGCTGCAAAGCCGCGAGTGAGATTTCATCCACGACTTTTTCGACCTCGCGCAAATAACGTTTTTCTCTCTTTTCCAGAACGATCACAAAAGGCTCGATCTCACAATGCTCTTCCAGAATTTCTTCCAGCATCACCAGCACAATCTGGGTATCGTGCAATTCATCGAAGCCATCCAGCAAAGTCTTGAGATATTTCCGCAGCGTCTTCAACTTAGGCATCGGAGCAACTGCTCGGATCAACTCGGTCAGCGAAAGCAATCTGCGGCTGGCCACGCGCAGATCATGGACGCTCTCTTCTGAGGGTTCCTGGTGATAGGCCTGATATCTCAACTGAAAATCTTGCCAGCGGAGCAGCAACACCTGGGAGAGGAAATTGGTATCAGCGGAAGAAGGAGTTTCCATCAGTCAATCCAATCTCATTAAGCGAGAATCTCCAAAGAATTCCCAAACAAATCGGTGAAAAGTGAAGCGCGCTTGCTCACCGCCCATTTTTCCAGAGTTAGATCGCCCTTTCCAACCAGACGCAGAACTGTTTTTTCGGATGTGGTACTTACCAGCACATCCATTACCCGTTGAGTATGACTGGCATCCATTTCATCCGCCAGGCGCAGAATCGAGGTCAAGATCATAACAATGCGGCGGTCTTTTTGAACCAGTTTGGTCTCGATCAAGCCATCATAGAACGGAGTTCCACGACGATGATAACGAACGATGCTGGCAATGATCATCTGCTGACGTTCAGTCAACCCCACAATATGATTCGCTTGCAAGATATAGTAACCATGCTGATCATGGTCAATGGTACTGATGAAATGGCCAACATCATGCAAAATGGCCGCTATTTCCAGCTCCATACGTTCTTCCTGATCAAGGCGGTGATATTTCTGCAACTGATCGAAAAGCCGTAAAGAAAGCCGCATCACAATCGCTGCATGATCCACGTCGAAGGCATATTTCTTGCCCAACCGGATGGCGGAATCCACTACCTGTTCGTGATCGGGCAAGGGATTCTCTTGAGAAGCGTTCAAGGCCATATCGATCAGCAGTCCGTTTTTCAGCCCTACGTTGGGGATCTGAATCTCTTCTACATTCGAAATCTGGGCCACCAAACGCAATACCGTCAATGCAGGCAAAATGACGTCCGCACGATCGGGACGAAGATTGAACTTGCGCATTCGCTCCTGAAAAGTCATCCGGCTCAGACGGTCGATCATCTTTTCCATCTCATCCACACGAACCGCCCGGTCATTTTCTTTTTTGAACAAACGCTGACGCAGCTTGCCGATCTCTTCCACGTTCCCACCTGTGCCAATACACAGGTCGATCCGTTCCTCCCCAATTTCCTGGCGGATGCGTTTCGCAGCAGCGTCAACGTATTCCTGCACCAATTGTCCAAATTCAATGGGATTCCGCGAAGTCTGATTCCACTCCAGTTTTTGCAGCAGCCGAACGGTGCCCATGGGATAGCTGTTGACCGAGAGAATATTATTGCCGCGCGTTAGAGTGATCTCGATGCTGCCGCCCCCAATGTCAATCAGGAGGGCATTCTTATCCGCCAGATCCATCACCGCAGTCACGGCTTGATGGACCAGGCGAGCTTCTTCTTCACCGTTAATGATCTCCAGTTCAATCCCGCTGGCACGAGCAATTCGATCGATCAAAATGGGGCCGTTTTGCGCCTCACGCATAGCAGAAGTCGCGACCGCCTTGACCCGAGCCACGCCAAAATCATCGATCACTTTACGGAATTGGCGAAAAGCTTCGATGGCCTGTTGCATGGTCCCCTCTTGCAGGATTCCATCTTTGAATGCGTCTCGACCCAGCCTGACCGGGATACGCAGGTTATCAATCGGCTGAACCTGGCCATTTTCGTCCAGATCAGCTACTACCAGGCGAATGGCATTGGAACCTGTATCAATTGCAGCAATTCTTTGCATTGTCATCCTTTTTTGCGGCATTTTCAAATGAATTGACACACATTCCATTATAGGGTCATCTTAATATTACGAAGAACGAGTTAACACGCTGCCAAAGTCCTGTTAATAGCTTGTTAACTACCTCAAAATTTCACGGGATATCTCTATGAAAAATATCAGAAAATCCGACAACGCCTACATAGGGAACAAATACCTTTATAATTACGTTCAAGATTCAAAAGGAATTAAAATGATGAAAATAAAAACTCTTGCAAGTATATTGATTTTTTCTGTTTTTTTGGCTGCCTGCGGGCAGGCAAAAGCGACAGAAACAGATATTGCTTCTGGGGTCTTTACAGCTGTGGCGCAAACACTTACTGCACAATACACTCCTGTGACTCCCAGTGCTACCCCCGCTCTGGCAACAGTTACCCCCACAGAAACCGTTTCCAATCAAACGTCTACTGTTTTTGTAACCCCCACCCCGATGCAAGTCACTTCTTCAGCAAACAGCTGCCTGGGCTCCCTTTTTGTCTCAGATGTGACCATCCCAGATAATACTCCAGTAGTGGTAGGCACGTCATTCACCAAAACCTGGTCGCTTAAAAATTCTGGTACCTGTCCCTGGACAAGCTCATTCAAGCTTAAATTCGTCAGCGGCACTCAGATGAATGGGAACACCACAGCGGTTGGATCAGCTGTCGCGGCTGGAAATAACGTTAACGTTTCTGTCACAATGACTGCTCCTTCCACCGCGGGTACCTATACCGGATGGTGGCGTCTAATCAATGATAAAAATGAGTTCTTCGGTACTTATATCTATGTAACAATCGTGGCTACCAGTTCTCCAACGGGCACAGTAACTCCCACTACAATGTATTCTGCTACCCCCACAATCACCCCAATCTATATTGTCGTTACAGCCACTCCCGCCCCAACTGGAACCCCGACCTCCACCAGTGAACCTGGTTCTACGGGAGGATAAAAATTTTTTGTCTGTTCGATAGTGATAATAATAACTGCCCGGCTGGATTAGCCGGGCAGTTACGTTAATTAGGATTTACAGGCGGTTCTTTCTTGGGCTTGAAAATCAAGCGTGTCACGATGATCGTGGTCACCAGAATGATGAGGCACACCGCCACAACCGGCAAGACCACGGAGAGCAAAGAGACCACCGTAGAAGTCGCATCTTCGGCAATGCTCACCGGAACATTCGCCGCCCCGCCAGTGGTTGCGGTCACCAAAGGCCGCACCGCCAATGATTTGACGGCGTGTACCCCGCCTGAAACCAGCAGGCCTGCCACCAGTGCCAAAATTGGGTTAACTTTAGTCAAATTCGAAGCGCTGGCCGCGAAAACGATTGCCCCTGCCGTCGGCCGGATAAAAGTCTGAATGGCATCATTGACATGATTCACCGCGGGGATCTTATCCGCCAGGACCTCAACCACCGATAACGCCAGCAAGACCCCAATCACCCACCAGGAAGTCAGAGCATCCCAGGGGGACTTCAGTTCAATGAGATGCGTGTACCTTGCCAACAACGAAATCACCAGCAGCGGAATATACGCATTCAAGCCAGCACTGGCCGAAAGGCCAAAAGCAGAAATGATGTTGAAAATATCCATCGTTCCTTTCCCTTATGCGACCCAACCACCCTGAAGCCAGAAATGCACCAGGTCAAGCAGGCCAATTTGCAGGAGGGCCAAAATTGCCCCTGCACCAATATATACGAGCCCTTCACGGAAATGATGCACTGCATTCTCACGTTTAAAAAGGATCATTTCCAGCAAAGTATAGACCATTGTAATCAACAATGGAACCATTCCAACGCTCAAGATCGCCACCGGGTAATACAACCAATCGATCCCCGCATAAATCGCCACACCTGCTGCCCCTTCTGTCAACAGCAAACCAAACAACTGTCCCCAAGAAGACAAACTGCTCGTCTTACTGCCCTTTGCCCAAAAAGTTTGGTTCCACAGCGGCACAAGCAAATTGGCAATGACCACTCCCATGCCCAGACCACTGAAAAGCCGCAACCCATTCGTGGAAGGATAGAGCGCCCAGTGAGGCATCAGTGCAGCCAGCGTGGAGTTGATGCCATCCAGGGCGAAAAACAGGAATAAAAGCAACAGCACGGCCAGCTTCCCTGTACTCGGAAAGTTCATTGCCCGCCTGCCCTGCAAGAGCCAGATCATGGCAATGAATGTTCCTAAGTACATCCCTGTACAGCGGCTGCACAATGGCAAAAATTGCCCCTGCAGCATCAAGGTGTGAGCAGGGTCCTGCGTACATACTGAAAACCCAATTACATTCAGTCTGGCGTTAAAACCAGCCGGGGTCAGGACCAGCCAGACTGCCAGCAAACCTGACAAAGCAAGAAGAATAATTGCGCCACAGCGAGCTCGTCTGGTTTTCAAATCCAAGTTTGGCATAGAAATGAATTATAGTGGAGATGATTTTTGCCCGCAACCTTATACAACCCCGCTTGACAGAGTAAGTGAAAAATGTGATACTGAATTCAGGAATTGAGATGCCATTCTAACGACAAGGAGGTGGTGTCTACGATGTGTAAGAATTTTAATCACAGAGCTGCGGCATCCCTCCTTGCGATCAAGTAGGGAGCCGCAGCGCCAAAACACCGAAAGCCGTCACAATGACGGCTTTCGGCTTTAGAAGACCAGAGCCAAGGGGTAAAAAGAATGATCCGTAATCAGTGGTACGTCGTCTTGCAATCGAAAGAAGTACGAGCGCGCAAGATCGTCGGGGTTACCCGTATGGGAGAACAGATGATCTTCTGGCGTGATTCGCTTGGGCATATCGTCTGCCAGGCCGATCATTGCCCTCATCGCGGCGTGGCCTTGAGCATCGGCTGCCTGATGGGCGATCGTGTGCAATGTCCGTTTCACGGATTCGAGTATGACCAGAGCGGCCGCTGCATTTACGTCCCTGCCAATGGGAAAGCCGCGGAAACGCCAAAAGCGCTGCAGGTAAAGACCTACCCGACGCAAGAAGCACATGGGTACATTTACCTCTGGTGGGGAGAACCACAAGAGACTTACCCGGAACTCCCCTGGTTCGACGATCTGGATAAAAGTTTCACCACCAGTGATTATCGTGATCACTGGCAGGCCCATTATTCCCGCGCCATCGAGAATCAGCTCGACGTTTTTCATCTCCCCTTCGTGCACGCCACCACCATTGGGCGCGGCAATCGTACCATTGCCGATGGCCCACTGACGGTCGTCGATGCCGAGTCGCTGGAAATCTGGGTCTACAACCGCGAAGATGATGGCCAAACAACCGCCCGCCGTGCCAGCGAATTACCGGCTCCGACTCGCCCTTTCTTTCTGAAATTCAAGTTCCCGCATTTGTGGATGAACCGCATTTCCGATGATATGCGCATCACTGTCTTTTTCACCCCCATCGATGAAGAGAATACCATGATGTATCTGCGCTATTATCAGCGCTACGTTCGTATTCCAATATTACGCCAGATCACTGCCCAACTCATCAACTGGTTCAGTATCATCGTGCTTAATCAGGATAAACGTGTCGTCATCACCCAAGAGCCCAAACCCTCTGGCCTGCACATTGGCGAAAAACTGATCCCGGCTGACCGGCCCATCATCGAGTACCGTACCATCCGTGAAAAGCTGCAGCAAAAAGCCGCAGAAAATTGAATTAGTTAAGGCGGGGAAGAACTTTGATCGGGAGCAATTCCTTCACACGCAGCAAGGATTCACTCATGGTTTTACCAAGATAAACTCCCTGAATCCGTTGGCCCGTTTCAGGATTGCGATTGAAAGCCGCACCGCCAAACCCAAGTAATGGGGCAGCTTTCATTTTGCTTAATTGCTGAGAAAACTCACTTACCTGCGGAATGGAATCGCCGATAGTGGCTGAGATCACCACCATTTTCGGTTTTTCTGCCGCAATGTAGTCAAGCAAATCTTCCAAGGGAATGTCGGGGCCTAAATATTCGACTCGATAGCCGCAGTCGCGCAATAAAGTTGCAAATAAGAGCGGGCTGAGGGCGTGCAATTCATCGGGACCGCAACCAACCAGCACCTTTGGTGCACCAGAATGATAGGGAAGAGACTGATAGATCGCCTGAATCTTGCCCTGGATCAAATTGCTGGCAAAATGCTCAATGGCTACACTGATCTCGCCGCGTTCCCAACGAGCCCCAATCTCCACTAGTGTGGGGATAAGCACCGTTTCGACCAGTTCAAGCAGATTCACCTGCCCCAGGATCTCAGCGAAGATCTCTGAAGCCATGTGTTCATCCACCCGCAGCAAAGCGGTCAAAAATTGTTCAGCCAATTTCGAAACATTTTGTCCAATGTGCCGCTGTACCGGAACCGGTCCTGAAGTGGTTAAAACGGCCTCCGGCCAATCCCCTCTTTCGATTGCCTCTTTGAGGGAACCGGCGACTGTGCTGATGGAAAGCCCGGAATCTACCTGCTGTTTTACCCAACTTAGCAATGCAATGTCGCGATCACTGTAAAGACGATAGCCGTTGCTGGCCCGCTTGGGCTCCAGCAAGGAATAGCGCCGCTCCCAGGCCCGGATCGTCACTGCCTGAACATCGGTCTTTTGCATCACCGATTTGATACTATAGCGTGCTTCGTCAGAAAATTCGCAAATAGAGGCCATTTTTCTACTTCTGTGCGTGATTCTTTCATTTTACCTGCATTTTGGGAGCTTACCGTCAATTTTCCATCTGTATTCCGGCTTTATAATAAAGAGAATTCAACTTTTGGAGGATACCATGGCATCAGCCAAAGAACGTTTTCTGAAATACGTTAAAGTAGATACCCAATCTGCTTACGATAAAGAAGAACTTCCCTCAACCCACAAGCAATTCGATTTGGCCAAAATACTGGTGAAAGAATTGGAAGAACTGGGGCTGCAAAACGTCAGTCTGGACGAGCACTGCTACGTAATGGCGACATTGCCCGCAAACATTGACAAAAAGGTTCCTGTGATTGGCTTCATCGCTCACATGGATACCAGCCCAGACGCCAGCGGAGCCGGGGTTTCCCCGCGGATCATCGAGAAATACGACGGCAAAGAAGTCCTGCTCAATCAGGAGCTCAATCTGCGTATGAACCTCAAGGACTTCCCTGAACTTCGGAAATACATTGGGCAGGAATTGATCGTCACCGATGGAAACACATTGCTGGGAGCCGATGACAAGGCCGGCATCGCCGCCATTATGGCCGCCGTCGAAACCCTGGTCAAGCATCCAGAAATAAAACATGGCACGCTCAAGATCGGCTTCACCCCAGACGAAGAAGTTGGCCGCGGTGCAGATGGATTCGACGTCAAGAAATTCGGCGCTGATTTTGCTTATACCGTCGATGGCGGAGAACTGGGCGAGATGGAATATGAAACGTTCAATGCCGCTTCTACGGTGGTCACCTGCCACGGACTCAGTGTCCACCCCGGCAGCGCCAAGAACAAGATGATCAATGCCATTCACGTCGCCGAGGAATTCGACGCCCTGCTGCCAGCGCAAGAACGCCCGGAATACACCGCCGGCTATGAGGGTTTCTATCATCTGATGGGAATTTCAGGGGACATCGAAACGGCACGCATGACCTATATCCTCCGCGATCACAGCCGCCCGGTCTTCGAGCAGCGAAAAGCCAACATGCAGTCTGCCGCTGACTTTCTGAACCAACGCTACGGTGCCGGAACTGTGGAAGTCGCCACCAAAGATCAGTATTACAACCTGCGTGAGAAGATCGAACCGGTCTTTCAGATCGTCGACCTGGCCCGTGAAGCTCTCGAAGCGCTGGGTATCAAACCGATCATCACCCCCGTCCGCGGGGGAACAGATGGTTCGCGCCTGTCATATATGGGGCTGCCCTGCCCCAACCTCTTCACTGGCGGGCTATTCGCGCATGGACGCTTCGAGTGCATTCCCAGTGAATCGCTCGAAAAGGCCTCACAAGCCGTCCTCAAAATCGTCGAGCTTTCGACCAGCAAAGATTTAAAAATGTAAAAAGTAACTCCCCGGCTGAAAAAATCACCCGGGGAGTTTTTCTAGAGAGAACAAATCTGCTTGCGATTTACCAGCTCATTGAAAAACAGCGAGAGAAGTACGATCCCTCCGCCAATCAAGAGATTCGGAATGTTCGTCTTTTCGTGAAAGATCAGGAGTGAAATGGTCACTGCCAGGGGTATCTTGAGGTCATTGAAAATCGCCAGCGCTCCCGCGTTCACCTTGCGCGCGCCAAGATTCCACAAGAAAAAGCAAATCCCTGAAGCAAAAACGCCCAGATAGACCAGCGTCCACAATTGTTTGGCTGTCAGTAGAAGAGACGACAGCGGAGTGAAAATCAAAGTTGCCAGGGCTGTAATCGCGGCGGCCCCCAGATACAGCACACCAAACGCCTCAGCATCCTTCAATTGTGGCTGTTCTTTCATCAAACGACGATAATAGATTTGTCCAAAAGCAAAGGCCAGGTTCGAGACCTGCACCAGCAAAAATCCGATCAGCACCTGTTGCGAAAGCAGCTGGCTGCGTTCGATCACGTACGTGCCTGCCACTGCCAGAACTGCCGTACCCAGAAAAGCCCAGTTGAACTGCCGGCTTACCATATCTTCAAAAAGGGTCACAAAGATCGGGGTAAAGATCGTGAATAACGCCACCTCATAAGCCTGCAGGTAGCGAAAAGCGGCGATGTAAGCAATGTACATCACTCCAAACTGCAAGGCACCGGTGAAAAATAGCTTCCAGAAAAACGGCCTGCCGACCCTGCGCAAGCGCAAAAACGGCAAGAAAACCAGTAATGAGAAGGCCATCCGCGCAAAAGAGACAAAGTTCGAGTCGACCCCAGCCAGATTTCCTTTGATGAGTCCAAACGAGAACCCCCAGGCTAACGAGACGAGCAACAACCAGGCCATATCCACCTCTAAAAACAAGGATCCGGTACGCTCTTACTTTACCGGATCCCTGAACCTGTTCCCAGTGTAAAAAATCAGGATCGTTTCTGCGATATTTCCTGTCTATTGCTCACTATCGGATAATGCCGGCTCCGAGGAATCCGCTTCTGGGGAGCTGCCGGGGTCTTTCAGGAAGGAAATGACCACCACACACAGGATCAGCAGCACCGCTGCCAGCAGCAAAGAGGGAGTAAAGGAACCCTCCTTGGTCTTCATGGCTTCCATAAGATAGACAAACACTACTGAAGCCTGACCAAAAAGCTGCAGCAGCCCGTTGGACGTGCCCTCTGGGGTCGGGAAAGTGATCTCGGTCGCAAACTGCATGGCAATCGGGCTGGCGCTGACCAGGAAGAAACCCAAGCCAAAGGAACTGATGAAGAGCACCGGCAAAGAATGAGCAAAGGTCAGCCCGATCAAGAAAGGTACCGCCAGCAGCACGCCGATGAACAGATATTTCTTGCGTTTGTGTTCTTTATCTGAAAGGGCCGGCAGCACGATTGCACCAACGATCCCGCCTACAAGCATCAAAGCGCCCAGGTCACCCGCTTCAGAGGAACCAAAGTTACGGCCACGGATGATTGGTTCGATCCAGGTGGTCAGGCCATTGAAAATTGCCATCCCCAGGAACTGGATAAAGACCAGCAACCAGAACATCTTGTTCTGCACCGCATTCTTCAAGCCATCCAGCACCAGAGCACGTACTTCGTCTCCATCGGGGCAAGGCGGGGTCGGCGGATTGTCGCGGGCCAGGATAATAAACAGCACCGCCGAGACCGCAGCAACGATGCCATAGATCAATTGTACGGTCGCCAGGTTGCCAGTAGAATTCAGCAGCATGGGGGTGAAAACCATGCCCAGAGCAATGCCGATCAGGCCTGAGAGAGTCACCAATCCTACCGCCGTGGCCCGGAACTCCTTCTCGAACCAGCGTGCCGGCAGGGTAGTCCAGGAATTCATCAAGAAGGGCTGCCCGATACCGATCCCAATGGTGCTGATAAGCACCAGGGTGTAGTTATCACCAGAAAGACCGCGCATCAACCCAAAAATACCCATGAGCAATGAGCCCAGCCCCACCGCTTTGCGGAAGCCAAAGGTGTCGATCGCCCAGGAGACCGGGATCGACAGTGGAATGAAGACGATCATGAAAGACATCGCCAGGAAGCCAATCTTGAGGTCGGTGACATGGTAGAAAGCAGCGGCAGCGCCGGTCACCGGGGAATAAGAGACCCACAAAAGCTGAACCATCAGATTGACAAACATAAAGGCCGTCAAAGCCACCCAGCGGTATGGGTAAAGCCGATATTCTTGTGTTTTCATGAAATAACTTCGCTTTCTGCTATGAAAAAGAATAAAGAAAATTTTACACCCAAGCTGTACAAGTTTCTTAAAAAGGAAACACCGGGTTTCTGGAATGGTTCTGCATTCAGAATGAGCAAAAAAGCAGAGTTCCTGAGTGAAAAAGGAACTCTGTACAGAGGCAAGACGAAAAACAGTACAGTATCGCTAGGCTGGATCGACGATCTTCACATCCAGGGTACCCGCGGTCAATACTGCCCGGGTGGCATCGAACCAGGTACAGGTCATCTCGACCGCGCCCTGCGAACAATAGGTAATGGTTACGACCGAGATCAATGAACTGGGAGAACCCGGCCAACTGCTGGCTAAATTTTGCGGCAGGGGCAGCAGCGAGATCTCGTAATGAGCCTTGAAGAAGTCATCATTCGGGAAAAGACGGCGCAACTGCCGGTGAATGGAAAGGTCGCCTTCCTGCTTGATCTGCGCTACCGAATTCTCGAGCAGCCCAGACGTCAACTGGGTAGGGAAAAAGGATTTCTCGATCGAGAGGGTACTCCAATCAGCGTTTTCCTCCCGGCGCACCTGGCGAATGCGGGTAAGCATGGTAACGGAATCAGCCTGCCCCAACGAGAGGTCCTCGGCTACGCGGGCGAAAACGCCTGTCAAATCGCTGCCGCGGCGCAGCCCGGTTTCTTTTTCGATGATCAGGGAACGCGAATTAATCGCGTCGCGGCGGGCAACGTCTGAAAGTGACAGGATGTGCTGAGTTAACAATTGCGGCCGGCCAGGGTCTTGCTGCACCACCTCAAACCCTTTGTTGGGTAGCCGGCGCAGGTACCCTTGACGCACCAGATCATCCGTGACCGCCGCCAGAGTGTTCCGGTGAATTCCGTTCTGACGGGAAAGTTCCTGATTGGTCAGGTGATCGCCAACGCGAAAGCCAGAGCGGTTTGCCTGGATGGCCGCAATGATGGCAGCGCGGGCCTGCTCATGCATGGTCTGCGATAAACTGCGATCGAGATTCAATTCATAATTTTGGGTCATCTTCACAAGCAACTCCTTATAGGCTTTTCCACCCCGTACCCTTCGGATAGCGAAATCTTTAATTTTGGGGCAAGAGATAATTTAACCCTGTTTTCAGCAAATTGCGAAGAGAATTCAAGCAAACTGCGCATTCCTCTGTCTTCACCAATTGGGGAATATGACCTCAATAGGACATATTTCACAGTTGCACTGTTCAACAAAATCATTATAATTATACTTAATTCCCAAGACATGCACAACCATGATTTTACTCTACGGGGAGAGAAGCGAAAGGACAAACTGCGACATGAATGAAATCCTGCAAGCCAAGCAAACCGTTCTGGAAATCTGCCAGAAACTGAGCGCTAAAGGCATTTTGATGGGGACCGGCGGAAATATCTCCGTGCGGGTACAAGGGCAAAAGGCCTTTGCCATCACTCCCAGCAATTACGACTACGCCAAGATGGTGGTAGAGGATATCTGTGTACTGGATTACAATCTGAAAGCCATCGAAGGCGAACGGAAGCCCTCCGTCGAAAGCAGCCTGCATGCCGCAATCTACGAAAACCGGCTCGATACCAACTGTGTCATCCACACGCATCAGGTATACGCCAGTGCACTGGCGCTGACCCATACGGCCATCCCGGCCCTGTTCGATGAACAGGTCAAATTCCTGGGTAAATCAGTAGAAATCGTTGACTATGCTCCCTCGGGAACGCCTTTTCTCAAAAATAACGTCGTCAAACGCCTGCGCAATCACGCCAATGCCTACATCATTCAAAATCACGGTGCCCTGCTTCTCGGCCCCGATCCTGACCGGACCATTTTCAACGTGCAATTACTGGAAAAATGTGCCGTTACTTACCTGATCGCTTTGTGCAGCGGCAAAAACGTCACCAAGGTTCCTGCCCCTATCCGCGAAGTTGCCTTCCAACTGCTGCGGAAAGATGAAAAGAAAGTCGAAAAATCCAACCAAACCCAGGAGGAAAAATGAGCGAGCAGCAATATGCAATTTCTGAATGGCATAACACCGCCGAAGTCTATCGCAAGCTGGATGAGCTGGTCAGCCAACCTCCGCATCCCATTGCACCCGAAAAAATGGCCGAGTATCTGAAATATTTCGATACCAAATGCCAGACCTCCAAAAAATTGACCGATGAGGCCAAGCAATACATCCCGGGCGGCGTCCAGCACAACCTGGCTTTCAACTACCCTTTCCCGATGGCCATTTCCAAAGCCGAAGGGGCTTACATGTGGGATGTCGATGGTAACCAGTACATCGACTTTCTGCAGGCAGGCGGCCCGACCGTGCTGGGCAGCAATTACGCCCCAGTACGCGAAAAGGTAATGGAAGTCATCAATGAATCGGGCCCAGTCACCGGCTTGTTCCACGAATATGAACTGAAACTGGCCCAACTCATTAACCGCCTGATGCCCAACATCGAAATGCTGCGCATGCTGGGCTCCGGCACCGAAAGCGTCATGGCCGCGGTGCGGGCAGCGCGTGCGCACACTGGCAAGCGTAAGATCATCAAAGTTGGCGGCGCATATCACGGTTGGAGTGATTCCATGGTCTTCGGTTTGCACGTGCCGGGCACTGGACGCCTCGAATCCGCTGGGATTCCCTTCGGCGCTACCTCCAACACGGAAGAATTCTACCCGAATGACCTGGGAGCACTGCGCCGCAAACTGATCTTCAACCGCCTGCGCGGCGGTACCGCGGCCGTCATCCTCGAACCGGTTGGCCCGGAAAGCGGAACACGTCCGATCGAGAAAGATTTCGATCAGAAAGTACGTGAGCTGTGCGACGAGTTCGGCGCTCTGCTAATCTTCGATGAGGTAGTCACCGGCTTCCGGCTGGGAATGGGCAGTGCTCAAGGCTACTTCGGCGTCAAACCTGACCTGACCGTGTTCGGCAAGTGCATCACGGGTGGGTACCCCATGGCCGGCGGTTTGGGCGGACGGCGCGAGGTCATGCAGCACCTTTCCGCAGGGATCGGCGGCACAGGAGAACGCGCTTACGTGGGCGGAACACTCTCGGCCAACCCGCTTTCATGCGTAGCCGGTTATTATGCCCTGTTGGAAATGGAACGCACCAACGCTCCGGTCATCGCCGGGCGCGCCGGTGATCGGCTCACCAAAGGCCTGCAAGCCATCATCGAAAAGCACCATCTGCCCTTCGTGGCCTACAACCAGGGCTCTATCTGCCACCTCGAAACCGCAGCCGTCATGCTGCTGGACCTCAAACACCCGATCCGGCTGGCAAAAGAACTGAAACCGCGCAAGCACATGATGGAAGAAATGGGTGCGGCCTACATGGCTTCGGGAATCATCACCCTGGCCGGCAGCCGCATGTACACCAGCATGGCCGATACCGATGAGATCATCGACGACGCACTCGACCGCTTCGAGAGCGTGCTGACCAGCACAATTTAGTCTGCCAATTTCTCTCTCCGAGATCAGGATGCGGCCAACCGCATCCTGATCTTTTTAAATGCTATAGAAATTCATTCTTTGTCGGGCCTAAAGGCCCTACGACAGAATCACTGCTTACTTGTCCCGTTAGCAAATATTTTCATGAGAAATCAAATTTTGCGGATCTTCAGGGCCAAAGTGAATTCTATATTTTTGCATGATATTCTTTTAATCCGTGTAAGTGTACGTAAAATCCTATCTCTGCAGTGGTAGTATTGTTCTATGATCGCTTCGAAATAATACCAGTTTTGATCAGATCCTTCTGCCTTTCCTCTGGCGATCTGAAGAGATCTCGAGAATCCCTAAAATTGAAAGAGAAATTTTTGCTCATGGTATTTAATAAGCCAAATTTGTAGATCCACCGAATTAACCGATATTAAATTAGACACCTCCAGGCAGACACAGTTCATTTAGAGAGTAACTTGCTAACTCTGTTATCAATTTTTTGGACGATAGCTTCTGTGTCATCGATGGTAATATATCCAGGTTCCAACCAAACCCTATAACTAACTACTAAAATATTATACCGAGCGACCCAATAACAAACCGGAAAAGGAATATCTGGCCAACTCTGGCATGAAAAATGACTTTCATCTGCTTTCTTGCTGGTAAATGACAATTCAAGATCTTCATTGTTATAACCAAATGTTTGTACAGCATATTCATAATCATGTTTTGCTTCATTCACTGTTTGGAATCGATAGATTTCTTCCACACAACCAAAAGCATTGGGGTGTTCTTCAGTATAAACAGTAATTCCAGCAGAATCTTTTCCTCTTTCAACATCAACTGCATGGCCAACATAATTTTCTAGCCATCCTTGGGGAAGATCATTGGTATTAATCAGCAATCCATATAGATCGGTACTCATTAACGTCTTGTTAACTTTTTCGCACGCTGTGAATGAGAGCGCAATCAAAGACAAAACCAGAATAGTGAGTAACATTCGTTTTGTTTTCATATTTCCTCGTTTTTCCTACTTTCCGATATACCCGGGGCTTAAAGGATCAGGTGGTTCTCCGTTTTGAATAATATACTCGTCCAAAGCAGATGTGAACATTTCTGCATCAATCGAACCAAACTGGACTTTATGCTGTTCTTCAAACCAATAGCCAAATTTAATCCAATAATTATCAGCGGGGTCGTCGAAATAAGTCGTAATTGTGCCAACGTTCCCCTCAAATCGAGGATAATGAGAAACTATTTGATATGCCCCTGCTCCCAATTCTGCAGTCCACGATGGCATTCCAATCCAAGAAGCCATTCAGCCATAATTGATGTTTGCAACTGTTTGATAATTTACATCTATGTTACCAAGTTGCACAGTCGATTTACCAGAAGGAATTATATCGGATTGAATAATATCGTTCTTATAATCCCAAACAGCACCTGTCCTAACCATCCCCACCCAAGTTTTTAAAGACGCAATTTTATCCAGCGGATTCAGGCTTTGCCATTTTTCTTGCATTTCAATAGTCTCAGGGTCCTCGATATTATTGTTGAGTTGATCAACAAACCATTGGGTAATATCATTACTTTTAGGTGGAGAAGCCCTTTGTTCATTTATTGCTGGCGTATTTAGTATATTGTGACCAATTATAGTAGCCGTAGCAATTAACACAATGCCTACAACTATTACAACTGTAATGGGATTAATTAGAGCACTTGATGCCGAAGAATTTGCTAAAGATGATTTTTTTATGGAAGCTGGTTTACTGCTTTGATCAACATCTTTTTGTCTATGCTTCTCCTGCTCGCCCTTGTAGGCTTCGTATTCCTGCATGCTCTGCTGATCTGCCTGGCGGAACTTCTGGTAGGCATCGTTGAGCGCTTCCTGCTCTTTCTCTTTTGCCTCGGCTTCAGCTTTAGCTTTAGCTTCAGCCTCGGCCTCAGCCTTTTGCTTTTCAGCCTCACGGGCCGCGTCATAAGCCGCCACCAGGGCTGCCTGGGTTGGATAGGACGTTGGCAATCCCTGTGACCCCAGCCACTGCTGCATCAGCCACTGGCTGTCTTGATTGGCCGCGATCTGTGCATCGATGATCTTCTCCGCGGCATTGAATTGGGCCGCAGCCGCCTCTGCCTGCCTATCTGGATTGCCGCGGACTTGCTCAGACCGGTGAAACCCGACATATCAGGCGATAAACAAACAACTGGTTTTCCTCTATTTATAATAGTTCCATGCCGGATACATTCCCCCCTTAACTAACAGAGTCTCTGTTTTGGTATCCAAATCGTAAACAAAAATGTCATAATCACTGATTTCCGAACAACCTACTTGGCCGATACATTTATGATAGAGCAGCTTTTTACCATCTGATGACCACATTGGCAGAGGAAGAAATGCTCCAATACCATTTATGAAATCGACGGGTGTATTTTGAGAAACAACCAGCTCATCATTTTCCCCGTCTGTATCCATGATGTGAATCCCATCATAAGAGCAATAGGCAATTTCCTTTTCATCTGGTGAGAGAA
>JAAZOQ010000352.1 GCA_012797695.1 Anaerolineaceae bacterium | reverse complement strand
TGGATCATCTTCAACGCCGACATGCTGCTCTTCAGCCTGCTGCGCGCCGACCCTGCTCCGGCATTTTTTGGCGGTCGAGTCGAGACCTGGATGGCTTTGCTTTATACATTCTTGGGAATTTTGGGTACAATATACTTCTTCACACATCGCATTTCCAAACGGGCCCCTCTTGGGCACCGCTTATTTTTCCAAAAATCAAAGAAGGCTGCGCCTTATGAAACTGAACCTCGCCCTGGCACAAATTAATACCGTACTCGGTAACGTCGAGAAAAACCTCGACAAGCACCTCAGCTATATCGAGCAGGCACGACAGGGAGGCGCTGATCTGGTCGTCTTCCCCGAACTTTCTCTGACCGGCTACGTGCTGCAAGACCTGGTGCCCACAGTGGCCCACCACGCGGAGGATAGCGATCCAATCTTCCACCGCCTGCTGGAAGCCAGCCAGAACATTGATCTGATGGTCGGCTTCGTCGAGGAAGACGCGCGCAACCGTTTTTACATTGCCTCCGCTTATCTTTCTGCCGGCAAAGTGCTGCACGTGCACCGCAAAGTCTACCTGCCCACTTACGGCCTCTTCGATGAAGGGCGTTTCTTTGCCTGGGGAGACAGCGTGAGCGCCTTTGATACCCGCTTTGGACGGGTGGGCATGCTCATTTGTGAGGATTTCTGGCACGCTTCGCTGCCCTACCTGCTCTGGCTCGACGGGGCGGATCTCTTCCTGTTCGCTTCTTCCAGCCCCGGGCGCGGATTGCCCCCGCCCTCTGAGACCGGGGAACCCGGCCGTCTTGATTCCGCACGTTGGGTCGAGGAAATCAATCGGGCTTATGCCGGCTTGTTCACCTCCTTTGTCTGCCATACCAACCGCGTCGGTTTCGAGGATGGCCTCAATTTCTGGGGCGGCGCCAGCGTCTACAACCCAGATGGCATTGCCGTCGTCCACGGGCCGCAGCACGAAGAAGCCCTGACCTTTGCCGAATTGGACCTGAACCAGCTGCACCGCACCCGTGCCCGTCTGCCAGTCTTGCGGGATGAACGCACGGCTATGGTGGCCCGCGAATTGAACCGCATCCTGAACAAGAAAGAAAATCAATGATCCCTGTCTGTTTCCGGCCATTTCGCCGTTCCCCACTTCTTTCAGGAGGCCAACATGGCCAATCTTTGCATTGATACTGATCTGGCGCGTAAGATTCTGACCGGCTTCATCCGCTCTGAACTGGGGCGGGCAGGTTTCACCAAAGCGGTCATTGGCCTTTCCGGCGGCATCGACTCTGCCCTGTCCTGTTATCTGACCGCGGAAGCTCTTGGCCCGCAGAACGTGCTGGCGGTGCGTATGCCTTATAAGACCTCCTCGCAAGGGTCGCTGGATCATGCTCAACTGGTGATCGATGCTCTGGGGGTGCAGTCCCTGACCGTACCCATCACCGAGATGGTCGACCCGCTCATCGAGCGCTTCCCTGAGATGGAAAACCGCCGCAAGGGCAACATCATGGCGCGTGAGCGCATGATCATCCTCTTCGATCAATCTGAGGCCTTCCACGGGCTGGTTATTGGCACCGGCAACAAGACCGAAATCCTGCTGGGCTATTCCACCTGGTACGGCGACGCTGCCTGCTCCATCAATCCGTTGGGCGACCTGTATAAATGCCAGGTGCGTCAGCTTTCGCGCGACATGGGAGTTCCGCAGCCCATTATTGAAAAGGCTCCTTCCGCTGACCTGTGGGTCGGCCAGACAGATGAAGGGGAACTTGGCTTTACCTATGACCAGGCAGATCAGATTCTGAATCTGCTCATCGATCAGCGCTATACCCCGCAGGAAGTGATCGACGCCGGCTACCCCGCCGAGTTCGTGCAGGGAGTTCTCACCCGTGTTCGCCGCAACCAGTTCAAACGCATCCTGCCCCCCATTGCCAAATTAAGTAACCGCACCATTGGTTATGACTTCTTATACCTGAGAGACTGGGGTACCTGATTTCACGTATGTCCATTTTTCATAAGTTTCACGTCCCCCCTGCCCTCAAGCAGCGGCGCTATGCGCTCTACTGGGCAGGGTTATTGATCTCAAATGCCGGTTCCCAGATGCAGGTCTGGGCCATTTTTTGGCATCTGCGCGACCTGAGCACGGACCCAATCGTGGTCAGCGGCATCGGCCTGGCCAAATTCATCCCCATCCTGGTCTTTGCCCTGCTCGGCGGCCTGGTGGCGGATACTTTCAACCGTCGTACGATCGCCATCGTGACTCAGGTCATGATGACCGTCATTGCCATCGTGCTGGGCCTGCTCACCAATACCGGCCTCATCTCGCTATGGCAGATTTATCTGCTGGTAGGGATTCAATCCATCGCCATCTCTTTCGATTCCCCGGCCCGCCAATCGCTTATCCCCAACCTGGTACCACGCGATCAGCTCCCCAGTGCCTTTGGGCTGCAATCCATCGCCGCCAACGTCGGCGCTGTTATCGGCCCGGCCCTGAGCGGACTGGTGATCGCCGCCCTTGGCCTGCAGTGGGTATACTGGATCAATGCCGTTTCTTTTGCCGCCGTCATCTTGGCCCTTGTCTTGATGGGCCCGGTCGATCAGGTCAAGAGCCTCGACCCGCGGAAGAATGTTCCGACCTTTCAGCGTCTCGACTTCAGCGGAATCCCGGTGGGGATCCGCTTCATCATGGGCCACCCCATCATCCTTTCGAGCATGATCCTCGATTTCTTCGCCACCTTCTTCTCTTCGGCCAATACCCTGCTGCCCTTCGTAGCCCGCGATGTGCTGCACGTCGGCGCCATCGGCTACGGCTGGCTGTCTGCCGCTCAATCCATCGGTTCGGTCACTGTGGCAGTCATCATGGCCGAGGCCAGTCACATCCACAAACAGGGCAAGCTGCTCCTGTGGGGAGTCGGGGTCTTCGGTGCCGCCACGCTGTTCTTTGGCCTTTCGCATAGTTTCGCTCTGACCATGATCATCCTCATCATCGTCGGGGCCGGCGACGCGGTCATCACCGTACTGCGCAGCACCATCCGCCAGTTGCAGACCCCCGATGAGCTGCGCGGACGCATGCTTAGCATCAACCAGATCTTCTTTGCCGGCGGGCCCCAGCTTGGCGAGGTCGAAGCTGGCGCGGTCGCTTCTGCCTTTGGCACCCCCTTCGCCATCATCAGCGGCGGCATCGGCTGCCTGCTGGCCGTAGGGATCGTCACCCTCAAATGGCCAGCCTTGCGCAACTACAACGGTGACGAACAGATCGAGGCCGGTGCAGGAAGCGCGTAGAACTTTCCTGAAGTGCCCTCCGCGAATTCACACGAATTGACTTAAACAAACAAGTGCTGGCGCAATGGCCAGCACTTGTTATTTAAAGAATTATTCGTGAGAATTCGTGAAAGATTTTCTTCGCGTGAATTCGCGGTAAGCTTTTCAGGCCGCTTCTTCACCGAGCTGGGCCCATTCTTCCATGCGCTCGTCGAGGTCAGCCTGCACACGCGCGTATTCCTCACCCAGGCGCTGCACTTTGCCGGCGTCAGCGGGCGGATTCTCGAGCTGGACCCCAATGGCCTTCAGGTGCTCTTCAAGCATGGAGATCTCCTGCTCGAGTGCGTCCAGACGCTGTTGGCGCCGCCGTAATTGATCTTTCGACAGGCCTGTTTTCTCTTTCGCCTCGCGCTTGGCAATGACTGGCCCATTCTTGGTTGCCAGCACGTTCGTCGCTGCCTGACGGGAGGCTTTATATTCGCTGTAAGTTCCCTCAAACACATTCAGAGTCCGTTTGCCTGGGTTCACTTCCCAAATTTGTGTAGCCAACGCATCGATCAGATAACGGTCGTGCGAGACCAGCAGGATCGTACCGCCAAAGTCGGCCAGCACACTTTGCAGCACCTCCTGCGAAGCAATATCCAGGTGATTGGTGGGTTCATCCAGCAGCATCAGGTTGGCTCCCTGCAGTGCCAGACAGGCCAGCGCCAGCCGGCCGCGTTCGCCGCCCGAGAGCAGGCTTACAGTCTTGAAAACGTCGTCGCCGGTAAAAAGGAACTTGGCCAGGTAGTCGCGCACTTCTGCCGGCAGCATCTTGGGCGCCACGCCCTGGATTTCTTCCATCAGCGTCCAGGTTGGATGCAGATCTTCATGTGCCTGGGCAAAATAGCCGATCTGCAGGCTTGATCCCAGCACCGCTTCTCCGCCCCAGGCCGGAAGCTGGTTCAGGATGGTCTTGAGAAAGGTCGTCTTGCCCGCTCCATTTGGCCCAATAATGGCAGCACACTCACCGCGTACCAGGGTCAAATCAGGGACGGTAAACAGCGGTTTGCCTTCATCGGCATACCCCACGCTCAGCGAACGGGTGCGCAGCACCAGATCCCCAGAACGGGTAGCCGGATTGAGGTGCAAATGCAGCGAACGGAGGTGCACGGGCGGGGCCAGACGAGTTTCTTCCAGCAGACGCTCCAGTCGTTTGCGGCGCCCCTGCGCCTGACGGGTATTCTGACCGGCGATGTTGCGCCGGATGTATTCCTCTTCCTTCTCGATGAATTCCGTTTGTGCCTGGTATTCGAGCAAATGGCGCTGATAGCGTTCTTCGCGCTGATCAAGGTAGGCACTGTAGTTGCCGTGATATTCTTCGAGGTCCGGGGTCATCTCGAGGATGACATTGACCACCTGGTCCAGAAAGTAGCGATCATGCGAAACAATCAGCACCGCACCTGGCCAGGATTTGAGGTAATCTTCCAGCCACTCCACCGCAGCAATGTCGAGGTGATTGGTGGGTTCATCGAGCAGCAGCAGATCAGGTTCAGCCAGCAGCAAACGGGCCAGCAAGGCGCGGGTGCGCTGCCCACCTGAAAGCTGCGGCAACGGACGTTTGGTATCCGCCTCGCTGAAACCCAATCCCGAGAGTGTCATGCGGATGCGTGTCTCGTAGGTATAACCGCCGCGGGCATCGAAATCAGCCTGCAGCTTGCCATAGGTCTCGAGCAAATCAGCGGACTCCCCTTCGCGGGCCATCTGTTCTTCAAGGCGGTGCAGTTCGGCCTGCCGGTCGAGCAGAGGCTGAAAGACGCTCACACACTCCTGCCACAGGCTGTGTTCAGCGCTGAGTTTGGCTTCTTGCGGCAAATAGCCCACCTGCACCCCGTGAGCCCGGTTGACCATGCCCCCTGAGGCTTCCTCCTCGCCAACGATGATGCGCAGCAAGGTAGTTTTGCCAACTCCGTTCGGACCGACCAGTCCCACGCGGCCTTTATGCGGAATCGAAAAAGTGATGTCGCTGAACAGGTCCAGCGCACCGAAAGATTTAGACAGGGATTGTACACTCAATACAGGCATAAAAATACTCCCAAAAAACGGGCGTTTTGAAGTATACCATAGCGCTTCTGCGCAACAAAAATCCCCGGCAGAAACTCACCGGGGACTCTACATTCAGGGTAACAGGGTTACCAGGGCAGTACCTGCCACAAGATCAACTGGTTATCCTGGCCAACGCTGGCAAGCGAGTTGCCATCCGGGGAGAAAGCCACGATGCTGACTGCGGCAGTATGCGCCTTCAGGGTTGCCAGCAAATTACCTGAAGCCGTCTCCCATACCTGAACATCGTTGCCCTCGGCCACTGCCAGCAAAGTACCGTCCGCGGAGAAACTCACGCTTTGTGCCGGGTTCTCCAGCACCAGCGTGCGCAGTTCGCTGCCCGAAGCGGTATTCCACAGGGTCACCGCGGGTTTGAAATCGCCATCGATGGTCTTACCGGCCGCGCTGGCCAGCACCGTCCCGTCGGGGGATACCTGATAGTCGCTGACGAAATCTTCATGGCTGAAAGCAGGCCCCAGAGCGCCGCTGGCAAGGTTCTGCAGCTGGATGGTCGCCCGTGCCTTCCACACCAGATCGCTGGATTCCCCCTTGAAACCGACGGTGAAGACCGGTGCTGCCGTGGTGAACCCATTCAGGGTCTTGTTGAGAGAACCATCCGGTAAATTGATCAGATTGGCAGCCATATTATCATAATCTGAGACGGTCATATATTTGCCGTCTGGGGAAAAGGTAACATTGCCCACCGTGTAACCCGGGGTCAGGCTAATGATGTCGCGCAGACTGTCACACAGATCATAGACATCCACACTGCGCATATCCGACGAAATAGCAGCCGCTTTGCAGCCGTCTGCGCCAATAGCGGCGAACTGGCCATTGTTCGGGGCCAGCCAGACCGCTTTCAAGGTCAACTCAGTCCCCGAAAGGATCGTAGCACTGAAGGTCGAATTGCCATTGGCGTCAATATTCTGGCTGATCAGGCCCAGGGTCTTGCCATCCGCTGACCACGACATTTGCTGCACGTTGCTGGCCGGTCCCTTGAGGATGGGCAGCAGCTTGGCGGCATTGTCAGCATTAATGGCCAGTGGCTGCGGCAGCGGAGTCGAAGTCGCCGGCACTGGGGTAGCGCTGGGCAGCATCGTTTCAGTGGGCAATTCCGGGGTCGAAGTATCATACTCAGCCGGGGGAGTAATAGTGGGTAAACTGCAACTGGCCAGGGCCAGGATCATGATCAGGCTAATTACCGAAAAAAGGAATGCGTTTGTTCGTTTCATGATGTCCTTTCTCATTCTTGTTTTATTCTTAACGATTATACCCGTGTGAAAGTTCCCACTCTGGATGCACCAAGGGAACGCTCTGCCGGTTCAGTTCAGCACTTCATTGAGCTTTTCTTCTCCCCACTGCAAAACTTTATCCTTGGCACTGTTGAAAGCATCTTCAATTGCGTGTAGCATTGCTGCTTTTGCCTGATTGAGGCTGTTGTGCGCTGCCAGTTTGATTTGATATTTCCAGCCATCGGTCTGATAAGCTGCATCTTCCTGCAAAGCCGTCATCAGATCTGCCGTCTTGCCCAGAAATACTACCGGACGTTCGTTCAGCATCAAAATGGCATTGCCGTTGGCGTCGATCGGGATATCCGTTCCACCCGCGGCAAAAGAAGGAGCATCCACGGCATACGCCGTCAGGCTGCCTACCGGCAGATCACTCAACGTAACCGGGATTGGGTTATCGCCGTCCTGGGCCCGCCAGGCAATAATGATCCACTGGCTGCCCTTGCGAAAACGATACTCATACACCGATCCGCTCTGTCCCTGCGGCTGTGAGTCGAATTGAGCTCCCGCCAGCACGGAATTAAGATTCGCCAGCGCAGTAGCTGCCGCAGTACCCGATTCGGCTGTCCAGGCAACGTCAGTAATGCCATTGCTGCCAGCGGTCAATACCGTGGCCCGGGTCAGCTCGTCGGCCAGAATTTCAGCGGCCGCGGTTGAACGTCCGTTCGCCAGTGTCTCCAGGTCGGTGCTCGACCAGCCCAGTCCCTCAATTTGCACGGGCTTGCCGCCCAACTGGCGGGCCAGGTCCTGCACAGCCTGTACCTCTCCGCTCAAGGTAGCGCTGCCGCTGGGCAGGGCAGTTGCACACGCTGAATTAACCGCCGTAGCGGCTGCTTCAGGTGCCAGAGCGTCGCGATCAGGCGTGAAATTGAGTCGGTCCACCGAGCTCCAGCCTTTGGCCCCATTGACCTCAAGAAAAAACGTGAGTGGGTTATAGGCGCAGCGGGCCGAGGTAGCGCTGACCAGGCTGCCCATCCACACCTCATCGTTGGGGTCAGCCAGCTTGATGATCTTGGAGGCTACTCGCAACATCTGCGCATACAGGGTTGGGCTCGGGGTAGAGGTACTCGAAGGAGTGGTCGGGGTCAGGTAGGGCGTCATGCCGGTCGGAGTATTCAGCGCACTGCCAATTTCCCATACGTCCACGCTTCCGCCCAGCTCATTTACCGCCGCCTGGACAAAATTCGCCCAGCGCAGCAAGAATTGTGTCTGATCGACCAGCCCAATATCCGTAGCTTGCAAATAAGTTGGACCGCCGGTCAAGACGGCCACCGTAGTCAGTCCCTGGGCTTTTTCAGCCGCGAACACGGCTGCATAGGGGATGGGTGCATTCCAGTCATACGTACCTTCGCTGGGCTCAATCTGGCTCCAGTCGATCGTCTCCCGCACATAATTGCCCCTGTTATTTTTTTGTTGGGTCAGCGCAGAATCGAAAGTGCCGGAATTATAGCTGTTGCCAGGCGAGGCCATCTGGGTAATCGGTTGGAAGCGGTCACTCTGGACGGTACCGATCGAGGCGAACATGATGTAGCCAAAGCCCACCAGAACCCCCAGCGGGAGCAAGCGCAGGAAAAAACGGTGAATGAGTCGCATAATCCATCTCCTGCGGGATAGGTTGCAAGAATAGCACCAGTTATTTCAAGGGAGTTCTGCTGCCCTGGTGTTTTTTGTCCGCGTCACCGTGATCAACGCCCAGGCAGACAGGCCCAACGCCAGCACGATGACGGCCACGATGAAGATCATGGCAATCGTCAGCCCGCCCACCTGCGCCAAGATAGGAGCCCGAGTAGCATCCATTACCTTGCCCCCCTGATTCAGGCGCAACACACTGGCTTCCCACAAGGCTCCCAGCAGAGAGATGCCCACCGTCTGGCCAAGGACACGCGTCAGCGAAAGCAATCCGCTGGCGACCCCCAGTCGATCTTTGGGAGCAGACCCCATCACCGCGCTGTTGTTCGGGGATTGGAAGATGCCCATCCCCATGCCAATCGCCGCATAACTCAAAATGTAAGCCAGCGTAGAAGTATGTTCATTCAAGGAAACAAACGCAAAATACCCAACCAGCGCCACGGCCAGCCCAACAGTGGTTAGCAGGCGTGAACCCAGGCGATCTGAAAGCGCCCCAGAGAGCGGAGCCACCAGTGCCATTGCCAGCGGAGAAACGATCATCAGCAAACCCGTTTTTTGCGGGTCATACCCCATCACATTCTGCAAATACAGAGGCAGCAGCAAAGTTACCCCGGCGCTGGCCACAAAAGTAAGAAAAGCGGTTGCCAGATTGATCGAAAAGAGAGCGTTGCGGAACAATTTCAGCTCCACCATAGGCTGCTGCGCGCGGCGTTCCAGCCGAAGAAAGACGATCAGGGTCACTACTGCCACCAGCAGCAAAGCGCCAATCATCCAACCGCTGAATCCGCCCACCTGTAAGAAAGAAAGGGCCAGCAGCAGCGAGACCAACGCGATGAATAGAGTACCTGCTCCGCCAAAATCAAAGCGCTGCCCACCGCCCGGATGCCGGTTAGGGACGAACATTAACACCAGAATGAATC
>JAAZOQ010000351.1 GCA_012797695.1 Anaerolineaceae bacterium | reverse complement strand
TGTTTGAGCAAATCCATTCTTTAACCTTTGACCGCGCCAGCGACCATTCCTTTGACAAAGTATTTTTGCAGCGAGATGAACAGAATGAGCACCGGCACAATCGCGATCAAAGAAGCAGCGAAGACCAGCCCCCAGTTGGTAGTATGCACTCCCTGGAAGGTGGCAATCGCCACCGGCAGAGTGCGATTGGTCGGAGTATTGGTAATGGTGGAAGCCCAGACGTACTCATCCCAGGCGCCCAGAAAAGCGATGATGGCCGAGGTTGCCAGCGCCGGCCGGGCCAGCGGCAGGATCACGTGCCAGTAGATCGCCCAGGGAGAAGCTCCATCAATAACAGCCGCCTCCTCGATCTCTTTGGGCACGTCCTCGAGAAACCCTTTGAGCAGAAAGACCGCAAAGGGCAGATTTTGCGCAATATCCATCACGATCAGGCCCGCCAGAGTATCCGTAAGCTGAAAAGTGTGCGCCAGGATGAACTGGGGCACGATCAGGCTCATGGCCGGCATGGTCATGAAGAAAACCACGAGAGCGTAGAGAAACTTGCGGCCGAAGAACTGGTAGCGGGCCAGCGCGTAGGCCATCATTGAAGCCATCAGCAAGATGCCCAGCACCGAGATTACGGTCACCAGGGTACTGTTGAAGAAGTAACGGCCAAAATTGTTGCTTGAAAAGGCCGTGATGAAGTTCTGCAGGGTCGGTTTTTCAGGGATCAGGCGCGGCGGAATCTCGAAGACGTACACCTGCCCCTTGAAGGCCGTGGAGATCATGTAAATAAACGGGATCACGGTAGCCAGAGCGCCGACGCAGAGCAGCAGGGTGAAGATGACCTGACGAAGAATGCGTTTCTTTTTCATGCCCATGGGACGCTCCTCAACTCTTCAACGCATTGGCGCGGGTCAAGCGCATCTGCACGCGGCTGATGCCAAAGACCAGCAGGGCCAGGATGTAAGCCAATGCCGAAGAATAACCAAAATTCAAATCTTGAAATGCCACTGAGTACATGTAGCTGATCACAAATTCCGTGCGGTGCAGCGGCCCGCCCTTGGTGATGAGTGCCACCGGAATGTAAGCCTGGAAGGCCCCGATCATGAGCATCACCGAAACCATGATGACGGTCGGCACGATGATCGGCAGGGTAATGTAGCGCAGCAGATCCCAGGAACTGGCGCCATCCATCGAGGCCACCTGATACAGCTCCTCGGGGATGGTCTGCAGCGCCGCCAGGAAGATGATCATGGCGAAACCGACCCCTTTCCAGATGCCCAGGGTATCGATCGCCACAAAAGCCGTGTGCGCCTCGGTCAGCCAGCTCACAGGCTTGGCCACCAGGTGCAGCATATCCACCAGAAAATAATTAATGAGACCGGAAGAACTGGAATTGAAGAGGAATTTAAAAAGCAGGGAAACCACCACCCAGGATGTGACCACGGGCAGGTAGAAAAGGGTACGGAAAAACACCTTACCGCGGGTGATCTGCTCGAGCATGAGGGCCACGATCAGCCCCAACAGCAACTGGCCAAGCACGGTGACCAGGGCATACACGGCCGTATTCTTCAGGGCCATCCAGAAGACCTGATCGCTAAAAGCCGTCAGGTAGTTCGCCAAACCGATGAAAGGGCTGGCCGCATCGGGCATCAGATTCCAGTTGCGCAAACTGATGTTCAGGGCCGAGAGCATGGGGTAAACCAACCAGACAACCATGAACAACAGGGCCGGCAGAATGAAGAGGTAAGCGGTTACAGTATCGCGTGCGGTTTTGGTGTGCATTTCTGTACCTTCCAAGAACAGAGGCCGGGGAGGAGAGAACCCCCGGCCTCTGCCTGTTCAAAAGAATTACTTCAGTAAAGCGTCGATCTGAGCAGTAGCGTCATCCAACGCCTGCTGGGGAGTCTTTTCCTCGCGGAAAATGTATTGACCGGCATCTGTAATAATTGTATCCATCTGCGACCAGGCCGGGTGAGCGGTGCGGGCTTTGGAAGTTGCCATCTGTTCGAAGAAGATACCC
>JAAZOQ010000350.1 GCA_012797695.1 Anaerolineaceae bacterium | reverse complement strand
GTGGTCTTGAAGAGGATCCACCAGACAATGAAGGCGAACAGCAGGGCAATGAAGAAACCGAGGTGGAAACGAATGGGTGATTTGAAGAATTGCGGAATTTCGGCTGTTTTCTGGATGATCGGGCTCAAGGGCATTCCCGCCATGCCTGGACGGGTCATGGGGCCGGTCAACAGCCAGGTGGTCAAGCGGTAGGCAATGTAGTTCATCATAATACAGTTGATGACCTCATTTCCGCCTGTGGTGGCCTTAAGTAAACCCGGTACAACGCCCCACAGAGCACCGCCCAGCGCGCCTGCCAGAAAAGCCAGCGGAGCGTGGATGTAGGCAGGCAGGGTGGTGATGGAGTAGCCGACGTAGGTGGCGAAGATACCGCCGATGAATAACTGACCTTCCACACCGATGTTGAAGAGGCCAGCGCGGAAACCAAGGGCGGCGGCCAGACCGGCAAAGATGTACGGTGTGGCCTGCACCAGACTTTCAAGGAAGGGATTCAGCGCACTGCGAATGGCGGCCTGATCCCCAGATTTGAAAGCGGCTACGATGGCACCCGGGTTGGCGATGGAGCCGTTGAATAGGGCCAGGTAAGCTGTACCTACTTCAGTGCCAATCTGAGCCAAACCTTTCCAGAAACTCTGGGCAAAAGCAGCGTATACTGTTTCGCTGGTGACGGCAATCAAAATGGCACCAATAATCAACCCGGTCAGGATGGCCAGCACAGGGATCTGGATGACTTGCCAGACGTTGCGCTTTTGTTTTTTGGTTTCCCCTTCACCATTGAGTTCCTGGATAATCGCGGAAGTAATTTCTTGGGTTTTACTCGTGTTCTTCTTCAATGGAGCACCTCTCCTCTAGAAAGTCGTTTCCACAACTTTTTTCTGGTCAGCGGTCTTTTCCAGCTTTTCTGGGATGACACCTGCCATCAATAGGCCAAGCGTTTCTTTGGTGACGTCATCGGCGTTGACCACGGCAATGATCTTGCCGCGGTACATGACGGCAATTCGATCTGAAAGCTCGATGATCTCATCCAGTTCTGGAGAAACCATCAAAACTGCACAACCGTCGTCGCGTTTCTTGATAATCTGCTTATGGATGTATTCGATGGAACCTACATCCAGACCGCGAGTCGGCTGGGAAGCTACCAGAAGTTTAATCGGTCGAGAGAGCTCACGGGCAATGATCACTTTCTGTTGGTTACCACCGGATAGAGTCCCAACCGGGGTCATGGATCCCGGGGTGCGGATATCGAAATCTTTCACCAGTTTATCGGAATTTTCGAGGATTTTATCGTATTGAAGAACAACGCCTTTGGCAAAAGGCTCTTTGTAATAAGTGCATAACACCAGGTTTTCTGCCACCGGGAAGGGCAGGACCAAACCATCTGCCTGACGGTCTTCCGGGATGTGAGCGCCGCCCAGTTCGGTGATCTTGCGGGTGGAGGCATTGGCAATTTCTTGATCTTCGAAAGTGACGCTCCCTGAGACGGACCTGCGCAGGCCAGTGATGGCTTCAACCAGTTCAGTTTGCCCGTTGCCCTGTACGCCGGCAACACCCAATATTTGCCCGGCGTGGACGTCAAAGGAGACGTGGTCAACCATCACCTGATTGAGGTGATCAGCGACGACCAGATCTTTGACAGAGAGAACAACTTTGCCAGGTTTGCGGATGTCTTTCTCGGCGACGAGATTGACTTCACGGCCGACCATCATCTCGGCCAGTTCGTTGGCATTGGCTGTCTTGGGATCGGCTTCCCCAACCACCGCTCCACGGCGAATGACCATGATTCGATCTGAGATTTCCAGTACTTCGCGCAATTTGTGGGTGATGAAGATGATCGATTTCCCTTGTTTTACCAGAGAGCGCATGATGGCAAACAATTCATCAGCTTCCTGTGGCGTCAGCACGGCGGTTGGTTCATCGAAGATCAGAATCTCAGCATTGCGATAAAGCAATTTGATGATCTCGACACGCTGCTGCACACCGACGGGAATATCGCTCACGTAATCTTCTGGGTTGACTTCCAGCTTATACTGGGATGAAATCTCACGAATTTTAGCGGAGGTCTTGGGGCGGTCCAACACATCACCGAATTTTGTCGGCTCAGACCCCAGCATGACGTTTTCTGTGACAGTAAAAACCGGAATGAGCATGAAGTGTTGGTGAACCATGCCAATTCCGGCTTTAATCGCGTCTGTAGGGGAAGTGATCTTGATTTCTTCGCCATTGACCAGTATTTTCCCTTCATCTGGCTGGTAGAGACCATAGAGGATGTTCATCAATGTGGTCTTACCCGCACCATTTTCTCCCAGAAGGGCGAGGATTTCACCTTTGTTCAACGATAAATCAATATGATCGTTGGCCAGGATTCCAGGGAATTGCTTTGTAATTCCTTTGAGTTCGAGTATTGGAGCCATATCTTCTCCATTGAGGTGAAAGATAAATTTGAAATATTATATCATAGGCAAAAAACTTGTCCATGAAATTGGGCATTTGTCTGACAAAGTAATAGATTGGTAAAATAAAAAGAGGTTGGAGAATTTCTCCAACCTCTTTTTTCCGTTCGCAGAAAACTACTGCTGCTTGAAAGCAGGATTCAGGGTGATCGTGCCAGACAGGATGTCAGCTTTGACCTGATCCAATTCGGCTTTCAGGCTATCAGGAACCTGGCTGTCGAAATTGTGGAAGGGGGCCAGAGCGACACCGCCATTGGCGAGAGTACCGACCACGGAACCACCCTTGAATGTACCATCCATAGCGTCTTTGATGACCTGCAGGGTGGTGACATCCATCATTTTCATGACAGAGGTGAGTTCGATATCCTGATAATCAGGAGCGGTCAGGAACCAATCGGAATCGACACCGATGATGGAAGCATTGCCGCGGGATTTGACAGCGGCAGCAGCACCGAGGCCAACAGGACCAGCAACCGGCATGATGATGTCAGCGCCTTCGTCCATCAGAGAAACGGCCATATCATTGCCTTTCTGCTGATCGGAGAAGTCATTGGTGAACAAACCGGTCTGATCGTCAGCGTTCCAACCCAGGGTCTCAACAGTGGCGTTGTGAGCCTGGTTGTAGTAAGCAACGCCACGAGCGAAGCCATCCATGAAGATGGTGACGGTCGGGATCTGCATACCACCAAAGGTACCGACTTTACCGGTCTTGGTCATACCAGCGGCGAGGTAACCAGCGAGGAAGGAAGCTTCATCGGTCTGGAAAGCCTGGCTGACAACGTTCGGGATGACGGTATCGTAGGTGTTATCGACGATGGAGAATTTGACATCCGGATTGGCTTCGGCAGCAGCCTTGGTGGCATCGCCCAGTAAGAAACCAACGGTGATGATGATGTCGCATTTCTCATCGAGGAAGGCGTTGATGTTCTTCTCGAAGTCAGCAACTTCTTTCGATTCGAGGTATTTACCATCGACACCCAACTGATCAATGGCATCCTGGACACCCTTCCATGCGGTTGCATTGAAGGATTTGTCATCGATACCACCGGTATCAGTAACCTGGCAGACCTTGAACTTGGCAGCCGGCTGAGTGGTTTCAGCAGCAGCAGTGGTAGCAGCTACAGTGGGGGCAGCGGTCGTAGCGGCGGCCTGGGTGGGGGCTGGGGTAGCCTGAGCGCAAGCGGACAGGGCTAAAGAAGCCACGAGCAGGACGGCAACAATTGCGAACAACTTCTTAGACATTTACTTCTCCTCCTTGAGAATTGAAAAGTGAGTGGCTCTCTGCCACTACATCAAGAGTATAACGTTTTTTCAAAGGTGCCGCAAGAGAGACGTTTGGACAACTCTTGATCTTTTAAGAGTGTTAAAAAAGGCAGGGCTGACATCGTCAGCCCTGCCAGAATTCACTAATTTGCCTGTGGAAGAATGTTGTCTTCTTCGGTGGCTTCACCTTTCTTGACGCCTAACATCAAGATCAGCGCGATGACCAGGAAAACTGGCCCGGCGTACATGACGTTGTTGTAATTTCCATTGCTGATTTGCACGATCCAGCCATTGAGGTTGGGGCCAACGATGTTGGCAAAAGTCGAAAACAGGTAATACAGCCCGGTGAATGTGCCCAGGCGCGAGGCGGTGGTGAGATCCACGACCATCGGCAGCGAATTGATGTTGATGAATGCCCAGGTAATGCCGGCGCCCATCAAGAACAGGTTCAATACCCGGATAGTACCCAGTACCGGGATCTTGGCAATGTATTGGGTCAGGAAGGAAGCTGGCAAGGCGGCGATTAAAACGATCAGGGTGGTCATTCCCACGATACCAATGGAGATAGTGGTGCGGCGGCCGATCTTGGTGCCAATGATGCCAGCCAGGATGGCGAACAGGACGAATAGAATTCCCATGTGGCCGGTCAAGCGACCAGCATCGCCGGCGGAAAGTCCCAGGCTCTTGGTGGCGTACAGGGTGAGGAAGGATTCGATCCCTGAATAGGCCAGGAACCAGAAGAAAATGGCGAAGAGGATGCGTAGTCCGCTTTTATCTTTAGATTGCCCCAATTCCTTGAGGCTGGCGAACATATTGGGCTCTTTTTCGGCTGCTTCATAGGTTTTGGGTTCTTTGATGAAAATGAAGACCAACGCGGCGGCCAGAACGACCAGGATAGAACCCATCCAGAAGGGGAAGTTGACATTGATTTCATAGAGGGTGGAACCCACCAACGAAGCAATGATGGTGCCCAGTCCGCCCATCAGGTTGATGATGCCGTTGGCGGTCGAGCGGAATTTGGAGGGAGTGATGTCGGGCATTAAGGCTACGACCGGAGTGCGCCAGAAAGCCATGCTCAGCAGCAAGGTGCTGGTGCAGGCGACGAACAGGGGCAGGATTGAAGCCATGGGAATGAAGCCAAAGGCAATGGCGCTGATTGGGGCACCAATCAAAATGAAGGGCATACGCCGCCCAATTTTGGTGCGCAGCCGGTCAGACCAGGCGCCTACCGGGGGTTGGATGAACAGGGCAGCAATGTTATCCAGGGTCATGAAAAAGCCGATGAGGGCTGGGGACAAGTTAAACTTGTTGGCGAGAAAAAGGGGAACGAACGCGTTGTAGAGGGTCCAAATAACGCTGACACCGAAAAAACCAAATCCTAAGAGAAATATCTTTCCGTAATTGAATTTTTTCATTCTGGATCTCCGTTTTCCTTGATGTTTCGTAAAATTTTTATATCTGAATCAGATAATGGGTAGCGAGAGAGAAGATCTGGGCGCTGTTTGTAAGTTCTTTCCAGCGATTGCCGCCGGCGCCATTTTTGGATCAACGCATGATTGCCCGAAAGCAGTATCTCTGGAACGTGCCAGCCGCGGAATTCTTCAGGTTTGGTGTAATGCGGATATTCCAGCAGCCCAGAAGCAAAAGAATCATCTTCCGCGCCGTCCGGGTCCCCCAACACTCCGGGGATGAAGCGCGAGACGGCATCCAGCACGATCAAAGCGGGTAATTCTCCCCCGGTCAGCACATAATCGCCGATCGAGATCTGATCTGTGATCAAATGTTCCCGGACTCTTTCGTCGATGCCCTCATAGCGGCCGCACAAAAGGCCAATTCTGGGCAGATGAGAAAGTTCTCGTGCAATCTCAGCGCTGAAAGGTCTGCCCTGCGGTGAAAGCAGAATGAGCGGGCATTCTGGCGGTGCTCCCAGCACGGATTCGACCGCGTCGAAAATGGGTTCGGGCTTCATCACCATTCCACCACCGCCCCCATAGGGCGTATCATCGGTGACGTGGTGTTTGTCGGTTGTCCAATCCCGGATGTTGTGGAGTTCAATGTCAATCAAGTGATTCTGTTGTGCTTTTTGCAGGATGCTCACTTCAAGATAGGGAGCGAAAACTGAAGGGAAAAGGGTAAAAATATCGAAACGCATGAATGAATTCTAGCGAAAAGAAGGATTTCAGGCAAGGATTAAAACCAATGGGGTTTTCGGCACAGGGGTTCTTGTATGCTTTATGAGAATTAAGGTAAACTTAATTTATGGAAGATTCCAAGAAGAAAAAGCGTTTTCATATCGATACCAGGAAGATTGTTTTTGGGGTAGCGATCATCGTCCTTTTCTTTTTGGTGATGGATTTGAATAACCGCCTCAGCGATTTATCGCGTTTGAGCTCACAAAAAGATGCTGCAGAAACGGTGGTAACCAACCTGCAGCAGACTTTGAACGTGTTGAATACGCAAATGAGTTATGCCACCTCTGATGCCGCGGTGGAAGAGTGGGCTTATGAATATGGCCACATGGTCCGGCCCGGGGAGCATCTCATCATTCCTCTCGAACCCAATGGGGCCACTCAGGCTCCGCTGGTGATCGCTACTCAGATACCCACCCAGGTAACCAACTGGGAAATCTGGATGGCGTTATTCTCTGGTCAATAAAAATGAGCTTCTGCCAGGAAGCTCATTTTTTTAATGGGCTTTAGCCTGTCGAGCGAGCGAAGCGAGGGAGACAAAAAACCACCCGCTAAGCGGGTGGAGACAAGAGGTTAAACCAAGAAACCACCTAAGAAGCTAGAATAGTGATTGTTCAAGCCACTACCGAAGCAGAG
>JAAZOQ010000050.1 GCA_012797695.1 Anaerolineaceae bacterium | reverse complement strand
GCAGGCTGATCACGATACCCAGCAGCACCAGCCCCACCACGACCCACAAAACCGTCGTCATGGTCTGTTCCGGCGTCGCGAAGAAACGGGTAAAGTTCACGTCGAACCAGTTCTTCAGCCAGTACGGAACGCCGCGCTCGCTAAAACTCGACGCGTTTTGCCCCAGGCTGTAATTCCCGGAAAAGCCGCCCCGTCCACCGCCTCCTCCGCTGCCGGAAGTGGCGCCCGCCCCGGTAAGCGCCATGATGAAACCAAAGATCCACAATATTTTGTAATCCCACAAAATATGCCAGGCACGTTTTAAGATGGTACTGATATCGAACATAATTCTCTCCAGTTTGAATGATCCGGTAGCAGAGTTCCCCTGCTTCTCTGCTTCTATTTATATACGCCTATCCCCGCATAAAGTTGCTTTCTCTCCCCTTTCCTGACCAGTCCTTTCTATTATAAAACAGCAGGGCGCTGATCTCCAGCGCTCTGCTGTTTTCAATGTTTTTCCAGGTTGCTTTGCGGCAAGCCGGTTCTACTGCTTTTCCATGCCCAGCGAAATGCGGCCGCGCTCCACTTCCACTTTGAGGATGGTCACGTCAATGATGTCGCCTACCTGCAGGGTCATCCCGGTCGGGATCTGGGTGCGGTGCAGCAGGCCGTCCTGCTTGACGCCGATATCCACAAAGATGCCAAAATCGACCACGTTGCGGACGGTGCCCTTCAGGCGCATACCCTGGGTCAGGTCATCCATCTTCAGCACGTCCGAGCGCAGGATCGGCGCGGGTGCGTCCTGGCGCGGATCACGGCCCGGGCGGATCAATTGTTCCAAAATATCTTGCAGGGTCGGCACGCCGCAGCCGATCTGCTCGGCCAGTTGGTGCACCGGCTGCTGCTGCAGGCGGGTCACCGCCTCTTTGCGCTGCTCGAGCGTGGCATCCGCGCTGACGCCGGCCAGTTTGAGCACCGCCTCCGCTACCGGGTAACTTTCGGGGTGAATGGCGCTGGCATCCAGCGGATTCTTACCTTCGCGGATACGCAGGAAGCCAGCGCTCTGTTCAAACGCTTTCGGCCCTAACCCGGGTACCTGACGGATGGCCTCGCGATCAGCAAAAATGCCGTTTTCGTCACGGTAAGCGACGATGCGCTCGGCCAGCTTACTGCCGATACCCGAAACGTAGCCCAGCAGCGCCGGGCTGGCGGTGTTGACGTCAACCCCAACGCGGTTGACCACGTCTTCGACCACACCAGTCAGCGCTTCGGACAGTGCCGTCTGATCCACATCGTGCTGATACATCCCTACGCCAATCGAGCGCGGATCGATCTTGACCAGCTCAGCCAGCGGATCCTGCACACGGCGGGCAATCGAGACTGCCCCGCGGATCGAGACGTCCAGATCGGGCATCTCCGCACGTGCCAGCGGGCTGGCAGAGTACACCGAGGCACCTGCCTCGTTGGTAATGATATATTTCACCCCGCTCAGTTCGCGGGTCAGTTCGGCGGCCAGTTGTTCGGTCTCGCGTGAAGCCGTGCCATTACCGATGGAAATCAGGGTTACGCCGTGTTTGGCGATCAGGTCCTTCAGCTTGGCCTTGGATTCTTCCCATTTGCGCTGCGGCTCGTGCGGATAGATGGTGCCGGTATCCAGCAGCTTGCCAGTCGGCCCGACCACGGCCAGTTTGGTGCCCGTGCGGAACCCAGGGTCCAGCCCCAGCACAGTCTGCCCCAGCAGCGGCGGCTGCCCCAGCAGGGCGCGCAGGTTGGAGGCAAACACTTTGATGGCGTGGGTTTCACCGGCAACAGTCAGTTCGCGGCGCACATCGCGTTCGATGGCCGGCAGCAGCAGCCGTTCCGCGGCATCCTCAATCGCCAGCTCGAGCTGGCCGCAGAAAGGAGAACGCAGGTCCGGCCGGAAGTAATCCACAATGGAGCCCTTCCAGTCTTTTTGCTCGAGGGTGACCTTCACCCGCAGCACCTTTTCGGTTTCACCCCGGTTGATGGCCAGCACCTGGTGCGGACGCAGCCGGTCGACCCGGCTGGAAAATTCATAGTAAACCTCGTAGACCGCCTTTTCATCCTTGGCATCTTCAATCTTTTCGGCGCTTAGCAGGCCCCACTGCATGGCCTTGCGCCGGGTCGAGGCGCGTACTTCAGCGTGATCGCTAATGGTCTCGGCCACGATGTCGCGCGCCCCAGCCAGAGCATCCTCGGTGGTCAGCACCTGCTCATTCAAGAAGCCCTGGGCCATCTTCTCGGCATCCCCGGGGGTGCGCGCCTGCATCAGGATCATGTCCGCCAGGCCCTGCAGCCCCTTTTCGCGGGCAATGGAGGCACGAGTGCGCCGCTTGGGCTTGTAAGGCGCATACAGATCTTCCAGCGCGGTCATGTTATCGGCCGCTTGAAATTTTTCGAGCAGCTCGGGGGTCATCTTACCCTGTTCTTCGACCGAGGCAATGACCGCCGCACGCCTTTCTTCCAGAGCGCGGCCCTTTTCAAGCAGTGCCTGTACCTGGCGCAGTTGTTCTTCATCCAGCGTACCGGTGCGTTCCTTGCGGTACCGGGCAATAAATGGGATTGTGGCCCCTTCATCCAGTAGTTCAATGGCAGCGGCAACCTGTTCAGGCCGCAGATTAAGTGCTTTGGCAATGGATTTTGCAAAATCGGGCATGGGTGATGAGATCCTTGAGTAATTTTAAGTACAGGGGGATATTCTATCACGCAAAAAGAAGTTCGCTAATATTGGAACGTTTACTCCAAATTTATGCTATATTAATTGCAACATGTGATCATTCCCTTTTCACCGACGCCACACATACATCTTCTGGAGGACAATATGAAAAAAAGATGTACTCTTGCCGTTAGCGTCATTCTGGTTCTGGTACTTCTGCTGAGCTCCAGCGGAACGGTACTGGCCAATCAACCTCAGCCCACCGTCACTTTGCTCAGTGGCAACGCTCCCTTCAGCCTCTCTTTTGTGGATGTATCTACCCTGCCCGCTGCCAGTGTCGTCAGCAGCGGCAATCTGCTCCTCCCGGCCGGGTTCCCCACTGGCGAGAAGCAATTCGAGGGTCAGGCCATCACCGTGAGTGGACTGGCTCCCAGCACTGCCAAGGCTTGCTTCCCGATCACTGCCCTCAATCAAGGTTGGGGCGGCCAGGTAGCTTCGTGGAATGGCGCCAAATGGGAATTACTGCCCACTACGTTCGATACCCCCAGTGAGAGCACGATCTCCTGGGCCTGCGCCACGATC
>JAAZOQ010000349.1 GCA_012797695.1 Anaerolineaceae bacterium | reverse complement strand
CGCGTATTTTTAGCCAGATCTTTGAGATGCAATTCCAGACCAGCCAGAAACATCAGCAATAACACCCCAATTTCGCCCATCTCGCTGATGAAATCACCGACATGCGTATTCGTGATGAAAGAAAGCTGGGTAATGTTGAGCAAAGAAGGCCCAAGCAACACGCCGACCAGTAGTTCACCAAAAACGGCTGGTTGATGGATGAGCGTACTCAAATAACCAGACACCTTTGCTGCTACTAATATGATTACGAGTAATACTACAAGTTGTAAGAAGTCGCTCATCGTATTTTTCCTGGGAGATTTAGCTAAAGTGTATCATAATTTCATCACTGCAATGGACTGCTCAGTTAGGGTATACTGTCAGTGCGTGACCATTCTTGAGTAAAGAGGCTCTTATGACCCTTGATGATGAAAAAGCACGTTGGGAGGAGAAAGTCGTTCAACCCATAGTCAGCAAGTACAAAGAACGCAAAGCTGAATTCACCACCCCCTCAGGGATTCCACTACCACGCGCCGCGACCCCACAAAATTCCGATTACATGCACAATCTGGGCTTCCCAGGCGAATATCCCTTCACCCGCGGCGTCCAACCCACCATGTACCGCAGCCGTTTTTGGACCATGCGCCAATACGCCGGCTTTGCCAGCGCCGAAGAATCAAACAAACGTTACCGCTATTTGCTCGACCAGGGCCAGACCGGTCTTTCCGTGGCTTTTGATCTGCCCACTCAAATTGGCTATGACGCCGATGACCCCATGTCACTGGGCGAAGTCGGCAAGGTAGGGGTATCCATCTCTTCGCTCAAAGACATGGAAACTCTCTTCGATCAAATCCCTCTGGATAAGGTCTCGACCAGTATGACCATCAACGCCCCGGCTGCCGTGCTGTTAGCCATGTACATTGCCGTCGGCAAGCGTCAGGGCGTCGCTATGAAACAGTTACGGGGCACAATCCAGAACGACATACTCAAAGAGTATGTGGCGCGCGGAACTTACATCTTCCCGCCTACTCCCTCTTTGCGCCTCATCACTGACGTTTTTTCCTTCTGCGAAAAAGAAATCCCACTGTGGAATACGATCAGTATTTCGGGTTACCACATCCGCGAAGCCGGTTCGACTGCCGTGCAGGAAGTTGCTTTCACCCTGGCTGATGCCATCGAATACGTTCAGGCAGCCATTAAGACTGGGCAGCAGGTGGATGCGTTTGCTTCGCAGCTTTCCTTTTTCTTTGCTGCCCACAATAACTTTCTCGAAGAAGTGGCCAAATTCAGGGCAGCACGCCGCCTGTGGGCTCAGATCATGCGCGAACGCTTTGGCGCCCAGGATCCCAAATCGTGGATGCTGCGCTTCCATACTCAGACGGGCGGCTCTACCCTCACCGCGCAGCAGCCTGAAAATAACATCGTGCGGGTAACCCTGCAGGCCCTGGCTGCCGTAATGGGCGGGACACAATCTCTGCACACCAACTCAATGGATGAAGCTTTGTGGCTGCCCACCGAAAAATCCGTCCGTACTGCCCTGCGCACTCAGCAGATCATCGCCTTTGAATCTGGGGTAGCCGACACGGTCGATCCTCTGGCCGGGTCTTACGTCATCGAGTACCTGACCGATGAAATTGCCCGCCGCGCCATGGATTACATTCAACAGATCGATGCCTTGGGCGGAGCACTGGCCGCCATCGAAAAAGGATTTATGCAAAACGAAATTTCTGAGGCTGCTTATCAAGCCCAGATGGCAATCGAAAAGAACGAACAGGTCGTGGTAGGGGTCAACGCTTTCCAGTCCGATGAAAAAATTGAACTGGAGCGTCTCAAAGTAGATCCGTCCATCGAAGAAAACCAGCGCCAGCGTCTGGCTGCCTTGCGCCAATCCCGGGATCAAGGAAAAGCGGCTGAGTTATTGGGCACGCTGGCTCAAGCCGCCAAAAGCCAGCAGAATTTGATGCCGCTTCTGATCGAGTGTGTCGAACACGACCTCACCCTCGGGGAAATTTGCGGTGTCCTCCGCCAGGTATGGGGAGAATATCAGCCCCCGGTATGGGGATAACCGAAAGGAATCTCGCATGGCTAAACTGACAAAGATCAATCACATTGCTGTTGTCGTACCTGATATTGACGAGGCACTTAAGTTCTGGCGCGATGCACTGGGTATTGCCGTCGATCACGTCGAAGACGTTCCCTCGCAAAAATCTACCGTCGCTTTCCTGCCGGTAGCTGATACAGAAGTAGAGCTGGTAAAACCAACGGCTCCCGATACCGGGGCAGCCAAATTTCTGGCCGAGCGCGGGGGAGGGATGCATCACCTCTGCTTCGAAGTAGACGATGTAGCCGGCATGCTTGCCGACCTTAAAGCCAAAGGCATCCGCCTGATCAACGAAGAACCGATTGAACTTCCCGGCCGCAAAATGGCCTTTATCCATCCCAAGAGCACCGGTGGCGTGCTGATCGAGCTTTACGAAATTATTAAGTGATCTCGGAGCCCCAGAAAATGAAAACCAGATACTTTCTCAAGTATCTGGTTTTTT
>JAAZOQ010000049.1 GCA_012797695.1 Anaerolineaceae bacterium | reverse complement strand
TTGAGCGTTTGCAGCAATTCCCAGCCATCCATTTGCGGCATCATTACGTCGAGGGTGATCACGGCCGGCTGCAGGTGCTGGGCCAGTGAAAAAGCCTGGCTGGCCTGCTCCACCCCTACCGGATAGACGGCACTCTGTGAAAGGTAGCGCTTGAAAAGATTGAGGACGGCCGGCTGATCGTCGATGACCAGCAGAATGTTCTTGCTGGCCAGGGGAAGTTTAATGAGCCATTCGATCTGTTTCTGGCCATTTTTCTGGCTGACTTTTTCTTGCAGTTCGGCGTCGATGAAGCGGCACCAGTAGCGGACGGCGTTGAGATCGTCATCGATTTCTTCTTCGCTGGCTGATTCCCAGACGGAGCTGACCGGGGCGGAAATGTCGATCACGACGGCCTGCTCTTCATTATGAAAGTGGATGCTCAGAGAATTGCCGTTTTGGATGTGGAGGCTTTCATTAAAGATGCCGATGAGTGCCTGCCGCAAAATGACACGGTCGGTGACCACGACCGAGAGGCTCTCGGCAGGGGTAATGGAGACGGTGATCTTCTTTTCGTCAAAGCGGCGCCGCAGTGTTTTATAGACTCCGTAGGCAGTATCTACCAGATCGACAATCTCTTTGTGAATCTCGATGGCACGGCTGCTGGGAGGCTCGGGTTCATTCTCGGCAGTGGGGGTGACGAGCTGATATTTCGACCACAGAATCTCGGTCAGCGACAGAAAAGCGCGGTGGTGATCGCGGCGCATCTGGCGTGGACTGATGGCCAGTTGGTCAGAGAGTTCCTGCACGCCCATACCGTCGACGTAGCGTTTATACAGAATGTAGTAAGGCCGCCATTCGGGTGAACTGATGGATTCTTCTTTGCGCAGCGGTTTCAACTGGTTGATCGCTTCGAGGATCAACTGGCGGATGTACTCCCCCTTGCTGCCTGTATGCCCCGCCGGAATCTGCAGGACCGAAAAGAGCATGGGGTGAGTCTCAATGGCAGCCGTGTCGTAAAGGTTCCCCAAAACGTCCTTGATGATTTCGTTAAAAGTAGATCGATCGACCATTATGGATTCCCTGTGTCCCTGTCCCTTTAATGTCCGCTCAATGTCCGTTAAACAATTGTTTCACCGGGCGGTTTTATTATAATGAAATTAATGGATATTGGCACACGGATGTGCCAATATTGTGTCCCAATCCACAACAATCTAGAAGGAGAAGATAGCAATGCCCAAGAAGAGTATCACTCTCGTAATTGCAGTTATGGTAGTCGTCTCGATGCTGCTGGCGTCATGCGCCCAGGCAACCCAGGCTCCCGCTGCAGCTGCTACCACTGCGGCTCCCGCAGCCACAGAGGCTCCGACCCAGGCTCCAGCCGCAAAACAGCAGCTGGAAGTTTTCTCATGGTGGACAGGTGGCGGTGAGGCCGCTGGTTTGGAAGCCATGATCAAGATTTGGAACGCAGAAAATCCTGACATTGAATTCATCAATGCTGCCGTTGCCGGTGGCGCTGGCTCCAACGCGAAAGCTGTGTTGGCGACCCGCCTTTCCGCTGGCGATCCCCCCGATTCTTTCCAGGGTCATGCCGGTCAGGAATTGATCGGTACCTATGTAAAAGCCGGTCAGTTGGAACCGTTGGATGACCTGTACAAAGCCAATGGCTGGTACGATGTCTTCCCGGCTACCTTGATCCCCTTGATCTCTCAGGATGGTCACCCCTATTCCGTGCCCGTGAACATTCACCGCGCCAACGTCCTCTGGTACAACCCGAAGGTCCTGGCCCAGTACAATGTTGCCGCCCCGGATCCCACCAGTTTCGATAGCTGGATCAAAGCCATGGACGACCTGAAGGCCGCCGGTATGAGCGCTCCTCTGGCCCTGGGCGAATCCTGGACTGAAAAACAACTGTTCGAGACCGTTCTTCTGGCCACCGTCGGTGCTGATGAATACACCGCTCTGTGGCAGGGCAAAGCCGACTGGGCTTCTGCCGATGTCACCACTGCTATCGCCAACTTTGCCAAAGTCATGAGCTATGCCAACACGGACTATGCTTCTTTGACCTGGCAGGATGCCTCCAAACTCGTAGCTGACGGCGATGCCGCCTTCAACGTGATGGGCGACTGTGCAGATGGTTACTTCGAAGGTGATGTGGCCGGTGGCAACCTCGGTTTGAAAGCCGGTACCGATTTCGGCTACATGCCGGTTCCGGGCACCAAGGGTATGTATGACTTCCTGTCCGACAGCTTCGTTCTGCCGGTAGGTGCCAAAGATCGCGATGCCGCTATCAAATGGCTGACCCTGTGCGGTTCCAAAGAGGGCCAGGATGCATTCAACCCCGTGAAG
>JAAZOQ010000048.1 GCA_012797695.1 Anaerolineaceae bacterium | reverse complement strand
GCTATGCCGCAGATCGTTGAGATGCAGGTTCGCGCTATCTTCGAAGCTGCTTCTGACTGCACAAAACGTGGTATCAAGGTTCACCCTGAGGTCATGATCCCATTGACTGGGCACATCAATGAGCTCAAGTGGATCCAGCCGCGCCTCGTCCGCATTGCCAAAGAGGTAATGCAGGAGAAGGGTGTTGAATTCACCTACAAGTTTGGCACCATGATCGAGATCCCGCGCGCCGCTGTGGTTGCCGGCGAACTGGCCACTCTGGCTGAGTTCTTCTCTTTCGGTACCAACGACCTGACCCAGATGACCTTTGGCTACAGCCGTGATGATGCTGAACGCAGCTTCCTCGTGCGCTACGTTGAAGAAGGCATCCTGCCCAAGAATCCGTTCCAGACGCTGGATCAGGAGGGTGTGGGTAAATTGATGAAGATGGCTGTGGCTGATGGCCGCGCTACTCGCCCGAGTCTTGAGGTGGGTATCTGCGGTGAGCACGGTGGCGATCCTGCCTCTGTCGCTTTCTGCTACAGCATCGGTCAGAACTATGTGAGCTGCTCTCCGTTCCGTGTTCCGGTTGCTCGTCTGGCTGCTGGTCAGGCTGCCCTGAAACCCGAACTGGCTGCTGCCCGCAAGGAAGCCCTCAAGGCTTACAAAAAGTAGTTTGTGAATGAATAAAAAAGAATCGCCTGCTTATGCAGGCGATTCTTTTTTAAGAGCTTATTGGCGTGAGTAAATGGTTTTGTAAACTTCTAGAAATTCACGGATTTGCCGGATGTAGTTTTGGGTTTCGTAATTGTCGGGAATGACCTCGAGGAGTAAATCGGGATCGTTGTTGGAAAGAGATTCCCAGTTCAAGGTATAACCGATACCGCCGTTGTAAGAAGCCAGGGCAGCAATCATATTTTGATCGAAGTAGTTATACCATTTAGCTAGATAGTGCGTTCCTAACTTGATGTTGATGAGCGGGCGGGCAAGATCAGAATCTTGATAGTTTTGCGGCCAACCGTAATCAGCCTGAATTTCTTGACCAACAGAGGGCAGAATCTGCATCAGCCCCTCGGCGCCCTGGCTGGAGGTGATCTCTGGCTCGAAAAGTGACTCCTGTCGAATGATGCTGAACAGCACCAGCGAATCGAAGCCGTTCTCGCTGGCGGTGGGGACGATGATCTCGCGGAAATAAGTACCAAAGCGAACGTGATTGAAGTATTGTGGGGTTTGCGAGAGCAAGGAAAGGTCACCGTAGCCGATCATGTCTAAAATTTGACGGGCGCAGTAAATAGCACTCTGATTGAGTCCCAAATCGACGAGATGGTTCATCAGGCGAAAGCTATTGACGGCGTCTGATGAGAGGTCTTCCTGCAGCGAGTCGAATTCTGTCTGGGCACGATCCACCAACCCTAATTGCCAGAAAGCGTCTCCGCGTTGGTAGAGGATGTTGCTGGCCAGTTCTCCCGGCGAGAGCAAATCTACATCATTGGCGATGGTAAACTTGCTGCGCATCCATTCGGCGGCTTCTTTTTTCTCGCTGGCTAGCTCTACGCCCAGATCGATATTGGCGCTGGTAGAAAATGGTTTTTGATTTTGGGCCAGTTCTGCTGCCCGAATGGAATAATAAGAGGTGGGGTCTTCGCGAGCGGCCTGCTCAAAAGAGCTCTGGGCGCTGGCTTTATCGTTAAGGGCCTGCTGAGTTTTACCGATCCACATTTCGGCGCGGGCTTTATCGGGAGCATTGGAGGTCAACAAGGCGTTGCGCTGGAAGGTGGTCAAGGCCTGGGCGTATTCACCAAGCCGGTAATAACAGATGCCGGCGTTGAATTGTGCCAGGGTGGATTTTTCGTAAGCGGGGTATTCGTTCGTAACCCGTTCCCAGGTCTGCGCGGCCATTTCAAGCAAGTTTCCTTGTTCGTAAATGCGGGCTGCCTGATAGAGATAAGCAGGCGCTTCATTGGCCGAGGAGGCTTCGGTTACATAAGTAAGCAGGGTTTGTGCGGCGGTTGGATATTGCTGTAACTTCTGATACTGGGTGGTAGCTTTTTCGATAAAGGCACTGGCATAATAATTGGGATCATTCGGGAACTTCTGGATTAACAAATTCCAGGTGGCGACTTCGTTCTCGTAGTCGCCCATTTCATAGTAAGAGTAAGCTTTATATGCCAGCACATCAGCGGTGTAATCGGCATGAGAAGTAATATAGCGATCAAAGGCTGAGATGGCCATGCCGTATTGACCAGCATTGTAATCGATGATGCCGCGCAGACGATCGTCGACAGATTGATTGGCATCGACCAGAGCTACCAATTGGCTGTAGGTATCGTAGAAAGCCGGGAACTGCGCTACGGAATCCTGAAAACGGGCATAAGCTGAATCAGTGTCGCCTTTTTGCAGATAGAGCCGCCCCAGATAGAGATTGGCAGTGGCTTTGGTGGAATTCAATTGCGCGGAGTCGTAGAGCGCCAGGTATTGAGCAATGGCTGAATCTACATCGCCGCTGTCAGCAGTGGCCTGCGCAGCTTTCAGCTTTAGCTCTTCGAGATACTCAGGGCGGGCAGTGGTGATGGCCTGATTGTAAACTTTCAAAGCATCCGCATTGTTGCCGGCCTGAACCAGAGCGTCGCCCTGCATCTCGAGAATGTCTGCCGCAATGGGTGAATTGGAAGTAAGGCTGAGATAGTCGCCGTAGGCATTTGCCGCGAGTTGATACTCTTTAATTTCAGCGTAGACCTGTGCCATAAAGAAATAGGCAGTATTGCGGGTATCGCCGGCCGGTTGATAGTTGATCACCGATCCAAAGGTCTCAATGGCTTTTTGGTAGTTCTTTTCGTACTGGTAAATCCGTCCGATCAAAATCATGGCCTGAGAAACAATCTCAGGATCGGTAGAAGTCTGGGCAGCAGCCAGTTGGGCCAGAGCGTTATCGTAGTCGCCATTGTAAAACTCTTCTGCGCCGGTGACATATTGTTGTTCTGGAAGGGGAGTAGGAGTGATCGTTGGGGTGGCGGCAGCGGAAGAAGCGCCACTCGACTGAGAGTTACTGGTGGAAGCACCGTTTGCTGCTGGCACACAACTTGAAAAGGCCAGTGTGAATGCCAGAAGAAATGGAATGATTTTCTTGTTCATTGTCCTCTTTTCACTACAGATTCACGATAAACTGACCCCTAAATTGTAACCTGAATCACCGGGTAAAAACTG
>JAAZOQ010000348.1 GCA_012797695.1 Anaerolineaceae bacterium | reverse complement strand
GTTTTTTATAACAAAGATACAAACTGACCTAGAAGAAATTCCCTTTGGCAGTTTGCTCATCTGGGAAATAGCCGCTGCTGCTTTCTCTGTTTATGCTCTGGTGAAACCCTGGGAATGGGAAAAGAAGTATTTCTCATCGGAGGCTAAATTTAAAATGACTCCTCAATCAATCAATAGCCAACTGATATTAAATTGTTTTGCTAATTTCGTTCTTCCTTTTTTTATGGGGCTGATCCTCATATTTTGGGGATTGTCATTTATCCATTATTTATTCTTTGCCCTGGCATCATTTGTAGATATTTTGGCGTGGAGAATTTATATCCTGAGAGCGAGACAGGGAAGTATTGTCAACCAGTAGAGGGTTAAAAACACTTCAATTTGAATTTATTCCTCAGCAATCAACTGAGCCTGTTCCGATCTTGCTTTCTTCTCGATTAGGATCATGACCAGCAAAAATATCTGAGCAACCAACATGGTCGGGTATTTGTCATTGATCCAGAAAGGTACCAGATAATTGGGGTCGAAGTAGCGGATCGAGAGTGCGCTCAAGACGAAAAAGAAAAGCCAGCTCAGCCAGGCACCGTGGGGGTTTTGTTGCAGATACCGGGTAAGTATCCACCCGGCCAGCAGCACCAGAAAGCAAGAGGCAATGATGACCAGTTTGTAATCGTAGGCGATGCTGGGTACGGTGATCATGGGCGGCAGTGAGGCGGCAAAGATCAACAATTCCCCAACTGGCGTGTGCCATTGCTTACGCAGGAGCAACAGGGTCACCAGCCAGAGCAGTAACGGCAGAAGAGTGAACGCTCTGGAGAGGATCGTTTCGGCGGAGGCCCAACCGGGATGCAGGCTGACCAGACCGTTGGCAAAGGTCAGCCCCGATGAACTGGTCGCCGCACCAATCACGTTCCCGGCTCCCATTGAGGAAAGGAAGGAGCGGAGGTAGCCGAAGGCGTTTTGTGGCCCGATGATGAAGAGCAGCCCCAGGTTGACCACCAGTGTTGGCAAGAGCATCTTCTTGCCATGTTTGATCAGCAGTAAAGCGAAGAGCAGCCCCGGGTAGATTTTGAGGTGGAAGGCGATCGAAACCAGTAATACCTGCAGCCAGACCTTCTCGGGCCGGGTGATGGCGCACCAGATTCCCAGCAAGGCAAAGAAAAAGGCCACAATGTCGTAATTTCCCCTCTCCAGGCTGAAAAGGAAGGGGTAACTGGTTACCGATAGTAGCGAAAATAAAATGAAAAGGGCAACGTTGAGCATCCCGATAAACATGGCATCCGCTTTCAGCCTGGCAAAAAATATTTTGTTTATCAGCAGGCAGCTCAGCCCCACACAGGCAATATTCAGCAGGTAAAGCAATATTCCCTGGACCAGATAAGCAGTATTCTCATCGAAGAGCAAAAAGGGCAGTCCATACACGTTGACCAGTGGTGGGTAACGAGGTGAAAAATCATTCTCCCGCATGGGATATATATTGAAGTATTCTGTCAGTGCTTTGGCAGGGCGGTAGATGCCCACTCTGAAATCATTGCCTGCTACATTTGAGCGGATAGAGTTGAGCGGTGAATCGAATTTCCATGTAAAAAGATCGATCTGGCCAAGGACGTTGCAGTTCAAAAAAACAAGCAGAATGCCCACGGCCAAAATCTGGACGGCTTTGAGAATTCGTGTCTGGCCCGGGTCAGATGGCCTGGGGAAAAATCCAGCGCAAGACCCTGGAGGGAGAAAAAATGCGATCAGCTTTTTGATAAGGAACAACAGAAGGGAAATGAAAGGAAAACAGATCAGGGTGAGCCCGGCGATCACCAGCGTCTGGAGGAGGAAACCCATACCGTCGAAGTAGCGGTGCAGAAGCAGGTATGTCCAGCGATCGCTGGTCAAAAAAGCGGTCAGCAGGCTAAAGCTCGCCGAAAGGAGGACGTTTTCCCGTTTGCACAATCCCTGCAGTTTTTGCGAAAAAACTTTCATCGATTCACCCTGTTTTGTCGTAATTTGTATTTTATAAAAAAGCTTTGTCAGATTATACCTTTGCTCGATTTTTGCGTAGTCGCATAAATCACATGAGATCAGGTCAACCTTTCCCAGAAAATTTTTTCCCGGTCAGCCAGGCTTTGGCCATTTCTTCATCGAAGAAAATCCGCAGGGTCTGCGCCTGGTTGATCGATACTGTTTCCAAAAAACGATAGTCTCCATCGTCTGGCATGAAGATCAGCGCTCGTTTCAGAGAACGGATATCGATCCCCAGTTTCTTGAATTCTTCGGCAAGCTTCTGAGGGGTGGCGTAGACATTGAATGTGCTCAAATGCAGATTTGCTCCACGAAAATCGAGCAAGATTCGCCGGCATTGTCTTTCGAGAATCTGGTGTGAAAGCTGCGGCACCATCCTTTCGATGATCGACCAATCAAAAGGTTCATCCAGGTGTGATTCGATGATCTGATCTTCTTCATTGAAGAAAACTTGAATCGACATCTTTCCCTCCTGTGAAATTTTGGCCCTTTTCTCTATCTTATACTAGATGTTTTTCGAAAACAAGTTCGAGAAACGAGACGAAAAAGTTTCTTGGTGACAGACCGTCGTGCTATTCCTCTCCAGCCGCAAAAGTTATTCTGTTTTTTATTGATTTTGATTCAAGTTTGGTGTATCTTGATAAGATATCAGGGAGGACTTATGACAGACTTCATCTCGCTTACCTGTCCCTCGTGTGGTGGGAAACTAAAAATTACCAGTGAAATCGAACGTTTTGCCTGCGGTTTTTGTGGAAATGAGTATCTGGTCAAACGAGGCGATGGCATTGTTACCTTGGCACCGGTGATTGATCAGATCAAAACAATGAACCAGGGAATCGACAAAACGAATGCAGAACTGGCTATGCTCCGCTTGCGAGAAGATATTCGCCAGCTCGAAAAGCGCAAATCCGCGATTTTGCGCAAACGCAAAGCTGGAATTCAAGGGTTGGCTTCAGCGGCGACAGTATTATTGTTTTCATGGGTTTCTTTTTCGGTTTCTGTTTCTCAATCCAAGGGTTTTTTCTTATTTTTGGTGATACTGGCTGTTCTGGTGATTCTAGTCTTTTCTTTTATCGTTGCACGACTAAACCAGGAATACAAAAAAGGAAAGAAGGAGATCAAGCTGAAGGAGAGTCAAATAAACAAATATCTCCAAAGAATTAATTACTAAAAAGTAATGAATTCTTTGCATCTTTTGCTCTAATCTAATCAACCAAGCAATTGGGATAAATAGATGAAAATCAAAAGAGTGGCATTTTTATTAGCTCTCGCTTTCTTACTGTGCGCATGTACTCTTCCTTTTGCAGGGAAAGATCGAGATGATCGATAAACTGCCTGATCCGCTGCAGGCAGCGCAGACTTTTGATCTCAGTTCCTTTGTTGTGTCCGTGGACTATAGAGGAAAATGAAACGGGAACTAAGGCCTACATAAGAGTAGATCTCCCCCTTCAAGACTAGAATTGGGGAGCGATATTCTAAACTAGGCATGACGTTCCCGTGCCTTGTTTCTTAAGTACAGATTCAATAAGTTACCGCTTTATAGATCGATGGTCACATCCACGCCGCTAAATGGGCCAAACTCTTCAAAATGAATGATCAGGCTATTAACATTGACAGGAATTGGGCCAATGAAGAGGTTGTTTCCATTGTCGTTCATACAACCATTCCCGGTCGTGCCAGAAGAAATGGTTTTTTCCTCGTTGGCCTCGACCTCAAGGTTTTTGACCTGATAATAATATTCCTCACACGTACTGCAACCGACATACGGGCAAATTGGGCTGGGCTGGTAGGTATTTCCGAGATTATCTGTGGCCGTAATGGATGAATTGGTAAACCGGAAGATTCGGGAACTGTTAGTTAAATTATGAACGTAGATATCGATCCCCCAGATATTGTCATACTCGTTTATATTCAGTTCTTTACTGACTGCCATTGACCACCCATCATATTCGATGGGTACTCCTGCAGGAACGGGCGAGGTGGGAAGGTTTGGAGTTGGAGATGAAACTGGTGAGTTTTCTTCGTTTGCATCCTCCGATGGATTCTGTTGGGAAAGGGTTTGAACCTGATTTTGCAGCGCTACGATCGTTGCGTCAAGATCAGCATTCCTCGTATTTTCAGCAGGAGTTGGCTGATTCCCACTTAAATTACATGCCACGGCAGTGAGCATGAGCAAAGCAGTGAACAAGAAAAAAGGTTTTAATTTCATATAGCCCTCCTAAAAATGGTCAATCTGAAATTAGATTCTGTAAGTACTGAGTATTTTTATGTAAGGAAGAATTTTCCCGGTTCAAACAAACTTTTTTTCTCCTTAAGATGATTATATAGAAATTTGCAAATTGCAGATTGACACAACTATTCTCAAAATGCTATAAATAAATATCTGTTGGACCATCAATTGAATAACTGGAGAATACGATGAAAAAAGGAATGCTTTTTGCACTGGCCCTTGTATTAATTTTGGGAGTCATTTGGGCCCCAGCGCCGAAGATGGTGTTGGCCAAAACTCTTGAACCGCAACCTCAACCTGTTGCTGGGATCGCCGACGGGGCCTGGTCGACCGGTACTGAGGTCAGCATCGACTTGGCGAGTACTCCAGCCCCGTATGACTGGCTGCAGCTGCTGGCGGATGGGGTGAAGATCACCGAACCCGGGCAGATTTGCCATTCATTCCGTGGGGCGCAATTTAAGTGGGTGGGCACAATCTATCAGCTCATGGATGGCAAATGGGTCAAACTGGAGACGACCACAAGTCGGGGTGCCAGTGAAGAAAATCAATATTCAGTTTGTGCTGTGGCCCCCTCGGCTGGAACGTATGCACTTTTTGGCTATTATACTGGCCCGGCTGAAGCACAAAAGACAGTGGGAGTGTGCAGTACTCAGACCTTCTATGATAAACGAGTCGGGTATGTCGATGATGGCGATTATTACTATCAGATATTTGCCCGTGCTCCCATGAATGTGGGCGAAACGATCACAGTTGAGATTGTCAGCACTGATCCGGCAGAAGCACTTGCCATGCTGGATACTTCATCATTCAATTACACCTCCGTCTCTACTGGGGTGGATGGGCTGCTCTTCTTCCAGGAATTTTCCTCCACTGAGTTATTGAATTCGATCACCATCCGGCTTTACACTTCC
>JAAZOQ010000347.1 GCA_012797695.1 Anaerolineaceae bacterium | reverse complement strand
TTCAACAATTCTTCTATTCGGCCCGTCAACTAAAAGGATGAATCTTACCGGCTGTGAAATGGTTTTCGGGTTCTTTTGCTCATGCTATACTTTTGACATATCGAAAAGGGAGTCATCCATGGAAGAACTTGACCCGCGCAATGTCAGGATAACCGATCCGTTTTGGGCCGGGCGCAGAGAAGCCAGCAGCCAGCACGGTATTTTCCACCAGTGGCAAATGCTCGAACACAGCGGTTGTATCGATAATTTTCGCATTGCAGCAGGAGAAAAAGAGGGATTCCGTGAGGGTTGGTTTTTCGCTGACTCGGATGCTACCAAGTGGCTGGATGCTGCTGCCCGTATCGAGCGCGATCAGCACAGTGAGCCGTTGTGTGCCCTGATGGATGATTTTATTGCTTTACTGGGCCGGGCCCAGGAACCGGATGGCTATTTGTTTACCTATAATCAGATCCATTTTCCTGGGCAGCGTTGGGTCAATTTACAAATCGAGCACGAACTGTATTGCCACGGACATTTGATCGAGGCCGGGGTGTCTCACTTTCTGGCAACTGGACGGCAAGAGATGCTGTCGATTGCCTGTAAGGCCGCGGATTTACTCGTCAGAGAGTTCTCGCAGGCAGAACCGGCGATGACGCCTGGGCATGAAGAGGTCGAAATTGCCCTCTTTCGCTTGTATGCAGCGACCCACGAAGACCGTTATCGCGAGTTGGCTCGTCATTTTATCGAAGTACGCGGCCATACTCCTCATTTCGGGCGAAGCCTGGCACGACAGTTCATTTCGAATGGGCAGCGCGAACGTCTGATCCGATCACGGCGTGCCGGATATTTCGCTCAACACCCCGGCGAGCAGCGCGATCGCTTGCCTGCCGCCAACCGTGCGGTGAAACCCCGTTTCAGCCTGCTGCGTTTTTATGGCAACAGTTTGAGCGGACGCTATTTTCAGCAGCATTTGCCGGTGCGCGAGCAGCTTGTGCCCGAAGGCCACAGTGTCCGTTTTGGTTATCTTGAAACTGCTGAAGCAATGATGCTTCTGGAATACGAAGAGGAACCCCTGTTCAATACCATGAAGCAAGTATGGTCTCACATGGTGCACCGCCGCATGGATGTTACGGGTGGGTTGGGCGCACTGCCTGATCGGGAGGGGTTTGGCCGTGATTATGAGTTGAACCCTGAAGTTGCCTACAATGAGACCTGCGCTGCTATTGCTTCCGTGTTATGGAACTGGCAATTGGCTTTGATGACCAACAGTGCGAAATTCACGGATTTGATGGAATGGCAGCTTTACAACGCGGTTCTGCCTGGCATGGGCTGGGAAGGAACAACTTATCTCTATAACAATCCTACTCTGGTGCGCGGCGGTATCGAGCGCCAGCCCTGGTATTCGATCCCTTGCTGCCCATCGAATCTTTCGCGCACTTTTGCGGATTTGGGCAAGTACGTGGCATCGGGTGCTTCGCGGCATATCTGGCTGCATCAATATGTAGGCAGTACGATCACCCTGCCGCAAACCCAGATCGATCTCGAGATCCATTCTCAGCTTCCCTGGCAGGGAAAGGTTGAGGTCATTTTCCATCCCCGTCGCATCGGGGAGGTGATGCTCCGTTTTCGTGTTCCTTCCTGGACTGAAAGTGCAGAATACCGTGTCAATTTCAATTCGAAGTCCTATTTAACGTACCCAAAATTTGAATATGAACAGCCTCTCAGCGGTGTGTACCCCGAAAAAAGTTATTACGCGATTATTGATCGGGAGTGGCGGGAGGGGGATCGCCTGCGCCTGGAGTTTCCCACTCCCATTCAGATTCGTGAACCGCATGAACGAGCTCATGCCCTGCGTGGACGGGTAGCGGTGACTCGCGGGCCGCTGGTGTATTGCCTCGAGAGTATTGATCAACCTGGCGTTGATCTTTTCAAGGTGCGTCTGGACCGTTCATCGTTGCGGGAGGTATTTGCCCCCGATCTGTTTGGTGGTACGCTGCTGCTCAAAGGCCAATCGGTTCGAGGAGAGGAACTGACTTTTTTACCCTATGCGCAGTGGGGCAACCGTGGCAAATCCCAGATGAATGTCTGGGTCAAAGGATAATGGAGAAAAAATGATGTGGTGGATGAATCATGTGCTGAATCCGCTGATGCGCTGGATCTTGTCCGGTCCGCTGCACGGCTGGATGGATAAGGGAGTGATGTTGATTTCATTCCAGGGCCGCAAGAGCAAAAAGTTCTACACGACCCCGGTGCAGTACGTCCAGGCCGGGCAGGAAATTTGGGTGACGGTAGGCATGCCTGAAAAGAAACGCTGGTGGTGGAATCTGGTGGGTGGTGGTTTGGTCAACGTTTGCCTTCGTGGGGAATGGCTCTCTGGCGATGCGCTTGTCTTGCGCGGGGAGGACGATCGTGAAGAAATTCGCCGTGGTTTGTCGGAAAAGCTGAAACAGTTTCCCCAATCGGCCCATTACTTACCTGATCCGCAAAAATCTGACTTCATGGTCGGTGACGTGGTTATGGTCAAGGTCATGCTGCACTGAACTGAACTGGAGAAAAAAGCTCTCCATAGGTTATTTTCTTCGATAAGATTGCACCCTTTCTTCACAAGATATCCATACTTTTCATTTATCCTCAAGAATATCGTATGAGATTTTATTCGTGGAGAAAAAATGAAAGCGAAACTTTATTTTGTTTTGGATATTTTGATATTTACGGGCTTTTTGATCACTTTTGAACCCCAAATCACAGGCGAATCCATCCATGAGTGGCTGGGAGCGGCCTTTTTCTTGACCTTGCTGGTGCATCTGTTGCTGCACTGGAATTGGGTGGTGAAGACGTTAGCAAAATTCTTCAAAAAGATGCCGGCACTGCAGCGCATCAATTTCACGGTAGATTTCTTCATCTTTGTGGCTTTCATTGTGGTCAATTTGAGTGGGTTGATGATCTCGAAGACGGTATTGGCAACCTTCGGAATTACCCTGCCGCGAGGTGGAGAGTGGAAGACGATCCATTCCCTTTCTGCAGATGTCACTCTCTATCTGGTCGCCGCACATTTTGCACTGCATTGGAACTGGCTGGTAGCAGTGGTCAAGAATCATTTGATTGCGCCGTTACGCACCCATTTTTCACGGCCCCGCCGTCTGGAACCGGTACCTGTGCGCAGTGATGAGCAGAATTGGAGCGCAAAATAATGAAAACGCTAGGCAGAATACTGATAGTTTTACTTGTCACGGTTCTTTTGAGCGCGGCAGTTTATTTCATCGCAAATGGGGGTTCATTTTCCTCAACTGCCACTTTGCAATCGACTGGGGAATTGAATGGCACTGGTCTGCATCAGGGTGGTGGCCCTGGTCAGGGACTGGGCGATGGAACGGGCTTCCGCGGCGGGCATGGCGGTGAGGAGGGCGAGCTCCCGGCTGGCATCGCCTGGCTTGAATTGCTGAAGAATTTGGGCATCGTAGCGGCAGCCGTGATTGTGATCTGGGGCATTCGCAAGCTCTTTTCTCGCCCGATACGAAAACCCATTCCCGGGTAAGAAATTCAGGAAAACAGATAAAACAATCATCAAGCCGTTTTGACTTGATGATTGTTTGTGCGCCCAGCATGGGCGATGACTAAAGGGTGAAAGTCCCAAACAGAGGATGGTTGTACCAACTGTTAGCCAAAGGCAAGGGCGTCACTGCGAAGCGAGGTCTGGAGGAAGCCGGAGGCAAACCTGCGACTTGAG
>JAAZOQ010000346.1 GCA_012797695.1 Anaerolineaceae bacterium | reverse complement strand
TCCATGATATTATTTCTCCTCTTTTTTCTCTAAACCAGTAAATGCTTTCCGTAACGGATAAGTGTTCGCGGGCCAACCATCAGGTAACAATAAATGATCTACGTTAGGGGTACCCACAAATTCGATCCCCATCAGTTCCATGGCTTCTCGTTCATACAGAGTCGCGGAAGGGATGATGTCGCAGATGCTTTCAACCTTGTTATTCTCGTAGGGTAATGTGACTCGTAAAGTAGTGATCGCTGCGCCATTGCAGAAATGATAGAGCACTTCAACAGAGCCCCGGTCAGGCACCACCGCTTTCTCATTCGAGCTTTCCACAATTGAATACTCAGGATGATCCAGAGTGGAAATGGCTGCCAGATAACCCCATTTGGCGGCTACCAGGGCTCGCACGCATTCTTTCAGCTCATTCCCATTGATCACGATATCCAGACGATTTTCTTCAGGGGCATTTTCAGAAACCGTCCACATCTTCAATAGCTCACAGGCCTCCTGGAGCAATTCTTCTGGCTTTTTCACAACAGTTTTCTTTGCCATAATTTCTCCTATTCCCCTTGCAAGGTTTTCAAGAGTTGAACTACCCCATAAATGATTGCCTCCGGGCGTGGCGGGCAACCCGGTACGTATACATTTACCGGAATCACCTCGCTGATGTCTCCCACGACATTGTAACAGCCCTGAAAAACTCCGCCGCTGAGAGCGCACGAGCCTACCGCGATCACAAATTTCGGATCAGGCATTTGTTCATAGGTACGGATCAAACGATCTCGGGCCTGTAAACTCACCGGCCCGGTGCAAATTAACACATCAGCATGTCGTGGGCTGCCTTGCAATTTTATGCCAAAGCGCTCTACGTCATACCGTGGCGTCAGCGTCGCCAGAATTTCGATGTCGCAGCCGTTGCACGAACCACTGTTGAAATGGATGGCCCAGGGCGAATTGACTCTTGCCCAGGTCTTTACTTTTTCGATTACATCTTGAAATGGATCAGCCATTGCTCTTCTCCTTTACCGGTAAACTATCCCAGGATCAGTGCGATCAGGGCCAGAACCAGACCCACCAGATAGGGGATCATTTTGACATCCAGCGTTCCAGTCGCCAGAACCAGCATTCCCAGGTGAAGGATGGCAAAGAAAAACGCCACCAAAAAGAAAGGCCGGTAACCCGGGGCCGCCAAAGCCGTCGGGGCCTCTTCACCACTGCTGTACAGACTGGATTTCTCTTCTGAAGGGGTACCCTTCCCTGCCAGCCCGCGGCCAACGAAAAAGATGGCAAAGACCAGCGGAATATAGATCAGAAACGCTAATGGAGGAGTTAATAAAATAGACATTGTTTTCCTCTCCTATAAGCCAAAGGGATACAAGAAGCTGGCAGCAGCATTGTAGTTGAGCAAATTCGCCCAACCCGGCCAGATGCCAAAGGCGAGAATTCCCAGCGTCAGGATCACCATCGGGACGATCATTACCCAATTCACCGGCATACCCGCAGCTACTGTTTCAGAAGGCGTCAGCCGGTACATACGGTTGATCATCGGAACGTAATATCCCAGAGAAAGAACGCTGTTCAGCGCTACGAAGACGATCACACAAATCATCAACGTACTCTTTACGCTTGCTGTCGCCACCAAAATTTGCCATTTCGACATAAAACCGGCCATTGGCGGTAGGCCGCCCAGGCCCAATAGAGCCAGGCTGAGGAAAAATGCTACTACCGGATATTTCCGCGAGGCGCCATTCAGATCATCCATCACCAACGGAGCATGGTCACCCTTACCAATGTGCAGTACATACAAGAAAGCTCCGGCCGCTAAAAAGGCCAGACCTTTCATCATGGCATGGGTCATCATGTGGAAGAAACCGCCTGCCGCCGCCACGTAGCTACTCGAAAGTACCGCCACGCCAAAACCGACCAGCATGTAGCCGACCTGAGCAACACTCGAGAAGGCCAGCAACCGTTTGACCTCGACCTGTCGGAAAGCCAGCAGGTTGCCGAAGAGGATGTTGATACAACCGAAAACCAGCAACACTGTCCCGGCAGGGAACTGGCTCTGTGCCAGAATGCTCAAGGAGCGCAGCATAGCCACCAGACCGGCTTCGATGACGATACCCGAAAGCATGGCACTGATACCACTCGGTGCCTGTGAATGGGCATCCGGCAGCCAGGTGTGCAATGGAACCAGCGCAGCCTTGATGCCAAAGCCAACCACAATCAAGCCACCCGCCACATACACCAGCGGTGAATGATTTGACACGGTAGCCCAGATATTCCACAGGCCCACGGTTCCGGTAATTCCGAACAGGATTGCAATGCCAAACAATACCAGAGTTGACCCCAGCGCTGATTGCACCAGATATTTGAACCCGGCCTCCAGAGAAGCAGGCTGTTCATTGTAGAAAGCCACCAGGAAGAACGAACTGACGGCCATCAGTTCAAACCACACCCACAAGTTGAAGAGATCCTGAGCGCAGCCTAGACCGATGATCGATCCGATCAACGCCATGAGCAAAGCATAATATTTCTCTTCCCCATTCTCATCTTTCATATACGCGAATGAGAACAAGATCACGCAGAAGCCCAGCACTACAGCGATGGCCCCCACCATCAGCCCCATGCCGTCCAGCCCAACGAGAACGTCCCCAATTGTAGCTTTGACCGTGCCGCCCTGCGTCCAGACCATCACTGACAGGAATAACAGTGCCCCTTCCACCACCAGTACCAGCAGCGAAAGCAGTTTTGCCAGGCCCATGCCCAGAATGCGGCGTGTACGCGCCGTCCAGCGGCCCAGCAGATAAATGATCGGTGAAGCCACCAGAGGGATTCCGATTAAGCCGATTGTCATCAAATCTGTCTTCATATCAGGCTCCCACCGCAAACAGAGTAAAGAAAATAATGATCGTACCTAACACCGCCAGCAAATTCCATGAAAGGAGACCGGTTTGAGTCACCCGTAACCCTTCTGCTGAAGCATTGACGCCATCGACCACGCCTGTATTGATCGCCTCGAAGCCAAAAGAATGTTCAGCCAACCAGCGCATCCAGTTCAGAGCCTTCTTCAGCCCGGTCAATTTCTCCCGGAAAACCCAGCACAGAATACCCAGCGTGATCACTCCCAGCGCAATGAGGGTTGGCCAGGAAACGACCTCGTGAACCATTCCGCGGATTCCCAGGGCCTCAAGTGAGTGATAGGGCAAGCTCTTTTCTAGCATCGTCGAGAACCGTCCAATGATCAGCCAGGAAACCAGTGCACCAAGCGCCAGCGGAGCCAGTGCCACTTTCATGGCCAGTTCTGTGGGGTATGCGTGATAATCACTGCGCGGATCGCCATAGAAGACCATCCATACCATTCGTAACGTATACAGGGCCGTCAGCCCCGCCACAAAGACCATGACCCCATAATAAACCATCGATCCGCCGGTCAAGCCACCCTCGAGGATCATTTCCTTCGACCAGAAACCATTCAAGATCGGAATTCCAGAAAGGGCCAGAGCCCCGATCAAGAAAGTCCATTTCACAAAGGGAAGCTTTTTGCCCACGCCTCCCATTAAGGTCATGTCGCGAGTCCCCACTGAGTGGATCACCGCGCCGGCGCCCAAAAAGAGCAATGCTTTGAAAATGGAATGGCTCAGCAGATGAAACTGACTGCCCAGAATATTTCCCGTGCCAATGGCATACACCATATAGCCCAACTGGCTGACTGTAGAATACGCCAGCACACGTTTGAGATCGTTTGAGACCAACGCCATAATGGCCGCCATCAGCGCGGAGAGCACACCCACCACCATCACCGCATCGCGCCATCCAGGAACATCAGCGAATGCCGGGTAGAAACGCGCCAGTAAATAAACGCCGGCATTGACCATCGTCGCCGCATGGATCAGTGCACTAATAGGGGAAGGGGCTTCCATCGCGTCCGGTAACCAGGTCTGAAAGGGAAACTGAGCTGATTTGGCTGCAGCCGCGATCAAAAATCCGAACGCCAGGATGCCCAACACATTGGCAGGCACTTTGCTTGAGTCTGCCAGGAAGGTGTTGAAATCAAGGCTGCCATTATAGATGTAAAGCAGCATGGCACCTAACAGTAACCCTACCCCACCGACAGAGGTAATGATCAAGGCTTTCATGCCGCCGCGCACCGCTTTGGGATCATCGTTATTGAAAGAGATCAAAGCATAAGAGCACAGAGCGGTGATTTCCCAGAAAAAGAACATCAACAGCATATTGCTGGTCAGTACCAGACCGGCCATGGCCCCAATGAAGAACAAGACGAAAGCATAATAACGGCCTAGCTGTTTTTCGCCTTTCATGTAGCTGGTCGAAAAGATCACTGCTAGGCTGCCAATCACCGTTGCAATAACGGTCAAGAAAACGCCCAGCCCGTCAGCCATGAAAGTAAACTGTCCGAAGACAGTACTGGCATCAAGCGAAAAAACGGTATCCTTTGACACAAAAGGCAGCATCCACACGGCGGCTACTGCTGCAGCCAGAGCAAAGAGCACCGCCAGCGTATGCTGCAATTTCTCATGTTTATCCCCGGCCAGCAAGACAATTGCTGCTCCCAACCAGGGTAAACCAATGACAAGAAGAATGAGAATTGGATTCATTGTTTACCTCTTTAGCGTGGAGAGTGCTTTGATATCCAGAGTACCCAAACGGTGGCGTACCTGAACGGCAAAAGCTAAGCCAATCACCGCGATGATCGTGTCTGCAACGATTACGGTCAGCGCCATTGTCTGTGCCAGGTTAAGCTGCCCGGTCAGACTGCCGCCCAGCACGAACGCCAGCGCAACTCCCTTGATCAGAAGCTGCAACCCGATGATCACTTTGATCATGTTGCGAGTGGCCAGTAAACAATACAGTCCAATGCCAGCCAAACCGATCACAGTTAAGATCACAATGAATGGGATGGGTAAAGAGCTCATGCCTCATCCTCCTTTTGGATTTCTGGTTTCCCTTCAGAAAGTAGCCCTAAGACCCCCAGTACCCCGGTGAAGATCAAAGCAATTTGCAGCAAAATATCCAGATACCGTGAAGCCCACAAAATCGTTGGGGATTCCTGAGTCGCAGTAATTACCAGCGCCAATCCACCACCGCGGATGGTCAGGTAGATGGTCAGCCCGGCTGCAATAGCGACCAGCCCCCAGGCCAAAGGCTTGGGCATCACCGGTTTTAAATTCATCCCTTCTTCACCAGAGATGTTGATTGCAAAAACGAAAAGCACGGTAACCAACCCCGCGCCGACGCTTAATTCAATGACAGCCACCTGAACTGCGCCCAACATGTAGAACATCAAAGCTACAAGAGCGCTGGTAACGGCTAACCAGATAGCTGAAATGAGTAAGCGTTTCGACCGGATCGCGAGTATTGCACAGACCAAAATACCCACGGCGACCAATACATAGACCATGAACTTCCTCCTAAAGGGATCTCAGGATAATTACCAATTTATTCAATTGTGACAATAAAGAAAGGCTAAAGAACCAACTTCAATCCTACGTCAATAATATTAAAACTAGCTTGAATTACATTATTATCGCTTGATTGTGAGTGAATAAAATGCTCATTTTGGATTCTTGTCGAATAACGATTTGTTATTATAATCAACTTGTTTTATTAAAACAAACAGGAGTGAATATTTTAATATATGAAAGTCGCAGTATTGGCAAACTTAAAAGAAGATGCACCAGTAACACCCGAAGACCCTCCCGGGCGGTGGGACGACCTAGATGACAAGATAACAGTCGATTCTATTCTGGAATCATTATCTGCTTTAGGGATCGAGGCAAAGTATTTCCCGGCAGAATTAAGTTCAATTGAAAGTATCAAGAGTTTTCATCCTGACCTTTGCTTCAATTCAAGCGAAGGTCATTTTGGTTCCTCACGCGAAGCCCAGATGCCCGCCATTCTGGATATCCTTCGCCTCCCCTATACCTGCGCCGGCGTGCTGGGGATGTCGCTCTCTCACAACAAGCACATTGCCAAACGGATCTTCCGTTACTCCGGTTTGCCCACTGCTGACTTTTTTGTATTGCAGCACCCGGATGAACTCGAGGGACATTCCGTGCACTTTCCGCTCTTTGTAAAGCCGGCCTTCGAAGGCTCATCAATTGGCATCAACGAAAGTGCCCTGGTCCGTAACTATGCAGATCTAAAGAAACAGGTCGACTGGGTCTGGGAAACAATTCACGCGGATATTCTGGTCGAACAGTATATCGAGGGCCGTGAATTCACCATCGGCATTTTGGGGGAAGAAGTTCTGCCCATCGTCGAAATCGTGTCTCCCACCGGGTTTTATTCCAATGAGCAGAAAGAAGACATTGATAGTGAAGTCTATCGCGTTTGCCCGGCACACCTCCCTGAAGAAAAGACGCGCGAATTCCAGGCCATTGCTCTGAAAGCCAAGCATGTTCTGGAGCTGGAAGACGTCTGTCGGATGGATTTGCGCATGGATGCCGACGGGAATCCTTACATTCTCGAGGTAAACCCCATTCCGCTCATGCACCCTGACCCGGAACAGGCCTCATTGGTTTATGCTGCCCGCGCAGCCGGTTATACTTACAAAGACATTGTGCAAAAGATCATCAATTCCGCCATCAAACGTTGGAATTTGAGTAATTGACCTAAAAAGAAGCGCTCGTTGAGCGCTTCTTTTTTTCTCTCATTGATTCAGCAGTGAACCAAATAAATCTCGATAATAAGTGAAGTCCCCGCTGCGGCCGTGATGATTGGCATCCGTTGAATCCCAGATCGCCGCAAACGAGGCGACCACGTCATTGGCATCCAACAGCGCGCCATTGGTGAAGTGGACGTTATAGCGCAGGGTAAAAGTCCATTGTGTTCCATCCGAATTACTCTTCCAGCTATCCGCCAGATCAGATTTCAATCCATTCGAGTCGAACGAGTAAGAAACCAGCGTGTCGTAGAGCATCCGGGTCAGACGAAAAGTATCTGCATCGGTCTCATCCGCTGGCCATAAACTCAGTGGACGGCTCGATTCGAGGATATTCAGGGAAGGATTGCCGTTGCTCAATAATTCAAAGGCCTCGAAATACCCGTTCACGGTGGCATTTTTGACGTCTTCGCCAAAGAAACTCCATTGAGCCACGTTGGCAATCGGGATCAGCGGAATCAGCGT
>JAAZOQ010000345.1 GCA_012797695.1 Anaerolineaceae bacterium | reverse complement strand
TCTATTCTTGGATCTGTTACTTGTGTAAAACATTTTGTTATGTTTCCGGTTCTTGGTTCGTTGGACACTTCATTCTTCCTTGTTTTTTTCCCTCCTTCTTTGCAATTCTCTTGCCATTTTCATTTTGATGCGATTGCCCTGCAGAACCAAAGACTCATTGTTTTCTGTCGTGCCAAGGCTGGTATAATTCGTACGGTTAACGCATACTATTCATTAATTAAAAGGGCTTATGTTAGAGAATACCGCTTCGATCGAAAAAAGATATCAGGAACTCACCGAGCTTCTGGAACAAAATGCTGAAGACTATCAAAAAGTGGCAGAACTGGCGAAAGAGCGTTCTGATCTGGAACCTGTCGTGCACAAAACCGGTCTGTATCGTGCTCTGCTCAAACAGCAGGAAGAAGCCCGTGAGCTGGAAAAAAGCGAAGACAGCGAAATTCGTGAACTGGCTGTAAGTGAGATGGCCTCTTTAAGCGAACAAATCGAGAAGGTCGAAAAAGAACTCAAAGCATTGCTCGTGCCCAAGGACCCGCGCGATGACCGCAACGTGTACATGGAAATCCGGGCCGGAGCCGGCGGGGACGAAGCTGGCCTGTTCGCGGCCGACCTGCTGCGCATGTATATGCACTATGCCGAAGCCCGGCGATGGACAGTGGAAATGGTTTCAGCCAATGAAACCGGCATTGGCGGCTACAAAGAGGTCATCGTCATGGTCAAAGGTAAGGGTGCCTATTCACGCCTCAAATTCGAATCGGGCGTGCACCGCGTGCAGCGCATTCCCGCCACAGAATCAGCGGGACGCATCCATACTTCCACCGTTACCGTGATCGTCATGGCCGAAGTTGAGGATCTCGAGATCAATATCCCCGAATCAGATATCGAGGTCGAGGTGTACCGCTCTTCAGGTGCCGGCGGACAAAACGTGCAAAAGAACTCCACCGCCGTGCGCATCATCCACAAGCCCACCGGGCTGGTGGTCGCTTGCCAGGACGAACGCTCCCAACTGCAGAACCGCATCCGCGCTATGAGCATTCTGCGCGCACGCCTGTATGAAATGGAAGAGCAAAAACGCCAATCCGAGCAGGAAGCAGCGCGGCGTTCCCAGGTCGGCAGCGGAGATCGCTCTGAAAAGATCCGCACCTACAACTATCCGCAAAGCCGGGTCACCGACCACCGCATCAATGTCTCCTCCTTCAACCTGCCGGGTGTCATGAACGGCGACATCGATCTGTTCATCGATGAGCTGGCCATCCGCGACGAATCGGAACGGCTTTCTTCCACCGGGCTCGATGACGAAGATTAAGCTGCAGGAGTGGATGGATGGTGCTATTTGCTCTCTCGAGAATTCAGAAACCCCTTTTCTCGAAGTGCAGGTGATCTGCGCCAGCGTGCTGGGCAAGACCCGCGAATGGATTCTGTCACATAATGAACTGGAATTAGGAAAAGACCAGGTCGAGCAGTTAAATGTTCTGGTCACCCGCTTAAAAAATGGAGAACCGTTGGCTTACTTAACCGGCCAACGGTCTTTTTATGGGCTTGATTTCAAGGTCAGCCCGGACGTGCTTATTCCTCGACCCGAGACTGAGCTGCTGGTCGAAGAAGCCGCTGCCTGGCTGGAAGAAAACCCGCACCGGCGCAAAGCCGTGGACGTGGGTACAGGGTCGGGCATCATTGCCATCACCCTGGCCGACCTGTGTGCGGACCTCGAAATGACAGCAATCGACGTCTCTGAAAAAGCACTGGCCGTGGCACAAGAGAACGCCCGCCAGCATCAGCTTGAGGAAAGAATTCGCTGGGAGCAAGGAGACCTGCTCAGTCAGCAAAGCGGGCCATTCGACCTGATTCTGGCGAACCTGCCCTACATCCCCACCTCGACCCTAAATCAGCTAGATGTGATAAAATTTGAACCAAGGCTTGCGTTAGACGGGGGGGCAAATGGGTTGATCTTCATCGAGCAACTGCTGAGCCAGGCCGTAACCAGGCTTTTACCGGGGGGGGCCATCTTCTTGGAGATCGAATCCACTTTAGGGGAAGAAACCCTGAAATTGTGTCAAACTATTTTCCCGGAAGCGAAAACTCATCTATTTTATGATTTTGCCCAGCTGGCAAGAGTCATTCGCATTGAAATTTAGGAGAGAAGATTATGGACACGTTAGTCATCCGAGCAGACGAACAAGAAGCGCTTCCACTGGCGATGGACACGCTCAAATCGGGAAACATCGTTTCTTTCCCGACCGACACGGTGTATGGTCTGGCTGCCGACCCTTTTAATATTTCTGCAATTATCAAATTATTTGAATCAAAGGGACGGGAATACAACAAAGCCATTGCCATTCTGGTCGGCAGCCTGGAACAGGTAGATTTGATTGCCGAGCGTTTCACTGATAACGCCAAAATTCTGGTCAAAAAATTCTGGCCGGGCGGGTTAACTGTGATCGTACCCAAGCGCAAGGACATCCCCGACCTGTTGTCATCGAACCAGAGCATCGGCATCCGCATGCCCAACCACCCGGTAGCGTTGGAGCTGTTGAAAAAATATGGTCCGCTGGCTACCACCTCCGCCAACCTGAGCGGCGGTCCAAATCCCCTGAATGCCAACGACGTATACATGCAATTGAATACACGCATTCCATTGATCTTGGATGGTGGTAATTGCCCTGGAGGTATTCCCTCTACCGTGGTCAACTGCACCATCGACGAACTGCAAATCCTGCGCGCCGGGGCCATCAGCGAAGCCGAACTGGAGCAGACTTTGTCTGACAAAGGTTAAAAAACACTTAATTTCGGTTAATCCATATTTAAAGAAAATCGATTATCATTAGGGTTGTATTCTCCTCATAGAACCCACGCGAATGAACCGCCTCATTCGCGTGGGTTCATTTAACAGAGGAATTAAGGGACAAAATCACGAGGGGACTGCTGCAAATCCCAATAAGTACGGAAGCGGCCCGGGCGCTGCAGCAAAGTTGACAAATCGCCAGACTCGACCACGCTCCCCTGTGCCAGGAACAGAATCTCATCGGCATAGCGCAAAGTGGAAAGCTGATGGGTGATCAGCAAAATACCCTTGCCGGCAAAACTGCGGAACAGCGTTGCCATCAAAGCATGCTCGGTATGCGCGTCGAGATGGGCCGTGGGTTCATCCAGAATAACGAAAGGCGTATCCTGCAGGATCACACGAGCTATCGCCAAACGCTGCTGCTCTCCGCC
>JAAZOQ010000344.1 GCA_012797695.1 Anaerolineaceae bacterium | reverse complement strand
GGGATGAAGCGCCGGGTGCTGCTGGCAAAAGGACTGGTCATCAACCCCAATTTGCTGCTGCTGGATGAACCCACCAACCATCTGGACATCAATTCCATCGATTGGCTGGAAGGCTTTTTGCAGCGCTGGGGGGGCACTCTGTTCTTTGTGACCCATGATCGGGTGTTCCTGCAGCGGGTGGCTCATCGGATCGTCGAACTGGACCGCGGGCGCCTGTTTGACTGGAATTGCAATTACACCACTTTCGTGGAACGCAAAGAGGCGGCCCTCACCGTGGAAACGGCGCACAACGTCTCATTCGACAAGAAACTGGCGCAGGAAGAAGCCTGGATTCGCCGCGGCATCGAGGCCCGCCGCACTCGCAATGAAGGTCGGGTGCGCGCGCTGAAACACCTGCGCGAGATGCGCAGTGAACGGCGCGAAATGATGGGGCAGGTCAAACTGCAGTTACAGGAAGCCAAACGCTCCGGGCGGCTGGTGATCCGGGCGGAGGATGTGCGCTTCCAGTTTGGTGATCGGCCCATTATCGAAGATTTTAGCACCGTTTTGCAGCGTGGGGATAAGGTGGGCATCATTGGGCCCAACGGTTCAGGCAAAACTACCCTGCTGCGCCTGCTGCTGGGCGAACTGGCCCCGCAGCGCGGGACGGTGGAACTGGGAGCCAATCTTGAAGTGGCCTATTTCGATCAACTGCGCACCCAACTGGATGAAAGTAAATCCGTGCTGGATAACGTGGGCGAGGGCCGCGATACCATTACGGTCAATGGCAAGACGCGCAACGTTATTGGTTATCTCGAAGACTTCCTCTTTTCACGGGAACGAGTCCATGCCCCGATCAGCGCGCTTTCTGGTGGAGAGCGCAATCGTCTGCTGCTGGCACGTTTGCTGGCGCGACCGGCCAATCTGCTGGTCATGGATGAGCCGACCAACGATCTGGATATCGATACGCTGGAAATGCTCGAGGATCTGCTGCTGGATTACAACGGCACTTTGCTGTTGGTCAGCCATGACCGCGAGTTCTTGAATAATCTGGTCACCAGTACCATCGTTCTGGATGGAAAGGGCGGGGTCAAAGAGTACGTTGGCGGCTATGATGATTACGTGCGTCAGGCACGCGCCGGAAGCCCCTCCGCTGGTATTGCCGGGAAGACGCGACCCGGAGCGGAGAAATCCGCAGAGAAACCGGAAGCGGTGGGGGAGAAGAGACTAACTTACAAAGAAAAACAGGCGCTGGCAGCCCGCAAGCAGGAGCTGGCTGATTTACCCGGGCTGATCGAATCGATCGAGGCCGAGCAGGCGCAGCTCAGTGCCCAAATGGCTGATCCAGGTTTTTATCAAGGAAATGAGCATAAGATCAGTGAGACGGTGGCTCGCCTGCGCGAACTGGAGGCTGATCTGGCGGCGGCGTACCAGCGTTGGGAAGATCTGGATCAGGAATTCAATTCTGAGAACCCTAATTGAGATAGGCTTCCAGCGCGGGCAGATCCATCAATTCTATGCCGTCTCGAGCAAGACGGATCAGGCCTTCATCACGTAATTTGCACAATTCGCGTGACAGAGAAGGTCGAGGAATACCCAATAAATCAGCCATTTCCTGACGGGATTCGTGAAAATGCAAGCGGTTGTGCTTTTGCTGTGTTCGAGTATCCAGCAGGTAAAAGATCACCTTTTGGCGCACGCTGTGTTGGCTAAGTGTTTTCACCTTCTTGTTCAACATCAGAATTTTGTTCGAAAGCAAACTGACGAAATTCTTCAAAAAGGGGTCTGAACTGTTGAAGAGTTTTAAAATATTTTCCTGTGAGAAGAAAATAATTTTTGCGGTTTCTGCCGCCACAATCGTAGCCGGGTAAAACCGTTGCCGTGAAAAGATGATGACTTCACCGAAGGTGTTTCCTGGGCATAAAGTATCAATTACCACTGTGCTCCCTGTGACCAGCATCTGGGTCACGAATACTTTTCCCGAAACCACAACGCCGATTACAGTACATGGGTCACCCTCGAAGGCGATCGTTTCGCCGCGCGAATAATCCTGAGTGTGGTAGGGCTTATTTTTAAGCATTTCTGACACCTGTACGGCGGTCAATCCCTGAAAAAGGGAGCACTGCAGCAATTCATTGATCATTTTTTGTCTCCGTAACAAATGTTACTGAAATGAGATAATTTTACTCCTAAAATAGAAGAAAACACAAGAAAGAGTAACCAGAAGATGAAACGCGATATTGTCGAAATCGATGAAGAAAGATGTAATGGATGCGGCGCCTGTGCAACAGCCTGCCATGAAGGCGCGATCCAGATGATGAGTGGAAAGGCCCATCTGGTTAGTGAGGTATATTGTGATGGGTTAGGTGCCTGCCTGCCGCATTGCCCTACTGGGGCCATTACTGTGGTCCAGAAAGAATCAGCCGCTTTCGATGAAAAAGCAGTAAAAACCCACTTGCAGGCTAAACCTGCCAGTGTCATGCATATTTCTCAGCCAGCAGGCAACGGGCATGTTTGCCCGGGGAGCGCGGCGCGGCAAATGCAGCCGGCCCGCCACGCAATGCCAACTTCTGTGGCTGTCGACGACGAAAGCGTCGATTCTGAATTGAGCCAATGGCCGGTGCAAATGAAGCTGATCAACGTGCGGGCGCCGTATTTTCAGAATTGTGATTTGCTGGTGGCAGCTGATTGCAGTGCTTTTGCTTATGCACGCTTCCATGCTGATTTCATCCGCAATCACATTACTGTCATTGGTTGCCCAAAACTCGATGATAACTCGTATTACATCGATAAGCTGACTGAACTGTTGGCATTGAATGATATTCACAGCATTACTGTCGTGCGTATGGAGGTTCCTTGCTGCAGTGGAATCACTGAGGCAGTCAAGCGAGCCATGCTGACAAATGGCAAGATCCTACCGTACCGCGAAGTGGTACTCAGTGTCGAAGGAAATATTTTAATTTGATCGGAAAAGGAGAAGATAATCATGGATGAGGCGATGTTTTGTTATCAGTGTGAGCAAACTTTCCGCGGAGAAGGCTGTGTGACACAGGGTGTGTGTGGTAAGGATCCAGATGTTGCGGCACTACAGGATCTGTTGATCCATCAGATCGAAGGTATCGGCTATCTTGCGAATGGCCAAACTCTGGATAATGAGACGGCTTGGTTTGTGATCGAGGCCCTGTTCTCTACTTTAACTAACGTAAACTTTTCTGCAGAGCGATTTTATCCTATGCTGCGCAAAGCGCAAACCATCAAGAAGATCTGGCAGGATCAGGTTCAACCTCAAGGGGATGTTCCCCCAGCGGTGCGATATGTTTTGCCCGAATCACGTCCGCAGATTCTGGTACAGGCGCATCTGCTCAATATGCACGAGACCAATGAAGAGAAAGACGTCAAATCTTTGAAAGATACTCTGCTTTTTGGTTTGAAAGGGATGGCAGCGTATGCACATCATGCCTGGGTACTGGGCTATCGGGATGAAGGGGTCAATCTCTGGTTCATGCGCGGTTTGGCAGCTATGGTAGATTCTTCTCTTAACTTGAAGGACATGCTCTCTTTGGTCATGGAGTTTGGCCAGATCAATTTGAAGTGCATGGAATTACTGGATGAAGCTAATACTTCCACTTATGGGCACCCGGAACCCACTTCGATTCTGGTTACGCATAAGAAGGGGCCTTTCATTGTAGTCTCTGGGCATGATCTGCACGATCTTTATCAAATTCTGGAACAAACCGAAGGAACTGGGGTAAACGTATATACCCACGGTGAGTTGCTGCCGGGCAACGCTTACCCGGGACTGAAAAAGTTCAAACACCTGATCGGTAATTTTGGTGGGGCCTGGCAGAATCAGCAGAAAGAATTCGATCACCTGCCGGGATGCGTGATTATGACGACCAACTGTTTAATGGAGCCTCGTGATTCTTATCAGGATCGTATTTTTACCAGCGGGGTCGTCGGGTTTGCAAACATGACCCACATCGAAGAAGAGAATGGCCGGAAGGATTTCTCACCGGTGATCCAGAAGGCAATAGCATTGGGCGGTTGGCAGGAAGATGAGCCCGAAAAACGCATTCTGACCGGCTTTGCCCGCAACGCAGTGCTCAGTCAAGCAGATAAAGTGGTAGAAGCGGTGAAAACTGGAAAGATCAGCCACTTCTTTCTGGTGGGGGGATGCGATGGAGCTAAACCGGGAAGGAATTACTACACTCAATTCACTGAGAAGACACCACAAGATTCGGTGATCATGACCTTGGCCTGCGGTAAGTATCGTTTCAACAAGAGAGAATTTGGTACGGTAGCAGGATTTCCGCGTTTGATGGATGTAGGTCAGTGCAACGATGCTTACTCTGCAATTCGCATCGCGCTGGCTCTGGCTGAGGCTTTCAATTGCTCCGTCAATGAGCTGCCATTGACTTTGGTCCTGTCGTGGTATGAGCAAAAAGCGGTGTGTATTTTACTGACTTTGCTTTCATTGGGGATCAAGAACATCTATCTGGGGCCGACGCTTCCGGCATTTCTTTCGCCGAATGTGGTTGATTTTTTGGTCAAACAGTTTGATCTCCATCCCATTTCGACCCCGGAAAATGATCTCGGAAAAATCCTGGCGTAGCTTTTAAAACAAGAACCCCTCCAGTTATTTTGGAGGAGTTCTTGTTTCTAGAACTGTTTGAAAGCCAGAATTTGCTCGATCACATCATCAAGCTCTGAATCTTCGAGATTGTAGAACAAAGGCAGGCGCACCAGACGATCGCTGATATCTTCGGTGACCGGGCAATCTCCGATCTTGCCGCCGAATTTCTCCCCCATCTGGGAGAGATGCAAGGGTAGATAGTGGAAAACGCAGGTCACCCCGTGGTCTTTCATCCAGCTAATGAAACGAGTGCGCACCTCAAGAGAAGGCATCAGCATATAGAACATGTGGTAAGGCTGCTGGCAATACTCGGGAATGATGGGCAGACGCACGTTGTGCTGCTGCGCCCAGCCAGACAGGGTGGAAGCATATCTTTCCCAGATGTGCCGGCGCCGCGATTGGATCTCTTCACGGGCAGTCAATTGGGCGTACAGCACCGCTGCCAGTGCCTCGGAAGGCAGGTAACTTGAACCAATATCCACCCAGGTATATTTATCGACCTGGCCGCGGAAGAAACGGCTGCGGTTGGTGCCTTTTTCACGGAGAATCTCAGCGCGATCGTTCAGCGCTGGATCATTGATCAGCACCGCCCCGCCTTCTCCGCAACTGATGTTCTTGGTTTCGTGAAAGCTCTGTGTTGCCAGATCGCCGAAGGTGCCCAGACTCTTCCCGCGATACTTGCCGAAAAGCCCATGAGCATTGTCTTCCACAACTTTTAGCCCATGCTGGTGGGCGATTGCCAGAATAGATTCCATCTCGCAGCCGACCCCGGCATAGTGAACAGGGACGATGGCCCGGGTATGCGGCGTGATCAGGGCTTCCAGCTTCGATTCATCCAGGTTCAGGGTGTCCGGCCGGATATCGGCAAAGACCGGCCTGGCTCCGCGCAGGACGAATGCATTGACCGTCGAAACGAAGGTGAAAGAGGGCAGAATTACCTCATCCCCGGCTTGAATATCGAGCAGCAGGGCGGTCATTTCAAGGGCGTGCGTACAACTGGTGGTCAGCAACACCTTTTGCGCGCCGGTAATCAACTCAAGTAAATTGTTGCACTTCTTGGTATAGACACCATCCCCAGCCATATGCCCTTGCTGGAGGACTTCAGCGACCAACTCGATTTCACCTGAGACAAGTGCTGGTTTGTTGAACGGAATGATCTTGCGATCCATGATGAATTACCTCTCCTCTTGATAGAAAAACCATTTGTGATACCAAAGTTCGATAGAAGCGATCGAAAAACCACATTTTTCATAGAGCTTCAGCGCATGGGCATTGCGCCCCTGAGTGACAGTGGTTACCCGATCGATTTTTTGTTGCTGAAAATAGCGCAGTGCGTGCACGATCAATTGCGGGCCCAGACCGCGGCCCTGATACTGTGGAGCGATCCCAACCAGGTCGATCTCCCCGTAGCCTTCCGGGCAGATCTTGGCAGTGACGTAAGCGCAGGCTTCCCCACCTGCACGCCAGGTAAAGACGCGGGTGTTGGGATCGCGCACCGCTTTCTCGACCCAGATTGCGTAAAGCTCCCGGCATTTTTGACGCGGGAAGTGGGTATCGGTGAAGAAGCGCGAAAGGGTATGATTTTCAGCAGCAATCAGGCGTAAAGCGGGGATATCCTCTTCGCTGGCATAGTCAATGGGAATATTGGGTTCAGGGATTTCCAGGCTGTGAAGCTGCGAAATTTGTAAGGTGATGCGAAGATCCACCAGGTGAAAATTCTCATGCTCGGCCAATTGGATCGTTCGATCGTTATCTGGTTTGGCCAGGAAGTAAATACACTCAAGCTGATTTTCTTCGATAGAATGGTTGATCGCAACCAGTGACGGTTCGTCAAGAAAATTCTGGGTGATTCGGCCGATGCGACGGTTAAAAAATTGACTATCCCAATCAAGAATTTGAATCATTGCTCTCTTTTTTTATGATGTACGCTGGTTTATCCATCAATCTGAAGTGCATGCGGGCGAGATATTCTCCAATGATGCCCAGAGAGAAAAGCTGAACTCCAGAAAAAATGATAATGATTGAAGCGAGAAAAGTAAATCCCGGTACGACTCCGCCCTGGATTAAGAAGCGGATGATGACATAGAGCAAAATTAAAATGCCGAATAACAAGAAAGTGAACCCAATTGCTGTTGCAATACGTAATGGAATTGTAGTAAATCCAGTGATCAGGTTCATTGCGTGCATTACCAGTTTACGAAAAGTGTAATGAGAATTCCCGGCTGCGCGTTTATTGTGTGGGACTAAAACGTACCCGATTTTAGAAGTACCCCAAGTTAGCAAGACATCGAGAGAGACTGTTGGCCCAGTATATTTCGCGAATGCTTCGCGCAAATCAGTGTAGAAAGCACGAAAGGCGCTGACGTGTCGAGCTGAGTGAGCATTCATTACTGAACTCAGGGCGATTTTTGTTATGGTCGAAGCTGCATCGCGAAATAGGCCGTGCTGTTCTTCAAGGGGTGCCCCATAAACGAGTTCATCGCCGCTGGCAAGTTTATCGAGCAAAACTGGGATATAAGCTGGGGAGTGCTGCAGGTCGTCATCCATGGTGACGATCACTTCATTTTCTGCAGCCCGGATTCCGCATAACAGTGCATTGTGCTGCCCATAATTGCGCATCAAGTTGATGCCTCGAATAAATGGGTATTGTTGTTGAAGGTTTTGAATTACTGACCAACTTGAATCAGAACTGCCATCATTAACAAGCACAACCTCATAAAGAAGGTGAAGCCGATTTACAGCATCGTTGATCTGTGACAGCAAGGCAGGCAAGGTCTGTGCACCATTGTACACTGGGATCACTATAGACAGGGACGAAATAGGTCGCGTCATGGGTTCACCAAACAATTCATATTCGCCATAAAATCACTCATTTTTTTGCGGTCATCTGTATTATCTGACGTGTGCAGGAGGTTATTCAAGGTGTTGCAAAGCACAACTTGATCATCTGGATTCCCAAATTTTATGCTCTGGGTGGTTTGAAAAGCTTTATCCAATTGGTTTGTGTTGGCATAGGCATCAATCAGCGGCAACCATTCGGCGGGCATATTGGGATGATATCCCTTGTTTGCCGCTTGTTGATATAGATCGATTACTTTCTGCCAGTCACTTTGCTGGCGGGCCAAATCAGCTTTTTCGAAGAAATAGCACCATTGGTTGGTATCAGGCTGTGCAAACAGGTCTGAAGGCAAGGTGGCTGGATTTT
>JAAZOQ010000343.1 GCA_012797695.1 Anaerolineaceae bacterium | reverse complement strand
GCTGATCCAGGTACAGCATCACCATGCCCATCTGGCCGCTTGCCTGGCTGATAACGGTTGGACCAGCACCGATCCTGTGATCGGGTTCTCCTTCGATGGCACGGGGCTGGGCACGGATGGGCGCATCTGGGGCAGCGAAGTGCTGGTAGGCGGATATGCCGGTTTCGAGCGCCACTACCATCTGGCTGAAATGCCTCTCCCCGGCGGAGATACCTCAACTCATTTCCCTGCGCGCATTGCCCTGGCCTACTTGGCCGCCTGCGGTCTGGATTGGGAACCAGAATTGCCTTCGCAACAGGCATTATGTTCTGAAGAGCGCAACGTTTTACGCTCCCAATTGAATCTGAAGATCAATTGTCCCTACACCACCAGCATGGGGCGGCTTTTTGATGCCATCTCAGCTCTGATCGGCATCCGTCAGGTAGCCACCTATGAGGGACAGGCCGCCATCGAACTGGAAAATCTGTGTGACCCACAAGAAACCGCGGCTTACTCACTGGAAACAGTAGGCGAAGCCATCCAGATCGCGCCGCTATTTGAGCAAATTCTGGCTGACTGGCATCAGGGGCTCCCGGCGGCAACGATTTCTGCCAAATTCCACAACGGATTGGCGCAACTGGTCTGTGAATTGAGCCAGCAAATCCGCAGCCAAACAGGCCTCTCGGTAGTTGCATTCTCTGGAGGGGTGTGGCAAAATATTACATTGCTCAACAAATCATTAAATTTGCTCAAGCAAGCGGGGTTTCGCACGTTGATTCATCGACAGGTTCCCACCAATGATGGTGGTTTGAGTCTTGGTCAAGTGATGATCGCAGCTTATGCGAGAAAGAATTAGAGGTAAATATGTGTCTGGCCGTTCCTGGTAAAGTAACAGAGATTACCCCCACCCCCGGTGTATTGATGGGGAAAGTCGATTTTGGCGGAGTTGTGCGTGAGGTCTGCCTCGAAGCTATCCCTGAGGTACAGCTCGGCAACTACGTCATCGTTCATGCCGGCTTCGCGCTGAATATTTTGAGCGAGAAAGAAGCCGAAGAAACGCTCTCCGCCCTGCGTGAACTGGGCGAAATCGAGAGCGAACTGGCAAATGATACTCCTCCCCTGGAAGCCTGATCGCCATGCGCTACCTGGATGAATTCCGCGACTCAGAACTGACCCGCAAACTGGTCGATCAAATCCGCCAAGTTACCCACCATCCCTGGGTCATCATGGAAATCTGCGGCGGACAAACTCATTCGATCATGCAAAATGGCATCGATCAGTTGCTTCCCCCCGAAATTGAACTGGTACATGGCCCCGGCTGCCCAGTATGCGTCACCTCGCTGGAACTGGTGGACCGCGCTCTGGCCATTGCCTCCCGACCGGACGTGATCTTCTGTTCTTTCGGGGACATGCTGCGCGTTCCCGGGTCCAGCAAAGATCTTTTCTCGGTTCGCGCCGCCGGAGGGCAGGTCCGGATCGTATATTCACCGCTAGACGCGGTGAAAATTGCTCAGGCGAATCCCGAAAAAAAGGTAGTCTTCTTTGCCATTGGTTTCGAAACCACCGGCCCAGCCAACGCCATGAGCGTTATTCAGGCAAAAGCCCTGGGGATCAAGAATTTCTCGGTGCTGGTCTCTCAAGTTACCGTTCCGCCGGCCATGCATGCCATTCTTGGCTCGCCCGATAATCGCGTCCAGGGGTTCCTGGCTGCCGGGCACGTCTGTGCCATCATGGGCTACTGGGAATACCCGGCAGTGGCCGAGAAATACAAGATTCCCATCGTCGTGACCGGGTTTGAACCCATCGACCTGCTCAAAGGCATTCTCATGACCGTCAAGCAGCTTGAACAGGGTACTCACAACGTCGAGAACGCTTACGAACGCGTGGTCAGCTTCGAGGGGAACCTGCCAGCGCAGGCTATTCTCAAAAAGGTTTTTGAACCCTGTGACCGCAACTGGCGCGGCATCGGCATGATCTCGATGAGCGGCTGGAAGCTGCGCCCTGAATTTGCCGAATTCGATGCGGAACAGCTTTTCGAAGTCGGCGACATCCATACTCAAGAATCACCCTTATGTGTTTCCGGGCAAATCTTGCAGGGCCGATTAAAGCCCCCGCAATGCCCGGCATTTGGCAAACAATGCACACCCGAATTCCCGCTGGGAGCCACCATGGTCTCTTCAGAAGGCGCCTGTGCGGCGTATTATCGCTATGCGAGGGAGGAACTGAATCATGAGTGAATCCACCGTCACCATGCAAGGACCGGTCTGCCCGGTGCCTTTGCATCATCACGATCAAATCGTCATGGGGCACGGCTCGGGCGGCCGCATGACCGAAGAATTGATTCGCGAGGTTTTCGCCCCTTATTTTAACAACCCTGCTCTGCAAGAAGGCAATGACTTTGCTCAATTGAGCGCGCCGCAAAACGGCAGCCGCCTCTCGGTCAGCACGGATTCCCACATTGTCTTCCCGCTCACCTTCCCCGGGGGAGATATTGGACGCCTGGCGGTATGTGGCACCGTCAACGACGTCGCCATGGCCGGCGCGGACCCTGTGGCACTTACTGCCGGCTTTATTCTGGAAGAAGGGCTTTCCATTGCCGTGCTCAGCGAAGTCGTGAAATCAATGGCCGCTTCTGCTGCCGAGGCCGGGGTGAAGATCGTGGCGGGCGACACCAAAGTGGTCGAACGCGGTAAAGCGGATGGTCTTTTCATCAATACCTCAGGTTTTGGCTGGATCCCGAATCATTTGCAAATCGGCGGGCAGTATGCCAAACCCGGAGATGCCGTGCTCATCTCTGGTTCAATGGGCGATCATGGCATTGCCGTGCTGGCAGCCCGTGGTGATCTGGGCTTCGAAACCCAAATTCAATCGGACGTGGCCCCACTGAACCACCTGATCCACAATCTCACCAGTGCCATTCCACAGGTCCACGTGCTGCGCGACCCGACTCGTGGCGGATTGGCCACTACCCTGAACGAGATCGCCCGGCAAAGCAACGTCACCATCACCATCGATGAAGGAACCGTCCCCATCAAACCTGCCGTCGCTTCCGCCTGCGAAATGCTGGGCTTTGATCCACTCTACGTGGCCAACGAGGGCAAAGTGATCATCATTCTGCCCGAGGAATATGTCGATCAGGCATTGACGATCTTGCACGATCAAAAATATGGCAAAGAAGCAGTACGCATCGGCAGTGTCACAGAATCGGCCAGACCTCGTGTCTTGCTGAAAACGCGTCTGGGAAGCAACCGTCTGCTCGATGTTCTGGCCGGAGAAATGTTGCCAAGAATTTGTTAAAACCGCTTGACAACCGTTTCCCAGCATTTATACTTACCCAAACTATTTGATTTCGAGGGATTATGAAAATCGATTTTCAAGAAACAACCAAAGATCTAGCCACCCGCATTGATATCCACTCCAAATTCGGGGCTCGTGATATCGACGCCTGGATGATCGATCTGATCAAACTACAGCCGGGCAACGTCATTCTGGATGTTGGCTGCGGTTCTGGGAAACAGTGCTTTTCTTATTACGATAACCTTCACGGCAACGCCAAAATCACTGGCGGCGACGTCTCAGAAGACCTGCTCAATCAGGCACGCGTCGAAGACAAGAAACGCAATTCAGGGATGGAATTTGTCTATCTGGATTTCAACAAGAAATTCCCCTTTGCAAATAACCTCTACGATTTCGTCTCCTGCTGCTTCGCTATCTACTATGCCGAAAACGTTCCCTTCACCATCAGTGAAATGCACCGCGTCACCCAACCCGGCGGCCGTCTTTTTACCACCGGGCCCATGCCTGAAAACAAGAAAGTCTTCTACGATATCATTCGTGAAGCTACCGGCAAGCAAATCCCGCTCATGCCCGGCAGTTCACGCTATTCCAGTGAATTTCTCTCTACAATCAAATCGCTGTATTCCAAAGTAGAAGTCCACATCTTTGAAAATCCATTGACCTTCGAGTCGGTCGAGCCCTACATGGCTTACACCCGGGCTTCGATGTCTGAAGATCGTCACCTGTGGAGCAGTTTCTTCCAGAGCAAAGACGACTTTGAAAAGATCATGGATCAAATCACCGCAGTCGCCAAGAAACGTCTGGATCAAGAGGGTAAGCTGGTCATGACCAAAGTCGTGGGCGGATTCCTGGCCACCAAATAAGAGGGCAACATGAATCACGATATGACCTTTTTTGGCAAGCGCGTCTGCTTCATCGGCGCGCATCCCGATGACATCGAACTGGGATGCGGCGCTTTGATTGCTCATATCGCTGCCAAAACCGACGTGCATTGCTACACGCTCAGTGACAATCAGAAGAATCCCTTGCTCAAGAATGTTGTCACCGAGCATTATGCCAGTATGGCTGCTTTGGGGTTACCCAAAGAGAACGTCACCGTGGGACAGTTCGAGACACGGCGCTTCCCACAGGCGCGCCAGGAAATTCTCGAATACATGATCCAGATCAATCATGACTTTCACCCTGAGATCGTATTCGTCCATACCAAATCTGACATCCATCAGGATCACGGCACTGTGACCGGTGAAGCCTTGCGGGCTTTTCGCGGGATCACCGTCCTCGGGTTCGATGTCATCCGTTCCAGCTATGGATTCTTCCCGAATTTTCTGGTTGAAGTTACCGAAGAGGACGTCGAGAAAAAGATCAACGCCCTGGCACAATATCACACCTATGAGTCGAAATATTACTTCAACCCTGAGGTCACCCGGGCAACTTTGATCCGTCACGGTGCCCTGGCCGAACGCCATTACGCCGAAGGCTTCGACATTCTGAGAGTCATTGGCGCTTTTGCTTCCCCCAGTTAATTCCCAGTGCATTAAAGTGAAACGGCTGTCTCAAATAAAAGAGACAGCCGTTTTTATTGTTTTTGATGCGTGCTAATTCGCGGAAACGGACAGGAATTGATCGACAATCGTGCGGATGGTGGGTTCAGGAGCCATACCGACCTGCGTATGGATCACTTTGCCTTTGGAAACAAACAGCATGGTGGGAATACCCTGCACACCATACTTGACGGCATATTCAGAGTTTTCATCGGTATTGACCTTGGCTACCACCAGTTTGCCAGCATATTCCTTGGCAATTTTCTCCAGAATGGGAGCAACGGCACGGCAGGGACCACACCACGGAGCCCAAAAGTCAACGATCACCGGTAAGGCAGATTGCAACACAGTTTTCTCAAAAGCTGCATCAGTTACATGAATGGGTTCTTCTATCATTTCTAAAGCTCCTCAAGTTTTTAATTCTTACTTATTTTACCCAATTATTATTAATTTTTCGTCTGATTACCAGCTTCATCTGCATGTCGGTGAAAATCAACGAAACGATAACCCACTCCACGCTCGGTCAGGATATAAACCGGGTTGGCAGGATCTTTTTCCAGCTTCTGGCGCAGATAGTTGACATAAAGGCGCACGTAATGCGGTTCGTCGCGGTACTCATAGCCCCACACCTTTGACAAAATCTGATCGTAGGTCAAAACCCAGCCAGCATTCTGTACCAGGTGATAAAGCAAGCGATACTCCGTCGGGCGGAGCTTGACCAGCTCACCATCCAACCAGACCTCACGACGGCCAAAATCCAGCTTGAGATGATCATCTACCTCAATGACGTCCTTACTGCCCGTTCCTGGTGCTTCTGTGCGCCTTAAAACGGCTTTTACGCGGCTGACCAGTTCACGCGGGCTGAAAGGTTTGGTAATGTAATCATCGGCGCCCAGTTCCAGACCGCGCACCCGATCATCTTCTTCGCCTTTGGCCGTAAGCATGATCACCGGCACAGAACTGACCTCACGGATCAGTTGCAAAACCTCAAAGCCATCGATATCCGGCAGCATGACGTCCAGCAAAACAACGTCCGGCATTTGATCACGCAGTGCCTGGACAGCCTGCATTCCTTTGTAAACTTCCACCACCTGAAAGCCATCATGTTCAAGATTCAGACGAATGAAACGCGCCATGCGCTCTTCGTCATCGACGACCAGGATTTTTTTATTGCGGAATGAATCATCTGGCATGGAACTATTCCCTCACGAAACTAATGATTTCCTCGTCTTCTGCGCCAGGTACGACTTCGATCAAGGTGATCTTGTGCATCGGCCAGACTACCTGGGTCACATTTTGCTCCAGATAGGGCAAATCTTTGCCGTCTTTGCGGCGTGGATTCTTCACAAAGACCATCGTATCGCTTTTCCCGGGCAGATTTTCGACCTCCCCAACTACAGCATCTTCATTGGCTAAATGGATAATGATTGTTGGCATGAAATCTCCGCTACTGAGCAATGATGATCTGAATCTTCAGCTTCCCCAAAGCAACAATATCACCGTGATTGATCGGGTAATCGACATGAGGAACGATCTTCTGACCATTCACCCGGGTGCCATTTGATGACCCAAGATCAGTGACCACGACGTCGTGATTGACAATACGTAAGGCAGCATGTAAACGTGAAACGCCCAAAGAAAATGCATCAAACGGGGTAAGATCGACATCCGGGAGGATTGGCTGACCTTCAACTGTTCTTCCCAAAGTGAATTCTTTGCGCTCTTTCAAGTGAATGACCTGACCGCTATCAACAATATGCAGACTGATACTTGGTTCACTCGATTTGCCGGCACTTGGAGCTGGATTTACCTGGGGAACCACAGTCGGGGATTCCAACAACCCTGACGTTGTCTTCTTGATCGAACGTGTATTGAGCACATCAATTGTTACCAGTTGTGCTCCACATTCACTGCAAAATAAGGCCCCCGGTAATTCTTTGTGCTGGCAATTCGGGCAAATGATCATGATACGTAGTCCTTATTTAGGGTTCGGGAGAGCAAGGAGTTGTTTGGTACCGTATTTAAGCTCTTTTTCTCCGTCTTGACTGAAATGCTGCGTTTCTTTGATCGTTTCGTTCTCAGACAGCACCCGCTGAGCCAATTGTACCTCGCCCTCTGCAAGCAGTCGGGAGGCCAGGTAATTCAAGCGACGGGTGGCACGAATGATACTACCAATTTTTACATCCTCCCGCGATCGCTCTTGCATGGTGTACAAGGTAACCTTGGATAATGCCCGAACGATCTCTTCTGGCGGACGATCCCCTACCAGTTCATCGACAACTTTTAAAGACAAATGTGGGAACAGTCTGGCTTTCTTCTGTTCTTCATGGGGCAAATCCATGATAATTTGCCCTGTTAATAATTCTACGTCCTTATCCTTTTTAATCAAGGGATGAACCGTAAATTCCATCAAAAAAACCGATTTCTTTCCATAATACAAGTCCCCCAACATGATGTGCGTTCCTTCGAGAGAATGCTGAACCACGTTTGGGTCAAGTTGAAACAAATACTGCAAACTAAGTCGTGAATCCAATTGCAGTGACAAACGCAAGTTTTGGGCATAGATGGTATTTAGAGAACTGAAAAAGCCCTTGAGGTAATGCGAGAGAAAATCCTTCGAGTTAATGAAGAGAGTCGTGCCGCCGGTCAAAGAAGTCATCTTTTCGAGAAAAGCTTCATGCCACTCATGACCGATTCCCATGGCATTGATCATGATTCCCTGATCTGCTGCTTTGGCAGCAAGACGATAGCAATCTTCTTCATCACCGTAAGTGTGACCATCAGTAAGCAAGATCAGGTTGCGCGAGAAATTTTCACGCTGCCCCTGCCAGAGCAAATCAATCCCTGCCTTCAGGCCTCTTTTGATCTCGGTGCTGCCAGAAGTAGAAATTTGTGAAATTCTGGCCTTGATCACTTCCAGATTGTTCAACTGGGTGGGCGGCAGAAAGACTTCCGCTTCGTCGCTGAAGGTCACGATTGAGAGAAGATCGCGCTCGTTCAATTGATCGAGCACCCGGGTAATGTTCTCTTTGACCATGTCCAGGCGCTTCCCATTCATCGAGGTGGAACAATCGATG
>JAAZOQ010000342.1 GCA_012797695.1 Anaerolineaceae bacterium | reverse complement strand
TATCTACATCCGCGGAGAATATACTCTGGCCCAGCAACGCGTCCTGCGCGCCATCGAACAGGCCCATGAGATGGGTTTTCTGGGAGAGCATATCTTCAACACAGATTTCTCCTTCGACCTGCATGTCCATTCAGGGGCCGGTGCCTACATTTGCGGTGAAGAAACGGCCCTGATCGAGTCGATCGAAGGCAAACGCGGTGAACCTCGCTCACGCCCACCCTACCCGACGACCAATGGTCTGTGGGATAAGCCGACGCTGGTCAACAACGTGGAAACCCTCGCCAATGTGCCGCAAATCCTGCGTCACAGCGCCGAATGGTTCCGCAGCTTTGGTACCGCCTCCAGCCCGGGCACAAAGGTGTACACCATCCTCGGGAACACCAACGTTACCGGTCTGATCGAAGTTCCAATGGGCATCACCTTGCGTGAGGTGATCGCCATCTACGGCAAGGGGATCAAGGACGGAAAATCCTTCAAGTTAGCGCAAACCGGCGGTTCCTCTGGATCGATCATCCCTGCCAGCCTGCAGGATACTCCGATGGATTTCGACTCCTTCTCCAAAGCAGGAGTTTCACTGGGGTCAGGTGCGCTGCTAATCTGCAATGAAGATACCTGCGTGGTCGATCTGGCCAGAGTGCTGCTGAATTTCTTTCGCCGCGAAAGCTGCGGCAAATGCACTCCCTGCCGCATCGGCACCCAGCGCGCTTACGAGATCTTGACCAACATTTCAGAAGGAACAGGAGAACTGCAGGATCTTACTGATCTGATGAATCTGAGTGATAACTTATACCAGCTTTCTAATTGTGGACTCGGCCAGACGGCTGGAGCGCCAATCCGCGACATCATGAATTACTTCAGAGCCGAGGTCGAAGCCCACATACGTTTGAAAGTCTGCCCAACGGGCATTTGCCCAATGAGTGGAAAGAGAATCTAGAGATTATCTCAAGAATTTTTTGATAGGAGAGATTCGATAATGGTCACCGTTACGATCGATGGCAAACAACTAGAAGTTCCCGAAGGTACCACTGTGCTGCGTGCAGCACAATCTGCAGGGATCGACATTCCGACCCTTTGCGACCATCCTCACCTCACCCCCTACGGCGGCTGCCGTTTGTGCCTGGTTGAAGTGGAAGGCGCTCGGACGCTGCAGCCTTCTTGCACATTACCGGTCAGTAACAATATGATCGTGAAAACCGATACTCAGAAGGTGAAAGACGCCCGCAAATTCGTTCTGACCCTCATTTTCAGCGAACGGAATCACTTCTGCCCTTATTGCCAGGTGAGTGGTGGCGATTGCGAACTGCAGAATTCTGCCTATCATGAAGGGATGACCCACTGGCCGCTGCAGCCAAACTGGCAGCCCTACCCCATGGATTCATCTCACCCTTACATCATTCTGGAAAACAACCGCTGCATCCTGTGCCGCCGCTGCGTTCGTGCCTGCGGTGAACTGGTCGGCAATTACACCCTCGGCTTCGAGGAACGCGGTGCCCGCAGCATTCTGGTGGCGGATACCGGCGTTTCTCTGGGCGAGAGTACCTGCATCTCCTGCGGTACCTGTGTCCAGGTCTGCCCGACGGGCGCCTTGATCGACCGCTGGAGTGCCTACCGCGGTCACGATGAACAGGCTGAAAAGACCTCCACGATCTGCGTGGGCTGCTCGGTTGGCTGCGGCATCGACGTCCTGACCCGTGATAACAACCTGTTGCGCATCGATGGCAACTGGGATGCACCAGTCAATGAAGGCGTCATTTGCGAAATTGGCCGCTTCAAACCTCTGGATGAGAAATGCGAACGCATCGTTACCCCAATGGTACGCAAGAATGGCAGCCTCAAAGCCAGCACCTGGGAGGAAGCCTTAAAAATAGCGTCTGCTGAACTGAAAACCAAGAAATCAGCCGCTTTGATCTCTACCCGACTGCCTATCGAAGCTCTGGCGAATTTCAAGGCCCTGACTGCTGGTCTCGGCAGCGAACTGGCCACCAGCCTCGAAGAAGGCAATACCACCGCTGAAGCAGCCAAATTTGCGGAAACGGAAGGCAAGCCCTTCGAAGGCAAACTGGCAGACATGCTCAGTGCCGATGGCTTCATGCTCATGGGCACCGATGTAACGAAAGATCATCAGGTGGCAGGCTTCTTCATCAAACGCGTTCTGGGCAACGGCCCGCGTCTGCTGGTAGTGGATGAAGACGAAAATGCTCTCTCTGCTCTGGCCAACAAAGTGTTGAGCTGCAAGGCCACCGCTTATGGCGACGTCTTGAACGCGCTATCCGCGGCTGTGGTCAAACTGGGCCTGGCCAAGGGCAAAACAGAAATCAAAGCCAGTGATTTGGATGGTTTCGCCAGCAAGACCGGTATGAAATCTGAAGAGTATCTGGATGCCGCTTTCGTGATTGCTTCTGCACAGAAACCGGTCATCGTCTATGGCGCCAGCGCGTCTGCCAAAGCATTGGCCGCTTTCGCCCAGTTGATCGGCGCATCGCTGATCAGCCTGAAAGGCTCCGCCAACAGTCTGGCCGCTTCACAGATGAAACTGGATCAGCCGGTCAAAATCGGTTCTGCACAGGCCTTGTTGGTCGCACTGGGGGACGATGAGGTCAGCCAGAAGCTGCTCAAGGAATTCGAAAAAGTTCCCTTCAAAGTGGTGATTGCCAGCCAGGCTTCTGCCCTGACTGCGGTAGCCGACGTAGTATTGCCAGCTGCCAACTGGCTGGAACAGGAAGGCCATTACCTTAGTCTGGATGGCCGGCTGCAAACCGCAAAACGCTGCTTGACCCCGACCGCGGAAGTTCGCCCCAGTGCTGACATTCTGGCCGCATTGGCAGAAGCAACCGGCGTTGCTTTACCGAAAGATTGGGCGCCTCTGCTCCACGAGCGGGTAGCCGTTACTGAGATCGTGAAATAAACCTTGAGACAAGGATAAAGGAGAAAATATGGGTAAACCTAAAGTCTCATCAGATTGGATGGCCGGTTGCGCTGGTTGTCACATGTCCCTGCTGGATATGGACGAGCGGATTGCCAAGATCGTCGAACTGGCGAACCTGCGTTCCACCCCCATCACCGATTTAAAGGTACCAGATGAAGAAGGTGTGGATGTGGGCATCCTCGAAGGCGGCGTCAACAATACCGCCAATGAAGAAGTTGCTGAACGAATGCGCAGTCGCTGCAAAATTCTGGTCGCGCTGGGCGATTGTGCTGTTTTCGGCGGCGTACCTGCCATGCGTAATTTCTTCACCATCGAAGAATCTCTCAAGCGTGCCTACGTCGAGACGGAAAGCACCGATGAAAGCGGAAAAATCCCTGACGACCCGGAACTGTGCAAGCCGACAAAGGTTCGCGCACTCAGCGAAGTCGTTCCCGTGGATGTATTCGTCCCCGGTTGCCCACCGGATGCTGACACAATCTATTATGTCTTGAGCGAATTAGCCCAGGGTCGCATTCCTGAAATGAAGGGCGACAAGCTGGATTGGCACTAAACCCAGGAGGAATGAGATGGTAGCCCAAAAAATCACCATTGAACCCGTGACCCGCATCGAAGGACACGCCAAGATCACCATTCGCTTGAATGATGCCGGTAAAGTTGAGCACGCTTACCTGCATATCAATGAATTCCGTGGTTTCGAAAAATTCTGCGAAGGCCGAATGGTCTTCGAAATGCCGTACATTACCCCACGCATCTGTGGCATTTGCCCGGTCAGCCACCATCTGGCTTCGGCAAAAGCCGGGGATGCCGTGATGGGAGCCCAGCCACCCCGCCCGGCTTCGCTGCTGCGCGAACTCATGCACATGGGCCAGATCGTCCAGTCGCATGGGATGCACTTCTTTGAGCTGGCCGGCCCTGATCTGCTGCTTGGCTTCGACAGTGACCCGGCCACTCGCAACGTCGTTGGATTGCTGCAGGCCAACCCTGACCTGACCGTGAAAGCCGTCAACCTGCGCAAATGGGGCCAGGAAATCATTGCCACTCTGGGTGGACGCCGTATCCATCCTGTTTTCGCCGTTCCTGGTGGTGTCAACAAAGCGCTCAAACCCGCTGAACGCGACGCTATTCTAGCCGGTTACGACGAGACCATCGCCACCATCCAGACTGGCCTGCAGATCATCAAAGATTGGGCTGCAGCTCACATGGAAGACATCAACAAGTTTGGCGTCTTCCCCACCGGCTATTTTGGTCTGGTCAACCCCGACAACGCGCTGGAATTGTATAGCGGCCAGATCCGTTTGATCGGTGCGGATGGCAAACAGCTCGAAAAATTCGAGCCCAGCCATTACCTCGATTACATCGCGGAACACGTCGAAAACTGGTCATATCTGAAGTTCCCGTACTACAAAAAACTCGGCTATCCCCAGGGTGTCTACCGCGTTGGTCCACTTGGCCGTTTGAACAACTCAGAAAGCATCACCACCCCACTGGCCAATGAAGAGCTCAAGCATTTCAAAGCACTCAACCCGGGCAAACCAGTCGAGAATACCCTGTATTATCACTATGCCCGCCTGATCGAATGCCTGTATGCGGCGGAGCACGTCAAAGACCTGCTGGACGACCCGGATATTTTCAGCACGGACATTCTGAATACCTGCCACAACCCGCAGCCTGAAGGCGTGGGCGTGATCGAAGCGCCGCGCGGAACCTTGATCCACCACTACTGGGCGGATGAGACCGGCAAGATTCAAAAGGTCAACCTGATCGTTTCTACCGGCCATAACAACTGGGCCATGTGCGAAGCGGTGGATAGCGTCGCCAAGACTTACATTACCGGCCCGGAGATCCACGAAGGCTTGCTCAACCGGGTAGAAGCGGCGGTCCGCGCCCACGACCCCTGCCTTTCCTGCTCGACCCATGCCGTCGGACAGATGCCGATCATCCTTGAAATTCGGGATGCCCACGACGATCTAGTCGAAACGCTGCGCCGGGACTAGCTCCTCCACAGAATTCTGCTACCAAGCGATGCCATCTCAGCATGGCATCGCTTTTTGAAAGGAATCGCCTTGAAGTATCTGTTTCTAGGTTATGGCAACATCGACCGTCAGGATGATGGAGTGGCCTGGCATCTGCTCTGCGAAATGATGCGCCGCCTTGGTGCGCCGGTACCTGCCCAGCCCGAGGATGAAATGCCGGTTCAATATGGCGATTTTGCCTTCGATTTTCACCTGCAGCTCACCCCAGAACTGGCGGATGACATGGATCGCTACGACCGGGTATGCCTGATGGATGCCCACACTGGCAACATTCCTGAAGAAGTCCACCTGGAGCCAGTCATGGCCCAGTATCAGTCCTCTCCCTTCACCCATCACATGACCGCCGGCACCCTGCTCTCGCTGTGTCAGGTATTGCATCAACATACCCCCGAGACGGTTCTGGTCTCTGTGCGCGGGTACGAATTCAAATTCACCCGCAGCCTTTCTGCGGATACCCAGGCATTGATCCCGGTCGGCGCCGATCGCATTCAAGAATGGATGAATCGCCCACAATAGTTCTCCCGTTTATGACAAGCGGCTCTTTGAAAGTGCTGATCGTCACTTACGCATCACGGTTATTCTTGTTATTGTTAGGTAAAGATGACTAGACAAGGACACGAATTTTAATGAAACAGCACCAGGAAATAATTGAAACTCTTAAAAGTATCCCAATTTTTCTCGAACTGAAACCTTTCCAGCTCGCCCGTTTGGCAACTGCGGTCAGCGTGATCGAACTGGAACCCAACGTCCAGCTCATCACCGAGGGCGATCCGCTGGATTACACGTTCATCCTGCTGGATGGGGAAATGATCGTCAAATCCTTTGTACCTGGGCACGGCAATATCGACACTTCACGCCTGGGCCCGCTCGACGTCTGCGGCTGGTCCGCGCTGACCCCGGTCGTACGCCAGCGTACGGGCACAGTCATCACGGCTACCATTTGCCGTTTGTTGAAGATGGATACCCGCATTTTGATCCCGATGTGTGAAGAAGATCACGACATCGGTTTTTGTGTCTATAAAAGGATCTCCAATGTAGCTGCCCGAACTTTTTTAACCACCCGGTTACAGCTGCTCAATTTGATTGTGAAAGAAGACGCTGCCACTATAAGCGAGATCAGACCCTGAAATTCCCCCATTTCTATCCGCTTTAGCTTATAATTAGACCACTATGCATGAATTATCGGTAACTGAGAGTATCTTATCTATCGCCCTAGAGAATGCCAAGAAAGCCAATGCCAGTAAAGTCACCAGTATTTCACTGGTCATTGGGCGGTTGTCAAGCATCGTTGATGACTCGGTTCAATTCTACTGGGACACGATCAGCGAAGGCACCCTGTGTGAAGGGGCAAAACTCAACTTCAAACGAATTCCCGCCTTGCTGAAATGTCACGATTGTCAGACCGAGTTCGAAATCGGCCGTGAGTTAACCCCATGCCCCAATTGCGGCAGTTACCGCTCCAGCATTTTGCATGGGGAAGAATTTTATCTGGACAGCATCGAGATAGAAAAAGACGAAGAGGTATCCCAATGAGTGCAATTCGAGTTCCTGTCGTTGAAAAAATCATGAGCGCCAATGATCGTATGGCCCAAGAAAATCGTAATCTACTGGATGACCACCATGTCTTTTCAATCAACATCATGGCCTCCCCGGGCGCCGGAAAAACCAGCTTTATTCTGCAAACGATCAAACATCTCACCAATGAGATGAAAATCGGCGTCATCGAGGGCGATACTGCCCCGGTGACCATCGACGCGGATAAAGTCATCAAAGCCGGCATGCCTGCTGTCCAGATCAATACGGGTGGCGATTGTCACCTGGAAGCTGCCATGCTGAGTGATGGGTTGAAGCAGATGCCGCTCGAAGGTCTGGACGTTTTGATTGTTGAAAACGTGGGCAATTTGATCTGCCCGGCCGCCTGGGCGCTGGGAACCCATATCAATCTGCTGGTCGCCAGCGTGCCCGAAGGCGACGATAAACCGTATAAGTATCCGAACATCTACCGCGGATTGAATGTACTGATTATCAACAAAACCGATCTGACCCCTTATGTAGAATATGATCTTGATTACTTCCGCAAGGGCGTCGAGATGCTTAACCCTGGCCTGATCACTTTCCCGCTTTCCTGCCGCACCGGAGAAGGCGTTGATGCCTGGGTCGATTGGCTGAGAACTCAGGTCAAGCAATACCGGCAAGGATAATGGATCGCAGCATCGCTGGCAAAAAAATTAAAGTTACCGGCATCGTCCAGGGAGTAGGTTTCCGCCCGTTTGTCTATGGGCTGGCGGAAAAGTACGCACTGGCCGGTTGGGTACGCAATTCCTCCAGCGGGGTCGATATCGCCCTGGAAGGCCCGGAAGATGCTCTGGAACAATTTCTGAACGACCTGCAAAATCGCCCCCCAGCCCTGGCCCGCATCGATTCCTGCACTGCCGAAACAGTTGCGGTGAGCGGCTTCACTGGCTTCGTCATTCAGCCCAGCCTCGAAGAAGAAGGCAAATTCGTGCCCATCTCGCCGGATATGAGCATCTGTGCAGATTGCGAACGCGAGTTGTTCGATCCACATGACCGACGTTACCGCTATCCGTTCATCAACTGTACCAATTGCGGGCCGCGCTTCTCGATCATCAAAGATATTCCCTACGACCGTCCGAAAACGACCATGGCCGGGTTTAAGCTGTGTGAACCCTGCCAGCATGAATATGAAAACCCTCTGGATCGCCGCTTTCATGCCCAGCCTACCGCCTGCGCCGATTGCGGACCACAGGTCTGGCTGGAAGCCAACGGCCGTCGGCTGGCTGAAAAAGAAGAAGCCATTCAACTGGCGCGTCAGCGGCTACGCGAAGGGAAGATCGTGGCGATCAAGGGATTGGGTGGCTACCATCTGGCCTGTGATGCGCAAAACGAAACCGCGGTGGCTGAACTGCGTCAGCGCAAGAAACGCAGCGACAAAGCCTTCGCGCTGATGGCTTTCTCCATCCCGGCGATTCAAGAATTTTGCACGATCAGCCCGGCAGAGGAAAGACTGCTTACTTCCCCGCAGCACCCCATCGTGCTGCTCCAGAAGCGTCCTGAAAGTCACGTGGCTGCCTCGGTAGCTCCCGGGCAAAACACGCTGGGGTTCATGCTGCCCTACACGCCGCTGCACTTGCTCTTGCTTGAACCAGAAATGGGCTTCCCAAGTGCGTTGGTCATGACCAGCGGTAACCTCAGTGAGGAACCGGTTGCCTTTGTGGATGAGGAAGCCCTTTCGCGGCTGAACCCCATCGCTGACAGCTTTCTGATGAACGACCGCCCCATTCACATGCGCGTGGATGATTCCGTCTACCGCATCGTAGCCGGGCAGCCCTATCCAATCCGCCGCTCGCGGGGATATGCTCCCCAATCGATCGCGTTGCCGCAGGAATTGCCGCAAACCCTGGCCGTGGGAGCCGAGCTCAAAAATACCTTCTGTGTCACCCGTGAGAATTATGCTTTTCTCAGTCACCACATTGGTGACCTCGAAAATTACGAAACCCTCCTATCTTTCGAACAGGGCATCGAACACTTTACCCGTCTCTTTCGCATTCAGCCAGAAGTGGTAGTCGCCGATCTGCATCCGGATTACCTTTCGACCCGCTACGCCCAGAATTATGCCGTTGAAAAAGGCCTGCAGCTGATCCAGGTACAGCATCACCATGCCCATCTGGCCGCTTGCCTGGCTGATAACGGTTGGACCAGCACCGATCCTGTGATCGGGTTCTCCTTCGATGGCACGGGGCTGGGCACGGATGGGCGCATCTGGGGCAGCGAAGT
>JAAZOQ010000341.1 GCA_012797695.1 Anaerolineaceae bacterium | reverse complement strand
TTGCCTCTCATCGATGAAAAACGGATAAAGAGGAAATCACATGACCAAAAAAGTAACTCTCTCGATTTTAGCGATTGTTTTGGCGGGCTGTGTTTTACTGAGTGCCGCGCTGATTCTCGTGGCGGTGCTGATTGCCCGCGGTAGCACTTCTTCAACTACGGTGGCTCCGACGGCGACCGAAAGCAGTATCGACATGCAGATGGATGAGATCCAGTCACAGGTACAGTCTTATCGTGGCTTGACCATGACGCAGCCTCTCTCTCGGGCTCTGTTAAGCACGGATGAGTTGAAAGATCACGTCATCAACGAATTCTTTGCCGATTATACCGATGAGAACGCCAAAGACGACGCTGAAGAATTGAGCGCCTTTGGGCTGCTCCCCAAAGATTTCGATCTGCATGATTTTTACGTCAAACTTTATTCCGAACAGATCGCCGGTTATTATGATAATCAGACCAAAGATATGTACGTCGTTTCGGATGAGGGGTTCGGCGGCACCGAGCGTATGACCTATGCTCATGAATTCACTCACGTTTTACAGGATCAGACCTATGATATGGAAAATGGTCTGAAGATAAACGATGACTATTGCCAGGATCATTCCGAGTATTGTGCTGCGGTCACAGCGTTGATCGAAGGGGATGCAACTTTATCGGAACAGTACTGGTATTACAAATACAGCACTGATCAGGATAAACAGCAGATCGATGAGTTTCAGCAGACTTACACCAGTCCAGTTTACGATTCCGCTCCAGCTTATATGAAAGAGGATTTCCTCTTCCCTTATTCTCAGGGGCTGGATTTTGTTTCTTCACTCTATAAACAAGGCCAATGGAAGGCGGTAGACGCAGCTTACCAGAACCCGCCAGTCTCGACTGAACAGATTATTCATCCCGAAAAGTATCCCAACGATGAACCGATTGATGTAACCCTGCCTGATCTGCTGAAGACGCTGGGGAAGAACTGGCGTGAAGTAGACCGCAATACGATGGGCGAGTGGTATACCTACCTGCTTCTTGCGGATGGCCGCGATGCCAGCTTCCGGCTGGAAGATCAGACTGCCAAAGACGCGTCGGCTGGCTGGGGCGGTGATGCCTATATCTATTACACCAATGACAGCAACGATGAGTTCGCGATGGTTTGGAAGTCGGTGTGGGATACCTCCGCAGATAAAGAAGAATTCTGGCAGGCCAGTCAAACTTACGGGCAGGATCGCTGGGGAGATCCGCAGCAACAGGGGCAGGATTCCATTTCCTGGAATACCACGGATGATGGTTACTTCACGATGGTAGATACAGGCAGTGCGGTTCTGTGGGTCATGGCTCCTTCCGCTGAGGTGAATGCCCAATTGACGGCTGCTCTCGAAGCCGGGAATTAGTCCATGCCGTTCGATGTTTCCCGGGTCAAGGCTTTTTGCTTTGACGTGGATGGTACCTTAAGCGATACTGACGACAAGTGGGTTGCCGGCATTGAGCGCCGTCTATCCGTGCTGCGCTTTTTGCTGCCGGCGCGCGATGCTCGTGCGGCGGCCCGCTGGCTGGTGATGGCTACTGAGACACCCATGAATGCCATTTACCATCGTCTTGATGCCTGCAGCCTGGATGATAATTTTGCCCGACTCTATGAACGTCTGATCCTGCGCCGTCGCCAGGCCCCCAAGACTTTTTGGCTGATGCAGCAGGCGGATTCACTGCTGGCTTCGCTGTCGGTGCGTTTTCCGCTTTCTGTAGTCAGCGCGCGCGATGAAAGTACGACCTTGAATTTCATCGACCAGTTTCAGTTGGGCCAGTTCTTTCAATCGGTCGCTACCTCGCAAACCTGTGAGCATACCAAGCCTTATCCGCACCCCATTCTCTGGGCAGCGGAGCGCATGGGCATTGCCCCGGCCAATTGCGTTATGGTGGGCGATACCACAGTAGATGTGGTCGCCGGCCGGGCGGCTGGGGCACAGACGATCGGAGTGTTGTGCGGTTTTGGCACCGAAAAGGAGCTGCGCCGCGCTGGGGCTGATTTGATCGTGCAAAACCTGGGAGAGATCCAAAACCTGTTCAAGTAAAAAAAGAGACGCCGTGAGGCGTCTCTTTTCAGTTATGCCGATAACTTTTCGAGGGCTTCTTTCTTTTTTGCGTGCAGTTCCAGCACCTGCCGCTGCATCTCGGCCAGTTTTTCGCCGCGCAAGGGGAAGGCAAACAGGATCAGCGCTCCCAGCAGCATGGCAATCCCGGGGATCAGGCCAATGAACAGCTTGATGCCAAAGACGGCACTGGCGGGTTGGTTGAGCATGGTCACGCCGCCGTTGGATTCGCGAGTGACAAAGTGAGTGGCTTCGAGAATGAACGGGGCCAGGGCCAGAGCAATGGATTGTGCTGGTTTGGTGATGAGGGCGTTCACGCCAAAGAAAGCTCCTTCACGGCGCACGCCGGTGCGCAGTTCGTCTTCGTCCGCGACCTCGGCAAAGAGAATGTTGGTCAGGGTTTGCGGCCCGGCCAGGCCGAAACCGGCGATCACCAGT
>JAAZOQ010000340.1 GCA_012797695.1 Anaerolineaceae bacterium | reverse complement strand
TTCATCTGGCCCGATCCAGTCCCCATCAGTTTGAGTACCCATTGAGAATTTCCCTGCAGGAATATACATCAAGGTCATCCCATCCATTTCCGATTTTGTCTTCGTACCGATTGGTTTATCGGGGGTCGGTGTAATCGTTGGTGTTGAGGTTGGTGTTGAGGTTGCTGTGGATGTAGGCACAGGCCCAGCCGTCCTCGGTGCGCAGGCAGAAAGAATCAATACTAGGATCACCAGTAAAGCTAAACCGAACTTCGTATTATTCTTTATCATTTAACTTTCCCTAGACATGCAAATTTTTAATTGTCTTATTACAAACGTCTGTTTCTCCCATTTACCATTCCGAAGATTTAGGGAATTCCCCAAATCTGTGGATATCCCATTTCCGTCATTATCGCCAGGTAGTTTCCATCCGGCGAAAATGCGACTTTAGGTGCATAAGTCCCTTGAATATAATAACCAACATCAGTAAATATCGGTTGACCGGTTGAAAGATCGTATAAAGTTACCTCGCTGGATTGCTCGGTACTGGTACTGACCGCGATCATCCGGCTGTCGGGCGAAAAAGCAAAATCAACTTCCTGTCCACTGGCCAAATCTATGGCTGCATTTCCATTGCCATTTTCAACAACCGTGACCGAAAAATTTTGATAAGAACCTGAAGTCCAGGCTGAATAACGCCCATCAGGTGAAGTTTCGTTTTTGGTCCCATACCAGACTCCACCTTCTTTTGATTGAGACACCATCGAGTAATCCGCGGTGGAAAAGACCCGGTTCACATCGATTGCGTCCGACAATGTCATCAGCTTTCCATCTTCTGAAAAATGAATCGTCGTATCAAAATTGTAACTATCAACCAACTCGCTTGGTGTAAACTCGATAGGCCAGTAGCCGCCGTTTTTGATATCCCATGAGACCAACTGGTTCCCGCGCGCGAAAGCCACCAGGTCGCTGTCGGGAGAAAAACTAATGGCAAGGTCCCATCGATACGGTGCCGCTGTAATGATCGGGGTAAGCGATTTTGCTTCCTGGTCCAGTAGATACAATTCATGGATGCCCTCGGGAGTTTCCATCAACATAACAAAGGTATTCATTTCTGGCAGCCAAATCGCGCTCATTCCCCAAAAACCATTTGTACCCCTATCCCCGACATCAACACTGGTGAGGGCCCCGGACGGAACATCCAAGACAAGCAAGGATTTTATATAATCCCCATGAGGATCTCCAGTTGATCTTATTGTCAGAATATCGTTGTTATCCGTAGACACAGCGACAGAATTCCACACAGCCAACCGAGAACTGAAATTTTGGAGAGAGGCGAACCCCTTCCCTGCCAGTGAGGAACTCAACGTCATTTTGGAGCGGTCCTCGTTGAAGACGTAATAGGCGATCTGACCGCTTCCATTATCGACGAAAACGCCCTGACTATCTGCTGTAAACTTGATGCCATTTCCGCCAATCCCATTAAGCAACACCCGATCGGAAGTCCGGTAAAAACGGAACGCTTTATTTGTGTGAAGGACAAAGACTGATTTGTCCGGAGAGAACTCATATTCTATTCCTGACCCCGCGCCGCTGATTGTATCAATCAAAGTAAAATCTGTCATATTCCAGAATTTAACCTGGTTGTCATAAATTGAAGCCAGCATCTTGCTATCCGGGAAAAAGAATAACGATTTAATCCCGGTTTCAGGAATTTCCTGAAGGACTTCCCCATCTTCGTAGTTTACGATCACCAGTTTATCGCCGGTGTTCAAAGCCACCAGTCGATCGTCTGGAGAAATGACTGCCTGTGCAGCATTATAATCGAGAGTGTAGATCGCTTCTCCAGTATCTACCTGGTATAGACCCGTTTTTTGAAATGGCACGGCATAGACGAATACTTTTTGCCAGGCGGCGTCTGGAATAGACTGGTATGTTGGCACATAAGGACTCTTTTGTGCATCAGAGTGCAGGAAATACACGTGCCTGATCTCCTTACCATCCGGAAGAGACCAGATATATCCCTGGTAGCTGTTGCTCGCGCTGATCTTCGTGTCGCCGTCAAGAAAGGTGGTGTTATAGTGATAATAGTGATATATGGCTGTTGGCAGGAATGCCACCGGCTTCAAGTTGGAAGCATCATAAATTTGCACGCCGGTCGAAGAATCTACTTCAAGGTATTTTCCTTCAGGAGATAAGTTTATGCCCCAAATATCTCCCACCCCCAGCGAAGTCAGACGGGTCAACTGGCCGATATTCTCTACCGAGATCGGAGCCGAAACTGCGGGTACCCTCGGAGCCAGGATCGATGGTCGAGAAGGTGTCGGAATCGCTGACGGTGTCATGGTAGGCACAGAGGTTGATGTCATCTGTACCGGGGTTGCAGACGGTGAAAGCGCTGGAACTGCAGATGGTGCCGTTCGCGGTGCGCAAGCGGAAAGAATCATAACAAGAAACAGGATGGTAAAAAGACGTTGTGTTTTCATTCAATTCCTCTTTTACAGAAGGTGGTTATATAGAACTTGTAAGATTGCCCAATATGTGTTCCTGGGTTGAAAATTTTCATCAAAATACACCGCATTTGATTGCTAACTCCCCGTATCATTTATCCTCTCTGTTCCATATGATGAATCCGCCAACCCCTATTGCGTACCTGGTACTCATGTCCGTATCCCAGGTTTCAAACCTCTTCCAATTAAACGGACGATGCATCAGCGCAACGGTGACAGGGTCATTTATTGGGCTCTCACTAACTTCGTGCATAAGAAAATATCCCTGCCCAATATTGTGACCCGTATATATGTCTGCAATGGTGTTCAATCCATCGTCTTGAAGCCAACCGGATTGATCGAGAATAATAAATACAGTTCCCCAATTACCACTTCCATAATAACTATTGGGATTAATACCTACTTTTACGCCTAGAACAGGATGAAAAAAACCATTGTGTGAGAAATAAAAGAAGTAAGGATTCTTTTGGGTTGGGTATCCTTTATCAAAATAAGTTCCCTCGCCCGGTTTGGGATAAACCCCGCTGGCATAAAATGCTCCGCAAATAGATCCTCCTGTATCAAGGGTGAAACTATCAGCCAGAATATTTACAGGCAGTAACTCCTGATCTCCCAATGCGTGTGTTAAGGAGTCAAACCAGGATTCAAAAGCGAGTTCTCCATTTTCCGGGGGGTTTCCAAGAGGGTCGGGAGCCATTTGATATTTTTCTGGATCGTCCAGTACTGCTTGCATACTTTCGGGAAAAGTATTAATTTTTTTCATATTGATTGCAAAGGGATTCACCGTAGGTGTTATTGTCGGCACAGAGGTTGATGTCCCCTGTACTGGGGTTGCAGACGGTGAAAGCGCTGGAACTGCAGAAGGTGCCGTTCGCGGTGCGCAAGCGGAAAGAAACATAACAAGAAACAGGATTGTAAAAAGACGTCGTGTTTTCATTTATTTCCCCTTTTTGCAGAAGGTGGTTATATAGAACCTGGACAATTGCCCAAAGTACGCTCCTGGGTTGAAAATTTTCATCGAAATACACCGCATTTGATTTCATGCTCCCGGTATCACTGATCCACTCCGTTCCATATCCTGAATGCGCCAATTCCAATCGCATACCTGTCAGTTATGTCTGTATCCCAGGTTTCAAACCCTTTCCAATTAAATGGACAATGGAACAGGGCAAGGGTAACAGGATCAGTCATTGGCATGCTGGCAGGCTCATTTCTGTAAAAGAGCCCCTGGTAAATATGGTGTCCATTATATATTTCTGCAATAGTGTCCAATCCATAATCATCGTGTTGAGTCCAACCGGATTGATCGAGAATAATAAATACAACTCCCCAATAACTACTGGGAATGGCACCTACTTTTACACCAAGAACAGGATGTAAAACCCCATTGTGTGAGAAATAAAAGAAGTAAGGATTCTTTTGGGTCGGGTATCCTTTGTGAGAATAAGTTCCCTCGCCCGGTTTGGGATAAACCCCACTGGCAGAAAAATCTCCGCAACAAGATCCTCCAGCATCACTAGTGAAACCATCAGCCAGAACATTCACAGGCAGTAACTTCGGATCTCCCAATGCGTAGGTTAAAGAGTCAAACCAGGATTCAAAAGCGAGTTCTCCATTTTCCGGGGGATTTCCAAGAGGGTCCGGAGCCATTTGATATTTTTCCGGATCGTCCAGTACTGCTTGCATACTTTCAGGAAATAAATTAACTTTTTCCATATTGATTGCAAAGGGATTCACCGTAGGTGTTATAGTCGGCACAGAGGTTGATGTCATTTGTACCGGGGTTGAGGACGGTGAAAGCGCTGGAACTGCAGATGGTGCCGTCCGCGGCGCGCAAGCGGAAAGAATCATAACAACAAACAAGATTGTAAAAAGACGCCGTGTTTTCATTCGATCCCTCGTTTATTTATGGAAGGTGTTTGTATAATTTCAATTCACGCTCCCACGAGGGGAGCGACAAAAGCAGTCGCCCAGGAAGTTACCGAGTCATTCGCACCCCCACCGTCCACTCCCCGCCAGATCTGGGGCGTGGGGTGGATAGACCGGTGTCAGCGTTTCATTTCTCTCTGCCACAGCGCCGCCAGCACGGATTGCAGGCGCTCGCCCAAAGCGGCGCCGCGGGCAGTGGTGACGTCATCCGCGTTGTCGAAGACGACATAAGGCACGCGCTGCCCTTGAATGGACAGGTACGCCGGGTCCGCGGCACTGACTTCGGGCCAGTCGATGTCTTTGTAGAGGCGTTCCAGCTTGGCGTCGGGCAGGCCGTGCTCCAGGATGCTGTCAGGGCGGCTGGGGTTGAAGCGGCGGCGGTTCTTGCGCAGCGACTCCTGCCAGGTAACGTCGATGTACAGGACGGCCATGCGCCCCAGCAACTGCGGGTCAAGGTGGGCAAACGCGGAACGGTATCCGCCGTGCTCGGTGCCGCGCGAAAATTCCACCAGGGTGGTACGCGCCGGGTCACCCGGCCGCACGTCGCGATCCGCCTTCTTCACCTCCAGGCAAATACGCTCGATCAGCAAATCCCACAGATATTGATGCAGAAAATAGCCCTCTGCGTCGGTGTACAGGCGCGGCTGGCCCATGCGGGCCAGCAGGGCATCCTCCTCGAACCAGGTCCACAGCATCGGGAAGTCATCCACTTCTGCCAGCTCGCCCACGTGAAAGCGTTCCTGGCGCTCGGCGAGCGGGGTCTTTTTCAGGTAATCGATCACTTCGCTTTTCCCGGCAGCCGGGCGCGCCAGCAGGAGCAAGACGTCAAAAACCTCAGTCATGTTTTCACCTCGATGCTTCCATTATGCGGCGAGGGGAAATTTCTGTCAATTCTGAAATTTCTTTCCAAAATTTTTCTCTGCTTTGATCATTTCGACGTACAATTTACAGTGTAGAAATTACAAGGAGAACAAAATGGCAAAACAAGACCCAATTATTGCAGCTTATCTCGATGAGAAAGCCAGCACTTACCTGTATCAAGCTCTTTCCGAAGTCGAAAAAGATCCACGTCTGGCCGAGGTTTATGCCCGCATTGCCAAAACGGAGATCCATCATGCAGAAAAGTGGAAGGCAAAGGCGGCCGAGAAAGGGATGATCCTGCCCGAATTCAAGCCTGACTGGCGCACACGCACGCTGGCGCATCTGGCACGCCGCTTCGGCCCCAGCATGGTGCTGCCCGCGGTTCAGAACATGGAACGCACCGGCGTGGTGGATTATTCCAACATGGACGGGGCAACGGTGATGAAGGGCGAGGAACAATCGCACTCGCGCTTGATCAATCAGATCATGAAGACGAGCAAAGGCGGGCTTTCGGGTGCGGCAGTGGCCCAGCTCGAAGGACGCCACCGCTCCACCGGCGGCAATTCGCTGCGGGCAGCGGTGCTGGGTGCCAATGACGGTATGGTCTCGAATCTGAGTCTGGTCATGGGTGTAGCCGGCGCGACCATGGGCGGCAAGGAAGTGCTCGTGGCTGGCGTCGCTGGCTTGCTGGCCGGGGCCATTTCAATGGCACTGGGCGAGTGGCTCTCGGTGCAGTCCTCACGGGAGCTGTACCACTATCAGATCACCACGGAGAAGGAAGAGATCGAGCAATCGCCTGAAGAAGAAATCCAGGAGCTGGCGCTGATCTATCAGACCCGCGGCATCAGTGAAGAAGAAGCACAGCGCATGGCCAACCAACTGCTGGCCAACAAAGACGCGGCCCTCGAAACGCTGGCACGCGAAGAACTGGGCATCGACCCTGAAGAACTGGGCGGTTCGGCATGGGAAGCAGCCATTACTTCTTTCTTGCTGTTCACCGTGGGTGCTATCATCCCGCTCTTCCCCTTCTTCTTCCTCACCGGCATGACGGCGGTCTTCGTCAGCATTGCCGTCTCAGCCGTTGGCCTGTTCCTGCTGGGGGCAGTCATTACCCTGTTCACCGGACGTTCGATCTGGTTCTCGGGGATGCGCATGGTGCTGTTCGGCCTGCTGGCTGCCGCGATTACCTTTGGCATTGGCCGTCTGATCGGCGTATCCATCGGCGGATAATTTTTCTCGAGTAAGCAATCTGAAATCATTCAGGGTGAGACGATCACCCTGAATTTTTTATTTTTTCCTGGCTTCAAACCCGCCTGGCCCTTTATTTCCTGTTATAGAATTAGAGAAGCCTATCGCACAGTGAGGGAATCATGAAAAAAATCGTCCGGTTCAGTGGGTCAGTGCTCTGTTTGTTTCTGTTGGCAGCCTGCACTTCCCCAACCAGCCTCCCCACAGAAGAAATCACCCCGATCCCTTTACCCACCGCCGCTGAAATCACCCACACGCCTCTTCCCCTGCCTACTGCCACGGCAACGATCGCTCCGATGGGAGAAATTCAGGAAATCCCCTCAGGTTACGTTTATCTGGGGGATCCCAAAACGATGGCCCTTGGCTTTAATATGGATGCCGGGGGAGGCATTGGCAGCCTGCTCTATAATGGCATCGAAATGATCGACGATGCCGATTTTGGTCGCTACGTCAATTTCTCGCCGTATGATGGCGGGGACCAATACATTTGCCAGCCGAACGATTGCTTCACGACCTGGGGATGGAACCCTCTGCAAACCGGCTCCGTGGATTCCTTCCCGGCAAAAGTTCTCGAATACCGTCGGACAAATGACAGCGTGTATATCAAGACCCAGGCGGTAAACTGGGGGCATGGAAGTCAATATTCTGACGTAATCTTCGAAACCTGGGCCTGGGAGCGGACGGGCTATTTCGAGCTCCTGATCCGATTGAATCACACCGGGGACGACACCCACCAGCTCTCCAGTGCTGAATTCCCGGCCGCTTATTTTGGGAAAGCCCTCCCGATCCAGTATGGATATACGGGGAGCGAGCCTTTCAGCGCAGCGCCGATCCAGACTTACGATTCGTATACCTACGACCTGGGTACCGCCACCAACCCTCCACTGATCCCGTCTGAAAACTGGCTGGCCTTTGGCAACCAGGAGGGGGTCGGCTTGAGCCTGGTAGTCCCCAACCAGAAGTACCTGACCCCGCAATGGGAAGATATCTTCCTGCGCGGGGCTTCACCCGCCCCGATTGGGTACATTGCCCCGATGGCCTATTTCGAAACGCAGCCCGATGCCGTCATCGATCTGCATTTCTACCTGGTCCCCGGGGATATCGAGAAGAATCGTGCCATCATCTACGAACTGCTGCCACACACTTTCTGGACCTTTGACCTGAATTCATCCGAGGGTTGGAGCACTGGAAACGACTCGCTTAAAGTGAGTGATGGAGTTTTGACCGCCGAAATCTCTGAAGACGAACCGCTTACCTCAGCGGCGTCTCTCGATCTGTATGGTTCACAGGCAACCACGATCCAGGTTCAGGTAAAGGAAGCATCAGCGAACCTACCAATTTGTCTGCAATTTTTGACCCAAACTGATTGGGTCTGGGACGATGCCAAAATGGCATGTTCCCCCATGAACGCAGAGCCATCCCAGCCGGTCCAATTCGACTTTTCGCAGAACCCGGCCTGGCAGGGAAACCTCATCACCCGGCTGCGCTTGAAGACAACCTCCGCCAGCACACTGGCCATCGACTGGATCAAAGTGATCCATCAATATTACGGCTGGGAGTTCGACAACCCCCAGACCACAGACGGTTGGGCAGCACTGCACGACGTGTCGCCGCTCCAGATTCAAGACTCTGCCCTGACAGCCAGCAGCACCTCTGAGGACCCGTATTTGACTTCGCCTTTCCTGGGAATTGCAGCCGCTACGTACTCCACCCTGCAATTGCGCATGAAAGTAGAGCATGGGAACTTTGGGGAAATATTCTTTGCCACTGAAGCAGAGCCAAATTACATCGAAGAAAACTCACGGTCTTTTCCAATCATCGCCGATGGGGAATACCATGACTATGAGATCAACCTGGCTGACCTGCCAACGTGGAAAGGGCAGATCACCGCTTTGCGGTTCGATCCAACCGACGCAGTGGGCGAATTTGCCGTTGATTATTTGCGTATTCTTCCCCGGCGCATGAGCTTCGATCCCTTTCTGCAAACGAATTGGGATTTCACCCAAAGTTCAGCGTTAGGATGGCAAGAAGGTACACAAACCCTGCCGGTGAATCAGGATGGGCTGACAGCACAGCTCTCTGCGAGTGCGCCGCTTACCTCTCCAGGCGGATTCTATTTTTACGGCAGCAGTGCCGACTCTGTCGAGATGCGAGCCACAAGCAGCGCTTCTTCTGGTGATCTTTGCCTGCAATTCACAACCCAGCAAAGCCCGGATTGGGACGATGAAAAGAAATCCTGCCTTCCCCTCACTGCCGGGTCAGATGCCCCCTACGATTTCTCGCTGGCACAAGTCCCCCTGTGGGAAGAAGAGGTCATCACCGCACTGAGATTCTCTGTCTCAGAACCAACCACCCTGACCGTCAGCCTCATTAAAGTCATCCCCAGCCGATATGCCTGGGAATTCAATTCTGCGCCAAACAACGACGGTTGGTCTGCCTGGAATCAGATCACTCCCCTCACCGTGAAAGACAACGCAATCCAATTTGCTGCCAGCGGTGACGACCCTTATTTAGGCGTGGGGAATCTCGCGATTCCTGGGGCCGATTTTTCACAGATGGTCATAAGAATGAAAGCTCCGGCTGACGGCGAAGGGCAAATCTTCTTTACCACTCAAGCCTCCCCCGACTGGTCGGAACAGCAATCGGTCCATTTCGCGGTAACGGGAGATGGTGAATATCATGAATACACGATCGATCTGTCGGCAGTGCCAGCCTGGAACGATACCGTCACTCAAATCCGTCTGGACCCTCTGGATAATAGCGGAGAATTTGCGATTGATTTCATCAGGATCGAGAGAAAAGGCCAATAAAGCGGTAGAGCTGTCTTTCCGCTGTGCACAGTAAGTTGCTCCGTCAAGACATCTATTCTATTGGCTGGCAATGGGGGCAAAAATACACGTTGCCGCCCAGATAGGCCTGACGGGTAAGCGCACCGCCGCAAACCGGGCAGGGCTGCTCGAGAGTCTTGTTGCTCATACGAGTAACGTAACCGCCGGGGTTGCCAAACAGGTCCTTTTCGGTATCGCGGCCGCCGCCTCGGGTCATGGTCTGCAGCGTTTCTTTGAGGCTGCGGAAGAGCGCCTGCCGCTGCGGCTCCGTCACCTCGGCCAGCTTGCGGCGCGGATTGAGACGGGCGACGAAGAGGATATCCTGCAGCACACCATTGCCCAGGCCTGGAATGCGCTGTTCGGTGGCCAGGAAAGCTTT
>JAAZOQ010000339.1 GCA_012797695.1 Anaerolineaceae bacterium | reverse complement strand
TCAGACCAATGGAGGTGATTGGGGCTGCCATGCGAAAACTCTTACATCTTGTTTTTGGCATTTTGAAATCAGGGCGTCCTTTTGACCCTAATTATCTCAATCTAAAGCAAGCTCTCTCTTGACTTTCAAGACAGCATCTACTCGAGTGGAAAAATAAATAAAAGAATTCGTAATAAGGAACGATCGTAGTGCCGCTGCACTCCTTTCGTCATACAATAGAATTATGCCTCACTACATCCGGAATCGCGTTGAAGGGGAAATTTACTTTTTTACGGTCGTCACCTACCACCGTTGGCCGATTCTCACCCGTGAAAATTCCAGAGAAATCCTGCGAGCAGCCTGGCTGGATGCAGAAAATCGCTTTCCGTTCGAAACTCTGGCCATTTGCCTGCTACCGATCACCTGCATTGCCTGTGGAAGCTCCCTTCAGGCGACGCCAATTATTCGACGCGCTGGAGCGAGATCAAACGGTTATTCACGCATAATTATTTAACTGAAGTGGGTTCCAATGAGAAGCGCAACGTATCCCGCATCAAACGGCAGGAAGGAACCATCTGGCAGCGCCGATTTTGGGAACATACCACCGCAGATGAAGCTGATTACGAATTTCATCTGGATTACATTCATTTCAATCCCATCAAACATGGATACGTCAGCCGCGCGGCCGATTGGCCGTGGTCGAGCTTTCAACGGCTCGTGAAAGAAGGCATCTACGATCCGGATTGGGCCGGCAGCGATCAGGATCTGCGCAAAGAACCGCATGGGAATGAGCCAGCCATGGGTAGGGGGTGCGGTGGCACCGCACCCTTGCTATTTCTGTGCCCGGATCGAGAAGAGCAGCGGTAGTGCCGGTTGATGGGGCGGCATGTGCCAGTAGCCGTCTTCTCCGCGCACGAGGTAAGGCAACTGCGGATACACGGTGTAAGGAAACTCGTGGACGAATTCCAGCTTCAGCCCGGCCGCGAGGAGAGACGTGATCACGCCCTCCAGCGTGTAGAACCAGTCGTACTCCGTCTTGACCGCACACTCCGCGGTGGGGTCGGCATAAGAGCCCTGCACCGCGAATTCCACCGGGCCTTCTTTGAAGTAAGGGTAGCGCAGCACCGGCTGCTCCGCTGTTTCATCCAGCATCATCGACAGGGGATGGAACTCGGCGATGTAAAAGATACCGCCGGGCTTGAGATAGCGCGCCGCCAGTTTGGCCCAGTTCGGCAGATCCGGCAGCCACGACAGCACACCGTAAGAGGTATACACAATATCGAAGGCTTCGGTGAGGTGCTGAGGCAGATCATAGAGATCGCAGCAGATGAAGCGCCCCGGCAGCCCGGTCTGCTGGCTGAGCTTCTGCGCCAAACGGATGGCCTCATCCGAGAAATCCACCCCGGTAACGTTGGCCCCCAGGCGCGCCCACGAGAGGGTATCCATGCCAAAGTGGCACTGCAGGTGCAGCAGGCTGCGCCCGGCTACCGGGCCCACCTCGCTGATCTCGAGCGGATTGAGCTTGTTTTCCCCGGCGATGAATTCGTCCAGCCGGTACATGGTGGAAGCCGCGTTGATGCGCGTCCATTCATTCCAGAGAGCTTGATTGTTTTTGCGATAAGGGTCCATCTTAATCTCCAATGAAGGGGGGCAGGGCAGCCTGCCAGAAATATTCATCTTCTTTGCCCAGTGCCCAGACCGAAATGCCGCCGAGCGCGTACTGGCGGGCCAGCGCGGCCTTGGTCAGTATACTGGCTGCGTCTTCGTACCACAGCATATGCGCCACGCCATCCAGTTCATATTCGAGCCACGGCGATTGGCTGGCCTCGTCCCAGTGCTGAACGGCGCCGGGCAGGGCCAACAATCCCGGTACATCGACCCAGCTTACGTCGCGGGTACCCTGCGTGCTCCAGTCGTAGCCATACGCCGGCAGCCCCACCAGCAGCTTCGCGGGGACAACGATCTGGGTAGTGTAGTGCAGCACGTTCTCGACCCAATCCGCCCCGGATACCGGGCCAGCCGCGCTCCAGCCGCCGTGCTCGTCATAGGTCATGAGCTGCAGAAAATCGGCGTCCGCGCCCAGGGCTGCCAGATCGAAGGGGCCCGACCAGGAATCCGCAAGGTCATCCGCGGTCTTGGCCGGCACACTGATGATCAGGCGCAGCCCGGCGGCGTGCAGATCCGCGGCCAGTTCGTGGATAAAGCTGCTGAAGCGGGCACGGTCGGTGGCCACGTCACCTGAAGCCGCAATGTTCTCAAAGTCAATGTTGACTCCCTGATACCCCTGCTCCTGGGCCAGAGCCACCAGATCAGCGATCAAAGTTTCCTTGGCGCTGGTCAGGGCAATCTCCGCCCGCTGCGGATCGAAATCATAGAGGCTGTCGTTGTAGTTGCTGATGCAGGCATAGGCAGCAATCTGATGGGCCTGAGCATACGCCGCGGCACCATAGGCATCGCGGCCGCTGATCTGCCCCTGGGCATCCACAGTGTACACATCCACCGATACCAGGTTAACTACCTGGCTGAACTGCTGCAAGGCCGCAAAAGAGGCGGCGCTGCCAGTGTAGTAGCCCATGACCACTTCCGCCGCGGAACTCTCCGCCGGAGGGGTCGTTGCAGCAGAAGTCGTGGAAAGGGTAGGCGCCGTGGGCGTGGGCACAGCCCCACACGCGCACAGCCAGGCCCCGCAAAAGCAGAGCAAAAATAGAGAATAAAGAGTTTTCTTCATAGTTTCCTTTTTGCATTATATAAGAAGTTGGCCTTTCACAGTGATTTTTGACCTCAATCAGGGCTTGGGAGTACAATCAAGGAAGAATTTTCGTTCTTTTAACTGATATCCAACCCAATTTCACAAAAAGAGGTTACAGAGAACTACAATGACGAAACGTGCCGTGTTAGCCGAAGATTTATATGATTTTCGCTCCGTCAGTCACCTGCGCCTCTCCCCCGATGGGCAGAAGATTATCTTCGCGAGCCAGCGGGTCGAGCGCAAGACGGAAAAGAAGTATTCCAACCTGTGGATGCTACCCGCCCAGCCCAATCAGAAAGCAGTGCAATACACCTATGGCAATCAGAGTGACGTGGCACCGACCTGGTCGCCTGATGGCCGCCAGATCGCTTTCCTGTCGAACCGTGCCAGCCAAGACAAACCGCTGCAGATCTACCTCATCCCCGCGGACGGCGGTGAAGCGCGCCAGTTGACCGACATCAAAGGCAGCATCAGCGATTTTTCGTGGTCGCCCGATGGCAAGCAATTGCTGGTCGAGGTGACCAAGACCGACGCTGATGAACTGGCCCGCGAAGAGGACGAGCAAAAGGGCAAGCTGGGAGTGGTCGCCCGCCACTACAAACGCGTTTTCTACAAACTCGATGGGGTGGGTTACCTGCCGCAGGAACGCACGCACCTGTGGGTGGTGGACGCCAAAACCGGCAAAGCCAAGCAATTGACTGACTCAGAGGTCTTCGATGAAGCCAATGCCTCCTGGTCGCCCGACGGCAAATGGATCGTCTATCTTTCTGACCGGGCCGAAGATCCCGATCTCAAACCCGATCATGTGGACCTCTTCGTCATGCCAGCTAAAGGCGGCGAGGCGCGCCTGATCCCGACCGGGATCGGCGGCAAGAACTACCCCGTCTTCTCGCCAGATGGGCAATGGATCGCCTATTACGGCGGTTACTCCGACGACGATGGCTGGAAGAATACCTCGCTGTGGGTAGTACCGGCCGACGGCAGCAAAAAACCGGTCGATCTGACCAACCGCTACGACCTGCACGTTTCTCCATGGACGATCAACGACCTGGGCGAACCTGAGTTGATGGCCCCGGTGTGGAGCAAAGACAGCCAGAAGCTCTACTTCCCGGTCAGCATCCACGGCAGCTCGATTCTGGACCGCATCGACCTTTCCGGCGAACACGTCGAGACCATCGTGGGTGAAGGCGGCGTGGTCGGCACGTTCAGCTTTGACCGCGGCCTCAAGAAGATGGCCTATTTCTATGGCAAAATGGATGATCCGGCGCAGATCTGGCTGCAGGACGCAGACACGCTGGCCACTTCCTTTGTCTACAGCCACAACCAGGACCTGCTCAACAAGCTCGACCTGGGCACGATGGAAGAGGTTTGGTTCAAAGGCCCCGCTGGCAATGATCTGCAGGGCTGGATCCTCAAACCACCGCATTTCGACCCGAACAAGAAGTACCCCTCCATCCTCGAAATCCACGGTGGGCCGCAGGTACAGTACGGCAACTTCTTCATGCACGAGTTCTACTACTTCGCCTCCAAGGGTTACGTGGTCTACTTCTGTAACCCGCGCGGCGGACGCGGCTACGGGGCGGAGCACACTAAAGCCATTTGGGGCGCCTGGGGTGACGCGGATTATGCCGACCTGATGGCCTGGACCGACTACATGGAAAAGAAGCCTTACATCGACAAAAGCAAGATGGGGGTAACCGGCGGCAGCTACGGCGGTTACATGACCGTATGGATCATCGGCCACACCAAGCGTTTTGCCGCGGCCGTTTCCCAGCGCTGCGTCAGCAACTTCATCAGCATGTGGGGCTCCAGCGACGTCAACTGGGTTTTCCAGCATGAATTGCGCGCGCGCCAGCCCTTCTTCGATTTCGAGAAGTACTGGAAGATGTCGCCCATCGCTTACATCGGCAATGCCAAAACCCCAACCAAAGTGCTGCACAACGAATTCGACCTGCGCTGCCCGATCGAGCAGAGTGAACAGGTGTTCGTGGCTTTGAAGAGTCTGGGGATCGATACCGAGATGGTGCGCTTCCCGGATGAATTCCACGGCCTGTCACGTACCGGCCGCACCGACCGGCGCATTGCCCGCCTGAATCACATCATCGGCTGGTTCGAGAAATACCTGAAATAAAGATTGCCGGTTGTATAGATAGAATAGAGGCGCTTCGCAATTGGGGAAGCGCCTCTTCATTTATAGGGCCATCACCAATCTGTGAATCTCGCTTGAGATCTTGCCGGCGCACAGACTTTGATTCCCCAAAATCACCACGGTGATCTCCTGCTGCGGATAGTGCCACAGGCGGCAGCTCACCCCGTCTTCTTCACCGGTATGTCCCCAGCGCAGGACCTGCTTTTTTTCGTCAAGCATGACAAAACAGCCAAAACCATAGCCCCACTGGCAGCCCTGTTCATCTTTTTCATCCTGCACCGCCTGTGCCGAGGTCATGGCATGGACAAGTTTGGGGCCGATGAGTTCGCCCTGCCGCAATGCCTGACTGAAACGCAGCAGATCAGCCAGGGTAGAGGTGGCTCCGCCGTCGGCGGCTGGCCCGATGGTAGCGCGGTAATAATTTTTCTTCCAGCCGGTCACTTTCTCGTTTGCATCCAGCACCGGCACATACCCCTCTGCCACATTGGGGAGTACTTCATCCAGCTCGCTGAAGTCTGTCTCGCTCATGCCGGCGCGAGCAAAGACCTGACGGCGCACGTACTCGAAATAGCTTTGGCCGCTAATTTTTTCGATCAGCAGTCCCAGCAGCATAAAACCGGCGCCGTTATACCGAAATCGCTCACCCAACGGGAAATAAGGCGCCAGAGGGGTAAAAATGGGCAAATAATCAGCGTCAGAGTGGAACAGATAGAGTGGATGCTGCCGGCAGAATTGTGCCCACTCTTCGTCGTAGTCGTCCGCATCTTCATCGATCCAGTCAGCGATGCCGGAAGTCATGGACAGCAGATGAAAAACCGTCAACTCCGCCGGGAGCCGGGTGCCCGTCAATTCCAGGGCGTCCAGCACGCGCGTTTCCAGCGACAGCTTCCCGGCCTCGATCAATTGCAGAATGGCCACAGCGGTGAACATCTTGCCAACCGAAGCGATGCGAAAACGGGTCGTCGGGCGATTTTTCACCTTCCAGGTGCGGTTGGCCTCGCCGTAAGCGCCGCAGAAAACCTCGCTGCTGCCACCTGTCCCAGCATTATCGGAGTGCTGCACTAGCACCGCCCCCGAAAACTCCTGGTGCTCGGCCACCTGACGTATAAGGGACTGGATCTGTTCTTTCATCGCAACCTTCCCGCCCATTTCAGCGTAATTAAGATGGTGTTATTATCTCATAGATGCATGGACTGCTGGCGTCGAGAAAGCGCACCCGCGGCAGCCGCTGCCTTGAGAAGCACCCGTTTGCTTCGGCAAACAAGGAGAAAGAATGCCTTTATCAACACTTTATATTGTCCTGGCCGTGATCGTGGCCATCGTCCTGCTGTCGGGAATTCGCTACATCCCGAACAACCGGATCGGTATCGTCGAAAAGCGCTTTGGCGCCCGCTCGGTCAAGGGCGGATTCATTGCCCTCAACGGCGAGGCGGGTTACCAGCCCGAGGTACTGCGTGGTGGATTGCACTACTTGATCCCGATTCAGTACGTGGTACACATTGCGCCGCTGGTGACCATTGCCCAGGGCAAAATCGGCTATCTCTTCGCCCGCGACGGCCAACCGCTGAGTGCCATGCAGGTACTCGCCAGCAATACCGCAGCCAACGATTTTCAAGACGTTGCCGCCTTCCTCAAGAATGGCGGGCAGCGCGGTCCGCAGCGGCAGATCCTGCGCGAGGGAACTTACGCCATCAATCTGGCCCAGTTCGTGGTCATCACCCAGGAACAGGTCTATTACCTGCCCCTCAGCCGCGATGATCAGATGGTCATCCAGAGCATGGCCGAAGTTATTTCCAAACGCAGCGGGTTCTCGCCGGTGGTCATCAAAGATTCGGATGATCTGCTGGGCGTGGTGACGGTGCACGACGGTCCCTCTCTGCCCAATGGGGAGATCATTGCCCCGGTCGTGGGCGACGATCCTGCCAACGATGCGACCTATCACAATAACTTTCAGATGCCCGATCGCTTCATCACAGCCGGCGGCCGCCGCGGACGTCAGTTGCAGGTGCTGGTCGAAGGCACTTATTACCTGAACCGCCTGTTTGCCACGGTCGAAATGATCCCCAAGACGATCATTGACGTCGGTTTCGTGGGCGTGGTGGTTTCTTACAACGGCGCAATCGGTGAAGACCTTTCCGGCAGTGATTACCGTCATGGCGAGCTGGTGGAGAAGGGCAACCGCGGTGTGTGGAGCGAGCCTCTGCTGCCCGGCAAATATGCCTTCAATACCTATGCCGGCAAAGTGATCTCGGTGCCAACCACCAACATCATCCTCAAATGGATCAAGAGCGAGGTCGGCGCCCATCATTTCGATGAGAACCTGACCGAAGTCTCCTTGATCACCAAGGATGCTTTTGAACCTTCACTGCCGCTTTCTGTGGTCATCCACATCGACTATCAGAAAGCCCCGCTGGTCATCCAGCGCTTCGGCGACGTCAAGAAACTGGTCGAGCAGACCCTCGACCCGATGGTCTCGGCTTACTTCAAGAACATCGGCCAGACGCGCACCCTCATCCAGCTCATTCAGGAGCGCAACGAGATTCAGAACATCTCGAGCAAAGAGATGAAGGATAAATTTGCGCATTACAACCTGGAACTGGAGGAAGTGCTCATCGGTACCCCGACCACCAACGGCGAGGATAAGCAGATCGAGATCATTCTCAACCAGCTGCGCAGCCGCCAGATCGCGGTCGAGCAGATCGAGACCTACGAACGCCAGGAGACCGCGGCCCAGAAGGAACGCGAACTGCGCGAAGCCCAGGCCCGCACCGATCAGCAGCGCAACATCACCGAGTCCGAGCTGAACATCACCGTGCAGTCGAACCAGGGCAAGGCTGAATATCAGCGTGCCCTGCAGCAGGCCGCGCAGATCCGCACGCTGGCTGAAGCCGATGCCGAACGGATCGCCCGTACGGGTATCGCCCAGGCTATCGCCACCGAAGAACAGGTATCCGCTTATGGCGGCCCGCAGTTCCAGGTGACCCAGCAGGTGATGAACCGCTTTGCTGAGGCCGTGCAGCAGTCGCAGGTGGACGTGGTGCCACGGGTCGTGGTGGGCGGCAATGGCAGTGAGGGCAGTGCTTCCGGCAGCAGTATCATGGAAGGGCTGCTGACCCTGCTGCTCTCGGATAAACTGAATCTGCAGGTGAACGACCAGTCGCCCAAAGAGGCGAACCCCGAAGCTGAAAAGCTGCGTCAGGAAATCCGCCGCAGTTTGAGCGAAAAGCCGCAGGATTCTCAGTCAAAGCCAGAAGCCTGATCACTGAATGAAACAGCGAATACCGGAGGGAGTTCCTCCGGTATTTTGTTTTTAAGGAAGCCACCGGTTGAATTCGAGCAAAAGCTCTGTATAATACGACTATCATACTCATATTTATAAGGAGAAACAACCATGTCTACCCCACCAGAAGTGCTTCCCCCCAGCTCCGACGTCACCAGTGATGATCGCCTGTGGGTGCTCTTATGCTTTTTATTCACTCCCCTCTTCCCGGTCATTACCTTCTTCCTGGAGGATAAGAAAGAGCGCACGTTTATCAAGTATCACAATGCCCCGACCCTGATCCTGGGCATCGTCGAAATCATCGTGGTTGGTATTTTGTCTTTCGTCCCGGTGGTCAACTGCTTTACCCCGCTGATCTGGATCATCAACGTTGTATATGCGGTGAAGGCCAACAAGGGAGAGAACGTGAATATCCCGGTGATCACCGATTTTTCCAAGCAGCAGGGCTGGTCATAGTTTAATTGGGTTCATGCACAACGAGCAGGCCGAAGATTCGACCTGCTCGTTGTTTTAATCAGCAAGCATGGATTCCGGCGAAAACTCCAGCAGCGCCCAGCGATTTTTCGCAGGCTGATACTGCAGGCGAGCCAGGCCGGCATTGCCAAAAGCAAAGGCCAGCCCCTGACTGTCGCCGGCGGGAGTCTCCCCGGCAATGCTGTGCAGCGCAGCGTTGAGGATGCCGCCATGAGCCACCACCAGGGTTGACCCGCCGCGGCGCACCACTTTTTCGAGGGCGCGCACTGCCCGGCAATACAGTTCCCAACGCGACTCACCACTTTGCCAGAAGGCTGCATAGGGGCTTAGCAGAGGGCTGGACGGAAAGCGAACCTCCGCTTCGGCAAAGGGCAGCCCGGCGAGAGGCCCATTGTTGAACTCCATCCAATCAGGGTCGAGTTCCACGGCCCCACCCAGTACCTCAGCCACAATGGCCGCGGATTCAGCGGCCCGCACCAGCGGACTGGCAACGATGGCATCGAAGGTGAAGCCCCGCCGGGCCAGATCCCCGGCACGAGCGCGTACCTGAGCCCTCCCCGCCTCGGTCAGCGGAGAGTCATAGCGGCCTTCGTGTACTCCTTCATCATCCGCGCGCGAACGACCGTGCCGCAGCAGGGTGACAGAAACCACATCCGTCACTGGTTCTCCTGCCATTCCGAGAACAGCAGCGAATACAGGGCGTGATCGTAATACTTGCCATTACAGTAGAAGAAATCGCGCAGAATTCCTTCCAGAGTAAAGCCAAATTTTTCCATCAGGGCAATCGAACGCAGGTTGCCCGGGTAAATAAAGCCGTGGATGCGGTGTAATTGCATCTGTTCGAAGCCAAAACGCAGCACAGGCGGCAGCGCCTCGCTCATGTATCCCTGTCCCCAGCAGGGGGCGCTGAGGTCGTAGCCAATTTCAGCGTGAAAATAGCTCTTTTCCCAGTTGTGAAACCCGATTGTGCCAATCACCTGCCGGTCCTCTTTGCGTTCGAGCACCCAGCGCACCCGGTTCTTCTCTTCGGGATGTTCAAAGGCGCGGATGATGCCCTTAGCCTCTTCCATCGAGGCGACCGGCGGAGCATCCATCAGAAATTCCGAGACGTTCGGATCACTGAAATGCTGGAAGACAAAATCGAGATCCTGCATCGAAAGCAAACGTAAGGTCAACCGTTCGGTATCGAAAGCCGGAAAGTGGATTGCCTCATTTTGAGATGGGCACATACTCGCTCCTTTCGTCCACACAAGAGAATTGGGGAACCTGAGATGGCAGGTGAAAACTAGGCAGGCCGGGAACTGCAATCCTGGCGGTCGTAGTGGCGCAGCGCCATTCCCCGCATTGGCCGCAGCCCAAAACGTTCGTAAAATGGGATCAGAGACTCATCACAGACCAAATCGATCATGTACAAACGGTCGAGACGCTCCAGCATCCGCCGCACCAGCTCGGAACCAATCCCCTGCCCCTGATATTCCGACAATACCTCAAGATGAGGCAGGTAGGCGCAGGAAACGCCATCGCTGATCGCAGTAATGTAGCCGACCACCTGACCGCTCCCCGTGCAAGCCAGGATCACAGCACTGCTGCCCTGCAACAGCCGCAGATGATCCGCCGGGCTGGGCGGATGCGGCCAGCCGGCGAAAAAGCCGCCGCACAGGTGGTCAGAAGTGATCTTTTCAAGAGACTCGGCGTAAATAATCATGGGAGCCCATTCAAACGAAGTACTTTTATTATAGCGTTTTCTCTTTTCCCTTTCTCAGCAATTTGCCTCCCTCTTTTCACTGGCAGACACGGAGCTCTATTGTATAATCAACTCGTTAGCGCTAACCCATTCTTTGAAACCGAGGATCTTGCATGAACGCAAAGAAACGGGCAACCGTGGCGGATGTGGCTCGCCTGGCCGACGTCTCGATGATGACGGTCTCGCGTGCAATTAACCATTCACCGGGGGTAAGCGAAGAGACCCGCGCCCGCATTCTCAAGATCGCCGAAGAGGTCGGTTACCGCCCCAGCCAGATCGCCCGCGGTCTGGCAACCCGACGCACCACCACCATTGGCTTGCTGGTACCAGACGTAGCGAACCCTTTCTTTGCCCAGATTGCCCGCGGCGCTGAAGATGCCGCTTTCGAGCAGGGCTACAGCCTTTTTCTTATTAATTCAGCCGAAGATCACCGCCGCGAACAGGCAGCCCTCGATGCATTGTGGCAGCAAGAAATCGACGGCGCCATTTTGTGCAGCGCCCGCCTCTCATTGGATGCACTGCGCACCTACATCAACCGCTTCCCGGCGGTGGTGCTGGTCAATCGAGACCTCTATTTGCAGGTTTCCAATACCGACACCATCAACGTGGATGACCGTCAGGGAGCACGCCTGGCTGTGGAGCATTTGCTGGAGATCGGCAAGCGTAAGATCGTCTACATCGCCGGCCCGGAAAACTCGGTTTCCAGCGAACGGCGCCTGCAGGGCTACCGCAGTGCGCTGCAAATGCACAAAATTCTCGCCGAGCCGAACTGGATCAGTCACTGTGCCCCAACCACCGACGGCGGCCGGGCCGCCGCTCTCGATCTGCTGCAGCGCATGCCCGCGATCGATGGTATTTTTTGTTTCAATGACCTGACCGCTCTGGGAGTGCTGCAGGCCTGCCGCGAAGCCGGCCGCAGTGTACCTGACCAGGTGGCGGTCATTGGCGCGGATGACATTCAAATGGCTTCTCTCATCACCCCGCGTTTGACCACCCTGCGCACCGATCCGCACTGGATCGGCAGCCGGGCAATTTCTTTGCTGGTACAGCGCATTCACGAGCCTGACCTGGTTCCGCAGGCGCTGGTAGTGCAACCCAAATTGATCTTACGAGAATCTGCTTAAGGACCCTGACAATGACGCCTGAGATTTTCCTCGCTTTTCGCTTTCACGGCAACTTCTATCATTCCTATCGCGGCGATACCCCCGACGAACTGGGCTTTGGTAAAGATATCCGCGTCATCCGCCGCATCATCGAGGTGCTGGATGATTGCAATACCCGCGGCATTCCGGTGCGGGCCACCTGGGATTTCGAGAACTATTTCTCTCTCGAAAAGATCATGCCGACATACTGCCCGGACCTGATCCAGGCCATGCAGCGGCGCGTCGCCGCCGGTCTGGATGAGATGGAATTGATGTCTTACAACAACGGCCTGGTCAACGCCCACACTGCCCGCGAATTCGAAGCGGTCATGCAGCGTGCCATTTCCAACCCGGCCGGGTCGGGGGTAAAGGACCTCTTCGGCACGAATTACGCCCCGATCGTGCGCCCGCAGGAAATGATGTTCACCCCAGCCCATCTGTCGCTTTACCCGACCCTGGGGATCAAGACGATCAGCCTGTATTACTCTTCCATTCCGTTCACAGGCTTCAGCAATTTGATCCCGAAGCTGACCCCGTATGAACGCTACAATCCGCTAACGCTGACGTATCCCGGCATCGAACGCAGTATGACCCTGCTGCCCGCTTACAATATCGGTGATCTGGCCAACCACCTGACCCTGCGCCGTTGGCTCAAGCAGCTCCGCCGTGCGCAGATGGCCATGCCCGAACCCCAAGACTTTTTGCTCCTCTTTGATCAGGACGCCGACGACCAGTTCTGGTACGGCTTCGATGCCCCCGCCGGGGTAAAACGACATTTTTCAACCACCCGTGGCCTGCAAGGACTGGTGGAAGACACCCTCGGCCTCGATTACGTCGTCTTTACCACCCCTGCCGCCTATCTGCACGATCACGCCCCGGTCAAAACGGTCTCCTTCGGGCAGGACAGCGCCGATGGCAGTTTCGACGGTCTATCAAGCTGGGCCGAGAAGTGGTCGAATCACCGCCTCTTCACCGGCCTGGAGCGTGCCCGCCTGCTTGAATTGCAGACCCGTCGCCTGCAGGCAGAGACCGGCCTCCAAACCCAAGAAAGCGAAGCCCATCTGGCCGCGGCTTTCGAAGACCGCATTCGCCTGCTCTCGACGACCCATTTTGGCATGGCCGCCCCGGTAATGAATTTGACCCGCGAGGGCATCGCCCGCGATCTGACCCGCGATGCCGTGAAGCACGCGGCTGCCGCCTTTGCCGCCGTAACTGCCCCGGCCCCCCAGAACACTTTCTCCCTGCTCGATTATCCGCGCGGGGATTCTACCCCCAATGTGCAGTACGTCAGCCATCCTTCGCGCGGATTGGTGCGCCTGCCGCTGCGCGATTCCGCTCCAACGGAACTGCGCCTGAGCGACGGTGCCGGCAATGGCCTGCCCAGTGCCATCCTCGAACGAGACGGAAAGCGCGAACTGCTGTTCGTGGCCTCTCTGGCAGCCGGGGAACGTCGTGATTTCTGTCTTGAGCCGGGTACCCCGGCCTTACAACCCGTCGTACCGGTGCGGGTGGGCAGCGATTCCCTTACCAACGAGATGACCTGCCTGCATTTCGACGCCGATGGACAGCTCGACCTGCTGGAATTCTTTGGCCGGCCCGTAAACAGCGAGGCCTTGTTAAGCAGCGCAGTGACCTATGCCGGCAAGACCGTACGCGTGCAGCACTGGCAGACAGTTGCGAGCCACACATTGGGCACCGTCGGGGTGATCCGCCAGCGCGGCAGTGTCTCCATCGCCGCCGGGAAAGAAGTTATTTTCGAACGCGAACTGCTCCTGGCCGGCGGGCTGCCTTATCTTTACGCCTCCATGCGAGTGACCTTTCCGCTCACCCCGGCCGCCAGGTTCAGCGTGGGCAAGTCACGCCGTCTGCAGCAGGAATGGGACGAGAACTGGCAGGAGATCATGCCCTGTGAATTGCGGCCGGCCCTCAGCGGCAGCAGTGATTCCCCGCTGCGGGTGTGGAAGCACAACTATCTCGATTCGGTGACCTCATTTTCACTGGATTATGGCCATTATTCGCACAATCGCCAGCTCGACGAAGCCAACAATGCCATCACCCACGGCTGGGTAGCCGTCTCGGACGGCCGCTTCGGGTTGCTGGTGGCCCAGTCCGCGGATTCAGCCAGCAGTGTAGCTTTCTGCCCGCTGCGCACCCGCCGCCGCGGGAACCACGCGCGCGTACGCTTGAACCCCTTCGGCAGTTATTACGGGCGCCAGTACCACTATCCCGATCCAGATACCCACCTGGGCATTCTCATGTCCACTGTGTTCTCAGGGGCTGACCAGATCAAGCCCTATGCACCCTCATATAATGGCCGGGTACACGAATTTTCGCTGCTGATCGCTCCCTACTGCGGAGACGCCCCCCAGGCAGAATTGCAGTACGACGCCGAAGCCTTCGCCTACCCTTATGCCGTGCTGAATGACGAGCAAATGGTGGCCGACCCGGCGCACCGTTCCTGGTCAGGGGAAGGCCTTGGAGAAACTTTCCATCCGCTGCAGCCGCAGAACGGATAAGCAAATTACGGGTTGAAACATTTAGCGCATATAGCGCTGTTGACATTTTTGCTGTTCTAGGAGGAAGTATGGAGTCCGTCTCAAGTCCGAAAAAGCTGCGCTGGTACGACTATCTGACCGTCAACATCGGCTGGTTCTCGCTGACCCTGCGCGCCAACGTGCTGGCTGGTCTGATCGTACCGCTGCTGGTGCAGCAGTTCGTCGGGGAAGCACAAAAAGGCAGCTACTATGGCACCATTCGTTTGTGGGCACTCATGGTAGCACTCATTTCGCAGGCATTGATGGGGTTGATCAGCGACCGCTCCCGCAGCAAGTGGGGCCGCCGCCGTCCCTTCATTTTGATGGGGACCGTGCTTGAAGTCGGCATCATTGCCAGCATGATCCTCATTTCTGGCATGCAGGATATGCGTGGCTATACGGTACTCTTCATCGCCTACCTGGTTTCCATGTTCCTTTCCAATACCACGCAGGCAGCCGTGCAGGGCTTTATCCCTGACGTGGTTCCGCAAGAAAAGCGTGGTCTGGCCTCCTCGATCAAAGTGCTCTTCGAGGTTCCCCTGCCGCTAGTGCTGGTTGGCCTGGTCATCACCCCACTCATCAGCAAAGGCAAACTGACCGAAGCCATTCTGGCAACCTGCGTCACCATGCTGGTGTGTATGGGCATCTCGATGTTCGTACGCGAGGAACCCCAGACCACCAAGCCTGAACCGCTGAATTGGAAACCCTTCCTCAGCCTGCTGCTCATGACCGGTGTTTTCACCCTCGTCATTCTCGGCCTGGGACAGGTGGTCAAGTACTCGGTCAACACCTTCACCACCGCCTCCAAACTGGTCTTCGGCGGCATCGGGGTCGTGGCCATGATCCTGGCTGTTGTGGCGGGCATCTTCGCCGCCCTGGCCGTGCATTTCGACCGTTCCATCCTCAACAATAAACCTTTCGTCTGGCTGGTCATCTGCCGGCTGGCGGCTCTGGTTGCCATCAACAACATTTCTTCCTTCCTGCTTTATTTCTTCATGGAAAAATTTGCCATGCCCACCAATGAAGCCGTCAAACTGGCTGGCTTCATCCCCATGGTGCTGGGCGGATTCATCATCGTGTTTGGTCTGATCGCCGGCTGGATGTGCGATAAATTCGACCGCCGCCTGATGACCACCCTGTCTGGGGTGGCCGGGGCAGCCGGTGTTGCCATCATGGTCTTCGGCGGCAGCATCACCTGGATGTACGTGGCCGCCGCGGTAGTGGGTCTGGCCTATGCTCTCTTCAACACCGCCACCTGGGCCCTCAGCACGGACATCATCCCGCAAGAACGCGCCGGGGAATTTCTGGGCATCCAGAACCTGGCCGGGGCCGGCGCTGGCGCCATCGGCGCTTACATTGGCGGGACCATCGCCGATCATTCAGGCTACGTGCTCATGATGGGCATGTTCGGCGTCATGTTCCTGCTGGCTGCCGTTTCTTCCTTCATGATCAAGGCCAAGAAGGCATGAGCGAAGGCGAAAAGAAGCCCTCAGTACTGCTGCGCATTGCCGTCTTGCTGGGCGTGCTCGCCCTGATCGTGGTGCTGTTCCTGTTCCGCGATCAAGTGCAGAAGCTGCAGCAGTATGGTTATGTGGGTATCTTTCTGATCTCGATTGCAGCCAATGCCACCATCATCATCCCGCTGCCGGGAGTGGCCATTACCGCAGCCATGGGCGCCATCTTTAACCCCATCGGGGTGGCAGTGGCTGCCGGCCTGGGCGCAGCGCTGGGCGAGCTTTCAGGGTATGCCGCCGGGTTCAGCGGGCAGGGAGTACTGGAAAAGCGGAATTATTACAATAAGGTGGTGGGCTGGATGCGCGATCATCCGCGCTGGATCTTCTTCATCATCCTGTTGTTCTCCTTCATCCCCAACCCCCTGATGGATATCGCCGGCATGGCCTCAGGCGCGCTGAAGATCCCGGTCTGGAAGTTTCTGCTCCCCTGCGCCATCGGCAAGATCCTCAAAATGCTGATGTTCGCCTACGCCGGTTATTATTCCGTCGCCTGGTTCGCGCCCAAACCATAAGTTCTTGTCAGTTACCCAATTGCCCTCCTTTGCGGAGGGCAATTTTTTATCCCGCGTCGTAAGCCCGCTGCAATTCCGCCACGTCGAGTTTGGTCATCTTGAGCATAGCCTGGGTCATGGCCGCCGCTTTGGCAGGCTCCCCCTGCATCAGCTCGCCCAATCGGTCGGGCACGATCTGCCACGACAGCCCATAACGGTCGGTCAGCCAGCCACATTGGCCCTTCTCCCCACCGGCGGAAAGTGCCTCCCAGTACGCGTCCACCTCTGCCTGGTCCGCACAATGGACAAAGAGAGAGATGGCCGGGTTGAAATGAAAGACCGGGCCACCGTTGAGCGCGGTGAAGGGCTGGCCCTCGAGCTCAAATTCCACCGGAAAGACGCTTTCAGCCGGAGCGCCGGCAGCCCGTTCGTTGCGGGTAACGCTGAGAATGCGGCTGTTCCGAAAGATGGAAACGTAGAAACGGGCAGCTTCTTCTGCCTGAGTATCAAACCATAAGAAGGGGGTGATCCTGGACATGCAGTCTCCTTTCGATTACTCCGATTATGAGTAATTTACCATAATTACTCGAATTTACAAAATCGACGAATTTTTTAAGATGTCCGGACTTCTCAAAAAGACACTTTAGTGTAGAATCTAAAGGGCAGGTTATAGAATCGTTTTCAGAGCGTATCTATAATCTACCACCTGGCAGTTGGTTAACGACCTTATTTTTCCAGCTATTGGAGTGGTGATTAATGTACGATTATCCGTTTTCTTTCATGAAAGATACGCTCTATCAGACAGATGGCCATCTGCAGCTAGACGAACCGCTTCCCTACCGACAAAATTCACAGGAAAGCGGTTTTTATCGCCCCGGTCAAATCTCGCTGAGGAACGGCAAAAGTCTCGACCTGGTACTGTATCACAACGAAGCCACCGAGAAATTCATTTATCTGCGTAAAACCCCCATCGACCCCAATTTGATGCACATCATTGGCCTGGACCCGCAGGTATACCGCGGCCGCAGCGAGATCACCCTGCCGGGGCAGCTCTGCCTGGGCTCGGACCGCGGGGC
>JAAZOQ010000338.1 GCA_012797695.1 Anaerolineaceae bacterium | reverse complement strand
CCGCGCAGGAATATTTTTCGGTGATCAGCGGACATACGCTGAAGCTGCTGCCAGAATTTTTGCGCTTTTTCGTGGCCATGCAGGAGTTCAAGCGCCATTATGAACCCTATAAAGAGCGCTGCCTGCGTATGACTCAGCGTGCGGCCCTTGAGGCGGACCCCTATATGGCGGAATTGTTCCAGAAGCCGGCTCGCCAGTTCATCCAGGAAAAACATTATGAGCGAGTGGCGGCAGATTACATCGGCAAGTTCTCTTATGCCTGCACCGGGGTGAGCACGGACCAGATCACCGCACTGGACTTCCTCAACGTCAGCATGGGGATTCTGGTGCCCATCCATCAGTTCCGCTTCGATGAAGTGGCCACCCGGGCTCGCCTGGGGTCTCATTTTATTGAGGATGAGATTGTAGCAATTGATTCCCAGCCGGAGGCGATTTCCCTGAAAGGGGCTTCCGGGAATACCTATTTGGCCGAGAACATAGTGGTGGCTACACCCGCGTCGGTGACTCAAAAACTGCTGGGCCTGGCTGAAATTCGTGAAGCCTGTCAGCTTTATGTGACGCATGTGAAAGCTCAACTGAAGGGATCACTCAGCCGCTATGAACTGAACCTTTTTTCACCCACTTCTGAGATCATTTTAACCGCGCTGCAATGGGATGGCAGTTATCTTCTTTATTCCCGCACGAAAGAGGCGGATTTAAATCAGGTATGTGATTCTTTCAGCGTATTGCGTACTGTGGATTGGGAGAAAGCCATGTATGTGATGGGACGGGCTTACATGGAGCAGCGTTTGAATGACCGTATGTATATCGCCGGGGATCATAATGGTTTGGGGCTTGAACCCACGGCGATTTCAGGCATGTATGCTGCCAGACAGATTCTGGCAAAAAATTAGCGAAAGGAGAAAAAGAGCGCAATGCAATACTTCATCACACATCACACAGTCTGGTTTGTCATCATTTGTATTCTTGTCGCGGGTTTGCTCCTGCTGGGTGGCTTGCTCTACTACGGCTTCAGCAATCCCCCCACCGAGGAAGAAAAAAAGAAACGTTTGCCGGGGGATGAATTGCTGGGGAATGAGCCGCATCACATGCGGGGTACGTTGGCGGTGACCGTGAATGCTCCTAAAGAAAAGGTCTGGCCTTATTTGGCCCAATTGGGTCAGCGCCGTGCGGGATTTTACAGCTTTGGCTGGCTCGAAAGATTGTTCGGCTTCCACATCTTTAACACGTTCTCAGTAGTGGAGGAATGGCAGAATATGTACGTGGGGGAGTATATCTTCTATCATCAAATGGGGATCGGCTCTGAGGTAAAAGAGGTCAAGAACGGTGAATATTTTACTTCCCTCTCTGATTCGCGCCATCCCTCGACGTATCAGGGTGCCATCGCGTTTATTCCTCCTTTCAAGCTGACGGCCTTTGCCTGGAGCTGGAATTTCATTCTAGAGGATTATGGCGAAGGCAAAACCCGTTTCTTTACCCGCTGTGACGCGGTACTCGAGCCCTTTGATAAATTCCGCCATGCTCTGGTGGCTGTTTTCTTGGGAATTCCCTCCTTTGTTATGTGCAAAGGAATGTTGACTACCATCAAGGCCTGCGCAGAAGGCCGTAAAAAATAGAGGCGAAATTATGGAATCGAAAATGAATACGGTATCGACAGAAGAGAATACAAAACCGGTTTATCAGGTGAAGAAAAGCT
>JAAZOQ010000337.1 GCA_012797695.1 Anaerolineaceae bacterium | reverse complement strand
CTTTTCATGGCACGATCCATCCAGGGCTGCCGGCGAGCAAAAGCCAGCATATATCCCATTACGGTATCGGCAACGGGCAGGGTAAACGCATTCAGCGTATTCTTGATCTGCACCCCTAACTCGCGGCAGGCCACTTGATCGATAGAATCGATACCCGTGCCCCACTTGGAAATCACCTTCAAACGAGGCAGGCACTTTTCAATGACGCGGCGCGAATAACGATCATCCCCGCAGATCGTGGCATCAAACTGGCCAGCATACGCCAGAATATCTTCTTCTTCCATCCGTTCTTCCACTGGCGGGGCAATCACTTCCAGACCATAGTGAGCAAAGACCGGAGCAAATCGTTTTTGATAGGGCAGCATGTAAGGTGCTGTGAGTAATACGGTATACATGAATCACCTTTTAAACTGGTTTCGCTAACCAACAATTATACTTGCGAAAATATTGGATTCGGGGCTACTCCCGGATCACATACTGGTACAGAGTAAAATGATCCACCCCCGGCAATTGGCCCAATTTCTTCACCCGGCTCTTCAAGAAAGAAGCATAGGGATCTGATTCTTCAATCATGTATTCATTGCCAAAGACGTAATCAAGGCCCAAGTGGTCCAAAAACTGGGTTGCCTGCCCCGACTTCATGGCCTCAAAATATTCTGGGCTATTGATCAAACCATCCAGATTGACGATGGCGCGATCTTGAATGAAATACGCCACCATGCCCCCTCCCGGCATACCGATCTGCGTATTTTTTTCAGTATGCCATTCCAGCTCATAGGTTTCTTCAAGATAGGCATCTTCATTTGCCTGAGTCGCCGTAGGAGGGATAAAAGCAATCACATAGCGCATATTGCCCATGAACAGCACACAGGCAAAAGTAACCAGGAGCAGGATCAACCAGTTTTGATCCAGGTGCTGTTCCAGCCAGGTGAACAGGCCATCGAAGAACACTGCCAGCAAAAGAACAATGGTGATTATCTCGGGCACCCAATACCAGCTGCGGGTATGGGCATAGCCAATTGTGTGATAGTAAGCAACCTGAAGCAAACAGCCCAGCAGCAGCGCCGGACCAGCCGTTTTGAAAAAGAGCAATCCCAGACGACGATTTTTCGCCTGCAGCAAGACAACCGCCAAGACAAAAAAAGCAACGCACAACAGTCCAAACAGAAAATTGTTGGATGTGAGCTGAGAATGGGCTAATCGCAGCAAAAAGTTTGAGAGATCCTCGATCTGTGAAGTAATCAACGACCATGGGCCAAAATTTGCTCCAGAGGTCAGCCCTAGAGTATCGAGCAAAGAAGCATCATGACTGTAGACTGTATTGGGTAAAGTTCCCCACCATGTCTTGATTTGACCGCTGATTGGGGTAAACGTACCCAGATAATATTTATTTGCCAGACAATAACCGCCGATCAGAATCAAAATCGGGATCGAAAAGCCAATACCCTCGACCAGGACGCTTTTCCAAACATGCCGGAACCAGGTTCCAAAAGCGCGGAAGGGAACTGAAACCGGCTGCGTTGAGACAGGTTGAAGCAAGCGCAGACATAAAGTAAAAACAAAAGCAATCAGGCCAAAAAGCAAAACCACGGATTTCGAGAGCATATTGATCAATCCCAGCCGATACAGCAGGCTGGCCGCGCCATAAACCAAACCGGTACTGACCACGGCTGCAATCCCCAGGCGCAGAATGCGCGAGAAAATACTCCGTTGGGCAAATCCACGGTACATGCCGGCAAAATAATAAACCACGGGGGCAAGCGTCACCGTCAAAAGGATCATGGGATAGAGCGGATAAATCCCCCGATCTACATTGGCAAACCCCAGACGCAAGATAAAGCTGAGCAACATCGCCACAATCAAAGCCACCCAATCATAGAACAGCATCGCCGGGATCCGTTTGATACGCAGAAGCACAAAAAATCCGATGCAGACCACCAGAAAAACATTGTCGAGCCGTGCCAAAACAGTCAAGGCTGCAACCAGACCCAATAAAAGCATGCGGCCAAAAGCAATTCGATCACCAGCCTTTGCCAGCGTATCTGCGGCCACAGATAGCAATAAGAGGATGAAGAAGGCACTGATCACCGACTCCATCCCGTGGACAGTGGTCGTCGAATAAATCGAAGGAAAGAGTGCATAGAAGAAAGCAGTCGCAATTGCCGCATAGGGATGCAAATAGCGGCGTAGCAAGTGATAGAGCAACAAAGCTGACCCTGCGTTAAACAAGCCACTGAGCAGAACCAACAACCGCAACGGTAAAATCAGCCCAAATTTCGAAAACCAGAACACCCCCAGACAAACAACCATCCATAACGGATGAAACCCATTGGTGAAATTGATGCCATCAAAGGTAAAACCGTGCCCGGCTAGCACATTCTGAGCTACCTTATAATAGAAGAAAGCGTCGTCCAGGTTATACCAGTTAAGCAAATTATTGGCAGGAGCGCAGGCAGCATAAATCGCCCCACTAAGGGCAGTAACCGCGATGATCACCTGGATCAGGACATTCCAACGTTTCGACATAAGGGATGCCCTCTCATTTCTCGATGCGAGCCTGGAGGATCAATTCCACCAGGCGAAAATCGATCTCTTCGTCAATATCCCAGGCTTCGTCACGATCGATCGCAAACAAATAGGGCCGGTCTCCCAAACGATTGCGGCGACGCTGCAGCGTTTCCGCTGTGAAAAGATAGACACACGAATTCTCTTCATAGACGGTCGGCAAATCCTGTGTCTGCAGGAGAATTGCCGGGTTATGATTGATGGCCCGGCCCAGACTATCCCAAAGGCGAGACTGCAAACGGGTGACGCCAAACAAAGAATCATAAGCTGGATACTGTTTGAGCAACGTTTGAATCGCCCGGCTGAAAGTTTCCGCTTTGACCAGTGGATTGGTGCTGTGGGTTTGCAGGTAAAGATCCGCCGGGAAGCGTGCGGTATCATTCATCAAGATTTCGTTCATCGGAATGGTATCAGCGCGCAGCGTTTCGGGACGGCGATACACCTGAATGGTTGGGAAATCTCGGGTCACCCCCGCAATGATCTCCTCACTATCTGTATCCACCACGATCTGGGTCAGCTCTTTGACCTGCAAAAGCGTGCTCAGAATGTGCTGATACAGCGGTTTCCCGTTCAAAAGACGGTAATTCTTGCCAGGAACGCGCTGAGAATGATGACGCATTGGAACCAGAGCGGTGATTGTTTTAACTTCCATCTTCCCTGCTTTCTCGCGGTCACACCCTGTCAATTCTTTTCCGCGGAATGTTCTTGATAAGAGATCGGCTCCACCTGACGCTCTTTCTTTGCTTTATTCTGCAAAAGCGGTGGGTGCGGGTAATAAAATGATTGTTTCAATTGCCATGTCAACGGGCCGGATTGCTTATACCCGCAGTAAGTGCCATAAAACTGACGCCAGCGAAATTGCCAGATCTTGCCAAAATCACGTCCCAGCCGGCCCTGAACTTTGGCCTGCCGCCAATCTGAAAATGCGTTTTGCAAGAAAAGCCGATAGAGGTCACGCTGCGAGAAGGTCTCTTGCGGATAAATCTGCTTAAAGGCCATCCCTTCACGACGATAGCGGTTGAAGATTCCCTCCAGAGACTCGTTGTGCACATGGATGATCTCCGCTTCGGCTACGTAACTAATGGCATACCCCTTTTCCTGCGCCCACTTACTCCAGGCCAGGTCTTCAAGACCAGGCAGGGTTTCGTTGTAGGGATGCTCTTCCCACAACTCGCGGCGGATGGCAGCATTGGCATTGTTGCAAAACGGCGTCGCCTGATGCAAGACAGATTGATCAGGGAACCAGTGAGCAAAAATCTGATGTTCCGAAAACTGGGTTGTCGGGCAACCACGTTGTTTGCCATAACTCAGCGCCACTTGCGCGTCGCGAAAAGGAGCCAGCAGCGTTTCAAGCCAATCCGGGTAAACCGGGAAAACATGGGCACTGGCAATCACCACCAGATCCGCCTTGGCCTGGGCAATTCCTAAATTCAGGGAATGACCAAAAGTGAACTCCTCAGGCCTGATATTTACGACATCCACCGGGAATTGCCGGGCAATACGCACCGTGGAATCGGTCGAACCAGAATCGACCAGGATCACCTGCACCGCGTGAATGGTCTGGGCCTGAATGCCAGTCAACAAACGCCCAATATGCTGCTCTTCATTATAGGCGCGAATCACGATCGAGCAAAACGGTTTCTCACTCATATAGGCATCTCGAAAGGTGCGTCATTCAGTATGCCGGCGATCAAAACCTGCGCCGTGATCGACTGCCGCGGGTCAAAGGCATCGGCGTGCACATCGCGCAGCATGACATAGCCCGGCCAGACGCCGTCTTCCTGAATCCAGTCGCCAAAGGGCAGAGAAGAACGGTAAAGCTGATAATACAAGAAACGGCGAGCGTTGATCTGGAATTCAGATGGCGGCTCATTGGTCTCATTCTTGAGCAATTCTGCCAGCTTCTGGTCATAAGCCTCCACAGAGGCAGGCAAATAAGCCGTAGCCAGCTGCGTGAAGCGTGCCTTCCCGGCCGCCAGCACCACCTTGCCAAGCAAAGCGGCTTCCAGACCAATGGTAGAGTTATAGACCATGACAAAATGGCTGCGCTGAATCAGATCATAAGAGCTGATGAACTCCCGTGAATCCACAAAGATCACGTTAGAAAGTTGATCGATTCCACTGTTCTTGACCCAGTCGCGCACACTTTCGCGGCTTTCTTTATTCGGCCGATGCTCATCGGGGTGGGCACGGATCACAAACAGCGTATCCGGGTTACGTTCGATGAACGCCCGAATCTCTGATAACCAGGTAAACATATCCGGGAAGAGGGTGTTGGCGTGAACCTGACTGGTATCGAAAATGACGTTGGTAAACACCGGCACAATTTGTTTGAAATGTGCAGCTTTTTCTAAAAAATCCTGATCGAGGCCCTTCATTTGCGGCCAAAAACGAATCCCGGCCATACTGAAATTTCCCTGAAAACGCTGACTCAGGTAAGCATCCAGCCGCTGATCCATTTCAGGGGTCAGCACAAAGTTTTCATCTATCTTGATCGGGTAAGCTGTGGCCTCGCCCGGGGTAAAGAAGCCCGTAAATGGCTGCATCCCGACTTCGTGCGTAATGACTCTGATGCCGCGGTTCAAACATACCTGTCGTACCGCTGCTTCCGGGAAAAACATACCATTAAAAACCACGACCGCCCGCGGGGAAGTGCGCTCGCACAGATGGTCGAATTCCTGATAGATGTTCCAGGCAGAAAGCAGATACGAACGCAGCAAAGCACAGGTAACTGCATCATCTACAAGATGGTGGCGGCGCAAAACCCAGCGTGCCGAATTTTCTGCCCAGAAACCCAGGGGAATGCCCTGATAGACCAGAGTGCTCAACGCTTCCAGACTGAGTTTCGCGACCAGTTTTTTGAGAGACGGGTTTTCATGCTTATGGAATCCCTGAACTGGCATACCGGCAAAGACCGCTCGACTTTGTGCCACACAACGCTGGCAGGGAGGAGCCTGATGCAAAGCGTCACGATGAGTTCCCAACACACAATGATCCATGCCTGCCTGGCAAACAAACTGGATCGTCGGAATGCCCTGCCGGCGCAGAACTTGATTGGTCAAGAAAGAGTAAGCCGCGTTCTGGCTCATGGCCTGCAGACGTGTAGAAGCATTAAAGAAGATTACCGGCGCGGAGCCGGCATCTTCTTTGGCAATTTGGGCAATCTCAGTACTCAAATGCTGCCAGCGCCGATTACTTTGAGCATGAATCCAGCGCTGAGTGAGTCCTTTTTTTATACGTACGGCAAACCGAACGGTCAATCCTGCACCCTGCGCAATTTCTTCAGAGAAGAAAGTTCACTGTCATAGACTTTCTTTACCCCATCGCCCATCGCAGCTTCGGTCACACGGATATACTTCACCAGTTTTTCAAAACCGATGGGTTCGACAGAAGCAGATTGATCGCTGCCCCACAGAGCGCGATCCAGAGTGATGTGGCGTTCTACCATGCAGGCACCCAGGCCCACCGCCACGGCGGAGGTAACCAACCCCACCTCATGGCCAGAATAACCAATTGGGCAGGAAAATTCCTTGCGCAAGGTTTCGATCATGCGCAGATTCAATTCTTTCGGATCGCACGGATAGGTGCTGGTTGCATGGGTAATGGCAAGATTCTCTTCCCCAATTGCGTTGACCGCCTTGTGAATCTGCTCCATCGTGGACATACCCGTGGAAAGGATCAACGGGCGCCCCGTCTTGCGCAGATGCTTCAGCAGATTGGTATCAGTTAAAGAAGCAGAAGGAATCTTGTAGCAAACCGGGTTGAACTTCTCGAGGAAATCAACCGAGGGCTCATCCCAAACCGATGCGAACCAGGTAATGCCCAATTCTTTGCAGTAACGGTCGATCTCAGCATACTGTTCCTCGTTGAATTCCACCTTGTAACGGTAGTCGAGGTAAGTGATGTAGCCCCAGGGAGTTTCGCGCATCTGACCGCGCTGCTCGGGGGGAACACACAACTCTGGGGTGCGCTTCTGAAATTTAACCGCATCCACACCAGCATTCTTGGCAGCCTGGATCAACTTCTTGGCCAATTCCATATCGCCATTATGATTAATCCCGGCTTCAGCAATAATATAGGCTGGATGCCCATCCCCTACCCAACGGTCACCAATTCGAATTTCTCGGGTCATTTTTTCTCCTGTGGTCAAGACACAATTCTCTGGCAAATCTTTGGCCAAAGTGATTCTTACGCGCATTTCACCTGGCAGATCACCAAACTTGTCTGTTTTCAACAACTGAATAATTATAAAAGGAAAGTTGCGAAAAGAGCAGGATCATTCTGGCTTTTCGCAAGATACTCTTTCCTGCAAGCAAATACCTTTCAGAGATTTCAATAACGGATGCAGTTATTTTAATCGAGAGAGCAAAAAGTCGCAAAGTTCCCGCACCGCCCCTCGGCCGCCATTCAAATGTGTCACCATGTCAGCGGCACGCAATACCTCAGGGTGAGCATCCGCCGGCGCCACGCTAAAACCAACCAGCGGGAAACAGGGAAGATCATTGGTATCGTTGCCCATGTAAATTACCGTCGCCGGGTCGATCTTGCGGTCGCTAAACAAGGCTTTGAGAGCGCTGGCCTTATCGGTCACAGACTGCAGGTAGGGGATGCCCATTTTCTTGCAGCGGGCTGCCACCACCGGGTTAACCTCCCGAGACACTACCATCAATTCAACACCGGTTTTGGCACGCAAAATCGACAAACCCAGGCTATCCGAACGATTGGCAGCCACCATTTCACGGCCGTTTTCATCGACCCAGACGCGATTATCGGTAATCACACCATCGAAATCCATAAGCAGCATGGTCACCTTTTCGGGCACTTTACGCCGCTGATTCGCCGGGTCAACGATCTCCAAACCGCCATCAGTCACCAGCCATTCAGATTTTTTCCAATCTGCCGGCGTATCGATATCGATAGTAAATCGTGGGTCGATCACCAGAGGCATGATGATCTCGCCGCTCATCGAATTCTTCTCAAGAATGGCGCGCGGACGAATGGCATCAATATGCCCGGTTTGCCAGTAAACATCCGGTAATGATTGACGTGGAGTGTTGAAAGCCTCTTTGATACCAGGGACCTCAAGCAACGGACTCATCGTACCGCTGTCTTGATCGATTTTCCACATCTTGAAGGGGTTTTCGCCCGCCTCCACCACCCCACGCACAGAATCCGCTTCGGGGTGATCGAGTAATATCTGCACCGCCTGATCTACACAATCACGCGGACGTGCCGGTGAAGTGGGACGCAGCTGCACGACCACATCAGGATGATAGTTTTCGTGTTCTGCCAGCCATTCGAGTGCATGACGGAACACCGGGAAATCCATTGTGCGATCTTGAGAAAACTCAGCCGGGCGCAGAAAGGGGG
>JAAZOQ010000336.1 GCA_012797695.1 Anaerolineaceae bacterium | reverse complement strand
TGGCGGCGACTGGGCGGATTGGGCCACTCAGCCTGCCGGCGAGGATCGCTCAGCCGGTTATAGCGGTGAACTGGGGCACAGCTATGCCTTCCGCGTTCGCGGTGTAACCCCCACTGGCAAAACCGGTGAGTATGCCCAATCAACCACGGCCACCATGGTCAGCGCGGGCTGTCAGGAAGATGAATACGAGGGCACCACTCCCGGGGATGATGACATCAGCGGCGCGGCGCCGCTCGAGATCGGCACGGCCCAGCAGCATAACTGGTGCCCGGCGGGCGACGTAGATTGGGTCGCCTTCCAGGCGACGGCCGGGCAAAACCTGCGCCTGACGACCTCCCCGGTGGATAGCGGTACAGGGGCCATCGAGATGCTCTATGATTCCGACGGCGTCACTTTGCTCGGTTCTGCCAGCCCCGCAGACGACGCCTCCGAGGCATCGATGGATTGGACGGTGCCGGCCGATGGCGTTTATTACGTGCGCTACACACCGGTCAATGGGCAGATCGCCGGCTCAACCACTTATTACCAGGCGCTGGTGCAGGCGCAAAGCAGTCTGCCAACCAGTCCGCTGGTGTGCGGCGGCATCGTGATTCCGCTGGCAGCCGGCGGGGCCTATCTGGTCTCGAGTAAGCTGCTGAACCGCAAAAAGACGGCCAAGCGGCCGGGGTGGAAATAAGCAGAAAATGTACAGGTCGGGTACAAAAGCTCGACCTGTTTTTTTACCCCGGAAACTGGCTCTGGACAGTCGAAAAGGGCACGACCTGTGGGGGATCAGGGAGATGCTCGCCGATAAATTTTTCCATCCAGACCATGTCGTACCAGCGGCCCATTTTGTAGCCGCAATTGTGGAAGTGCGCAACGGTCTGGTATCCCAGATGTTCGTGGAAGGCGATGCTGGCCGGGTTGGGGTAGGCAATGCAGGCGTTGAGGTTGAGAATATTTTGCTTCTGCAGCATCTTTTCGAGAAGGGCATAGAGCGTATGGCCGATACCGCGGCCGCGGCTTTCCATGCTGACGTAGATCGAAGTTTCCGCGGCCCAGGAGTAGGCGGGGCGCTCGTGGAAGGGGGAAACGTAGGCATAGCCGACGATGGAATCTCCGCTGCAGGCGACGAGGTAGGGGTATCGCAGCAGGGTACGCTGAATGCGCCGGGTGAACTCCTCCAGGGAAGGCACTTCGTATTCGAAAGTGATGGCTGTTCCGGTCACGTAGGGGGCGTAAATCGCCAGAATTTCGCTGGCGTCTTGTTCTGTCGCCAGTCGGATCGAGAGAAGTTCTGCATTCATGGTCGTTCTCCACACACAAGAAAGATGGGTTAACTATAGCTCCGTTTTTGAGAAAGGGGCACGTGCGCCGTGCTCTTCGCGGGATTGTTTGCGGGATGTTGAAGAAACGTTCATTCGCTGTTAACCGCGGGGAGGCATAATTGAACTGAAAAGCTGCTGACCAGAGGGCTTCAGTTCGAGAGAAATTATATATAATACCTGAGGCTCTCATTTTTCTGCATCGCGACCGAAAAGAAAAGTTTGGCAGTTCTGATCTCATTCCCCCCCCAAGGAGACTTTTCACGCATGGCCAACCCCAAAATGAAATCATTCAATTACGCCGTCGGGATGTTCGGTACCTCCATCCCGATCAACATGCTCAAGACCTACGCTGCCATCTACTACGTCGACAGCCTGGGCATGACCACTCCGCAGTTTGCGCTGATGCTGCTCATCTACACCTTCATCGATGCCATCGATAACCCGGTGTACGGCTTTTTGTCGGACCGCACGCGCTCGCGCTGGGGACGGCGCCGTCCGTGGCTGGTGATCGGTGCGCCAATGCTGATCCTGGCATTCATCATCTTTTACAACCCGCCGGCTTTTCTGGCCGGACAGTCGCTGGTGGCCTACTGCATGTTCTTCTACATGCTGACGGGTACCCTCGATTCGGTTATCAATGCCAACTACGGCGCGCTCTTCCCGGAGCTCTTCAAGACGGATGGGGAACGGGCCAAGACCAATGCCATGCGCCAGGCCTTCCAGCTCGTGGCGATGATCATCAGCATTGCCCTGACCCCAATGGTCACCAAGGCATTGGGCTATGGTATGACCGCTATCGTGTACGGCGTGTTGGGCGGCGCGGTGATCCTCTACATGGCCCTGACCAGCCGCGAAGTGCCGGTGACCGAAGAAGAGATCAAGCCGCAGCTGTGGCAGAGCCTGAAAGACCTCTTCGTCAACAAAAAATTCTGGATTTCTGGCATGGCTAATGCTTTCTACAGCGCAGCCATGTCGCTGGTCATGTCGGCGCTGCCTTTCTTCGTCAAATACACCCTCAACATTCCCAGCAGCCAATCGACCATCCTGTTCGCCTCAGTGCTGATCATTGCCATCGCCGGCGTCTCGGTATGGGCCTGGCTGGTGCGCAAATATACGCTCATCCCGGTGTGGCGGGCCGCTCTGGCGACCCTGGCTGTGGCGTTCATCCCGCTGTACTTTGCCAATTCGCTGGTCACCGCCATTGTGGGCAGCGTGCTGGTGGGGTTTGGTTTTTCCGGCGTCATTACCACCATGGACCTGATCGGGGCCAAGGTGATGGACGAGGATACTGCGCAGCATAACCAGCGCCGCGAGGGCATCATCTCAAACGCGCTGGGCTTTATGAACCGGCTGAACGGATTGTTCACCAGTGCGGCTTTCTCGCTGGTGTTCGTGCTGTATAAATTCGAGAGCGGCAACAATCCTGGCCCGGAACCGCAGAACGCGGCGCGCTTCTTGCTGACCATTTTCCCGTTTGTGATGATGCTGATCAGCTTTGCTTTCTCTTTCTTCATCCACTTTGATCAAAAACCGGCGGCTGCGGAAGCCCTCCCGGCAGAATAGCAGAAAGGACAATATGGCGTTTTTACATCTGGAACATACTCCTGAGACCACTCAGGTCTGTCAAACTCTCAATCTCATCCTGCCCGATCCCGGGCGGATGAAGGGCATCCCGGTGCGTGAGCGCAAGGTGCTGTATCTGCTGCACGGATTGAGCGACAACGGCAGTGCCTGGCAGCGCTTTACCAATATCGAAACCCTGGCCAATGATTACGGACTGGTGGTGGTCATGCCTTCAGTGGGGCGCAGCTTTTACACTGATCTGCCCAACGGGCAAAAGTATTATTCATATATCGTCGATGAATTGCCGCAGTACCTGGCAGATGTATTCGACTTGAAGCCGAGCCGTGAAAATACCCTGCTGGCCGGCCTTTCGATGGGTGGGTACGGTGCCTTCAAGGTGGGGTTGGCTCATCCAGAGCGCTTCAGCGCGGTAGCGAGCTTCTCGGGGGTGCTTTCGCTGGCCGGGTTCAATCCGCACGTGGTATCGGAAGCACGCGCAAAAGAATTCGGCCTGATCTTTGGCGACTTAGATCAATTGAACGGCAGTGAGAACGACCCGGCAGTCTGGCTGCAGCGTGCCGCGGCGCATCCGCAGGATCTGCCGTATCTGTACGTCGCCTGCGGACGCCAGGATGATCTGTATCCGATGA
>JAAZOQ010000335.1 GCA_012797695.1 Anaerolineaceae bacterium | reverse complement strand
GCTCAGCGCATCGAAATCCCATTGGATAGTGATGGGGCATTCACCCTTGGAAATATTGGCAGAAGAGGGCGAAACACCGTTGAGGATCTTGCCGTCGATCATTTTCTTGAAGAAATCGATACCGGGCTGGACGTTACTTTCACTGCCGTCATGCGCGTAGGCAGCGGCGAGGACGATCATCTGAGCAGTTGCGGAAGAACGCGGATCCTTCATGCAAACAGTACCCTTGTACTCGTCTTTCAAGAGATCTTCCCAAGTTTGGGGAACGTCTGTGACTTTGTCGGCATTGACGAGGAAGCTCATAACGCCGTAATAAGCGGCAGACCAGCGACCTTCCGGATCTTTAGCGTAGTCAGGGATGTCTTCCCAGTGAGAATTCTTGTAGGGCTGAGAAAGCTGTTCATCTTCCACAAGTTTGGCGAAGGCTAACCCCAGGTCAGTCGTGTCTGCGACTGGGGACGAGGCTTCTGCCTGCAAAGTGGAGATGATGGTACCGCTATCCATGTCGGTATCTTGATGGGTGATGTTGTATTCGGCGGAGAAGCCCTGATACAAACCACCATAGTTCACCCAATCGTCTGGTTCGCCGTAAGAAATGATGGTGCCTTCTTGCTGAGCTGCCTGGACCAATTGAGTCATTGCATCTTCAGTGGAAGCAGCGGTGGTCGGCGCTGAGGTGGCAGGCGCGTTTGTCGCTGCTGTCGGTGCTGCGGTCGGGTTGGACGTGGAGCATGAAGCCAATGCCATCGAGACCACAATCAAAACACTTACTACAACGAACATCTTACGAGACATTTTCTCCTCCTGTAAAAGTGGAAGTGCATGATTTTGAAAACCCCTTCTGATTGCTCATAGGGTTATTCAACAGAGTAGTGAAGTGCTCTTTCTTTGAAGCGTCCACTTTCTCAACCAGTAATTTCCACATCGTTATGGTCATGAAACACTCGTAAAACATTAAGTTCAGAATCGAAGGACCATCCCCGACTCTTCTCATCACGAGAGGTTAACTCAGGCAATTCCCGATTCCCGCTCCGTACGTTCTTGGGCTTGAAGGTCACACGCAGTACCTGTTGGCCGGCAGCCTGGAAAGTGTGGTACACGATCTTTCTGGGCTGATACCCGATGTGAGTGATCACTCCACTGCTCGAGAGCAGATGATCCTGATCGGCGGGGGCCAGCTGCGGGAGAGCTGCCATGCAGTCGATGAAATGGGGCACGTAATCAAAGTACCCATCCGTAAACCAGCACTGGTTGTAATAATCGGGCCGGTCGATGCCCACGGTGACAGTACCGTTCTCCGCTGCCATGTAAGTGGCCCAATTCAAGGTGCGAATGGCTCTTTCGGCATAAGTGCGGTTTCCACTCCAAACGGACCATTGCGCGCATAATGAGGCGTAACGAGCTGTATGGCTGCCCATGACAAAGAAGCAGTATTTCTGCTCATGGATTGGCTCCGCGGAATAGAAGGAAGGGCCGCCCAGCGTGCGTTTGACCCACTCGATCAACCCGGGGACCAGAGTTTCCCAGTTCAGATCTGCCGGCTTCTTTTCAAGTAAATAGCGCGCTGTTTCGAGAGCTGAAAGCTGGTCACGATTGCCATTTTCAGGGTCGATGCGAATGTCTTCGAAATAGCCTTTCCACCGGTTATTGCGCAGCGGATAGGTTTCGATCCAGTTCATTACCTGGCGTGCTGGT
>JAAZOQ010000047.1 GCA_012797695.1 Anaerolineaceae bacterium | reverse complement strand
GCGGTACCGGTAACTATGGCCGCTATGACAATCAGACTGTCTTCGATCTGGTTGATCAGCTTGATGCAACCCCGATCACCGATGAAGCTGGCATGAAATCCATCATCTCCCAGATCCAGGCGATCCAGCTGCAGGACGTTCCGATGATCCCGCTGTGGTACAACGGCGTTTGGGCTCAGATGAACACTGCCAACTGGACTAACTGGCCGAGCTCTGCTGATGGTGCCCCCAAGTACTATCCCGCTACCTGGAATGGTTACTGGAATATGGGTGCTGTCTTGATGCTCACCGAGTTGAAACCGGTAGCAGCTCAGTAGTCAAGGTGTAGCTTTTCTTTTATCGCCGCCCTTTCCATGTTCCAAGGGAGGGCGGCGATTTTATCATAGTCTACTGAAAAGAGAAAAAGTTATGAAACGGTACTTCCGGAGAAAGATTTTAATCTATGCCCTGACATTCCTAATCGCTGTTACTGTCGATTGGATGATTCCGCGTTTCATGCCCGGAAATCCGATCCTTAACTTGCTGTCACGGTCAGGCGCAACCCACGCTGAATCTACCCAGGTAATGTATACCTACCTGACAAAAGCTTTTGGTTTGGACCTACCTGTCTGGAAGCAGTATCTCAACTTCTGGGTGGCGCTTTTTCATGGGGATTTTGGAATCAGCATTTACTTGTTCCCCAAACCTGTTGCCAAGGTGATTGCTGAAGCATTGCCTTACGATATTGGGTTGTTGATTCCTGCAATTTTATTGAGCTGGATTGCTGGTAACGCCTTTGGCGCTGTTGCTGCACGAACGAAACGACTGGATAACACAATTCTGCCTATTGGCTACATCATTTCGGCTACTCCTTATATGTGGCTGGGTATCGTTCTCAGTTGGGCATTCGCTATTGTGCTCAAGATTTTTCCATACTCAGGTGCATATAGTTACTCTCTTGTTCCTACCTGGTCCTGGCTATTTATCTGGGATGTTCTGAAACATTGGTTCTTACCGTTCGCTTCACTCTTTATTGTCATGTTCGGTGGTTGGGCAATCGGTATGCGCAATATGATCATTTATGAGTTGGAAGCAGATTATGCCCACTATCTGCAAGCGTTAGGTGCACCGAAACGCATGGTAAGAAATTATGCTTTTCGCAATGCTCTGTTGCCACAACTGAGCGGTTTGGCCCTGCAATTGGGCACGATTGTGGCGGGAGCAATGGCTACTGAAATTGTCTTTGCGTACCCCGGCATCGGTTACTTGATCTTGATGGCTATTCAAAACCAGGATTACTTCTTGCTTCAAGGCTGTTTCTTCTTCATTATCGTAGGTGTATTACTGGCGAACTTCTTGATTGACATCATCTTCATCATTGTCGATCCTCGAACCCGCAAAGGAATGACTGGAGGTGCGGCATGAGCACTGCTGCTGAAACAAGCCCCAAAAAGCGAAACGAGTTTCTGTATTTCGCCTTCAAAAATGCCAAGCTGCGTATTGGCTTGATCATCGTTATTTTGTTTGTCTTGTTGGCGATCTTTGGCCCTATGTTCACCCATCACGTGATCAACGATAACGAGGCAATTGGCGCCAATCCTCCTTCCAGCCAGTACTGGTTGGGGACAACATTGTTTGGTCAGGATGTGTACACTCAGTTTGTCTATGGCTTAAGAACGACGATTTTGGTGGGCCTGATCGGTGGTGGCCTGGCAATGGTGATTGGTATGCTCATCGGTTTTATCTCCGGCTTCAAAGGCGGGGTGCTGGATGAGATTCTCAATATTTTTACCAACATCATTCTGGTAATTCCGACCATGGCCGTTTTGCTTATCATGGCAGCTTACTTGAAGGTGCGTGGCATCATCATTGAATCCATCTTCATCGGTTTGACTTCCTGGCCATGGGCGGCTCGTGCGATCCGTGCCCAAACGTTTTCACTGGGCTCTCGCGATTTCGTTGATTTGGCTCGTCTGAGCGGGATGAAGACGATCAAGATCATCTTCAAAGAAATTGCTCCCAACATGATGTCGTATCTGTTCATGACCCTTATCCTCGAGTTCGGTGGCGCCATCCTGACGGCAGCGACTCTTGACTTCATCGGTCTGGGCCCCACTCAGGGGATCTCGCTGGGCTTGATGATGAACTATGCGACCCTGGGTGGATCGTTATTGCTGGGGCTGTGGTGGTGGTTTATTCCACCTGGTCTGGCGATCACCATCCTGGTGGGTTCATTGTATGTGATGAATGTGGGCCTGGATGAGGTCTTCAATCCCAAGTTGCGGGAGTTGTAATCATGAGCCTCGATGTAAAGAACCTTACTGTTTATTATCAGACACTGCGCGGTGATGTGCATGCGCTGGAAGATGTATCTTTCTCGATTGCTGACGGCGAGATCATGGGGTTGGCCGGTGAATCGGGATGTGGCAAAACTACTTTGAGCAACAGCCTGATCTTTCTGAATGCCCCGATGAAATACATCAAGGGGAAGGTGTTGTTGGATGGTCAGGATCTGCCGATTGCTCACATGGCGAAGATGGATGAACATCGCTACCGTGACATTTCTATCGTGCCGCAGTATGCCATGAATGCAATGAATCCTACTGTCAAGATTGGCAAGATGATCGAAACCCTGATCCGGGCCAAGCATGAGAACTACGAGCAATTGCTGCCCGAGCTTGACCGCCGTCTGGATGTGGTCAAGCTGCCTCACGAAGTGCTGAACATGTTCCCGATCGAGTTGTCCGGTGGTATGAAGCAAAGAATGGTCATGGTGATCTCAACTTTGTTGGATCCCTCCTTGCTTATTGCTGATGAGATCACTTCCGCACTGGATGTAGCGACGCAGAAAGCTGTCAGCGAAATGCTGGTGGAATTCCGTAACCAGAAGATCGTCAAGAGCATGATCGTGGTGACCCACGATATTTCCATTCTGTACCAGATCGCAGATAGCATTCTGGTCATGTATGCCGGCAAGCTGGCTGAAAAAGCCTCGACGGAAGTCATTATCAACCGTCCACGTCACCCCTATACCAAACTGTTGATTTCCTCTTTGCCCAAGGTGGGTGAGCGCTATGCTGTCAAAAAGATGACTGGTCTGCCTGGTACGCCCCCCATGCTTTTGAAACCTCCGGTGGGCTGCCGCTTCAAGGATCGCTGCCCGGTGGCCTTTGCAAAATGTTCTGAAGAGCCGCCGTTCATCGAAGTCGAAAAAGGCCATTTCGTGGCCTGCTGGAAGGAGACTGGTCCGAATGCTTGAGCTTAAGACGATTTCAAAGGTTTACCATACCGGCACGTTTGGCGGTAAAGAGCTTCGCGCTGTCTCGAATGCTAATTTCAATATTGCTGACGGAGAGATCGTATCCCTGATCGGCGAAAGCGGCAGTGGTAAGAGCACCATTGGCAAAATGATCCTCAAATTGATCCCGGTGACCACTGGCCAGATTTTGTTCGATGGCAAAGATATCACGGCTCTGAAGGGTGGCGATCTCAAAGAGTATTACCGTCATGTTCAGGGTGTTTTCCAGGATCCGTTCAGTACCTATAACCCGATCTTCAAGGCAGATCACATCTTTGGCGCCATTCATGAAGAATTCTTCCCGCATGTTAGCAAAGAAGAATGGGAAAAGAAAGTGATCACCGCGATCCGCTCAGTGGGTCTGAACCCCGAGATCGTGATGAATAAATATCCCCATCAGTTGAGCGGTGGCCAGCTACAGCGGATGCTGATTGCCCGTGCTTTGCTGCTTGATATCAAATTCCTGGTAGCGGACGAGATCATCAGTATGCTCGATGCCACTACTCGTATCGATGTGCTGAATTTGCTGGCTGATCTGAAGAAACGTGGGCTTTCCATTCTCTTCATCACCCATGACCTTTCGTTGGGCTATTACATCAGTGATCGTGTGGTCATTCTCTACCGTGGGCACGTGGTCGAAATGGGTTCTACTGAAAAGGTCTACCATAACCCGCAGCATCCTTACACCAAGCTGCTGATGGCAGCCGTCCCCCGGCTTGATCAGAAGTGGGATCCGACCAAGGTCGATCTGGAAGGCAAGGATGTCGAGCCGGGCAGCATTTGCCCTTATTATGGCCGCTGCCGTGCTGAAGGGAAGAACGAGACCTGCCGTACCAGTGTACCGGAGCTGCGTGAGCTTGAACCGGATCATTGGGTGGCCTGTTTCGTAGCTAAATAATTGTTCTCCGGCGCAAAACCCGCTTTCTGTTGCAAGTGGGTACCCGGCATGTTAGAATTGACTCAGGAATAGAGCTATGGAGCTAACATGTCGCAGATGGTAGAAGTTATGATTGACGGTGTGCGCGTCAGCCTGATCAGTCAGCAGCGTGTGGTATTGCTGCGCCGGCTGGATGAGGATCGCTACCTGCCAATTTGGATTGGCCCTTTCGAAGCGGAAGCAATCACGATTGCTTTGCAAGAGATCGAAATGGCACGTCCGCAAACTCACGATTTGATCTTACAAACCCTTGCCAGATTGGATGCAAGACTGGCAAGGGTCGAAATTGTCTCCGTTAAAGAAGACATCTTTTATGGGAATCTGGTGATCGAAAAGGATGGCGAGCTGCTGCAGATCGATGCACGGCCATCCGATTCCATTGCTTTGGCCGTTCGTTCCCACGTGCCGATCTGGGTGGCAGCAGATATTTTCGATACAGCAGGCATCACAGTTGCCCCTGACCTGCATGTGGATTCTTGCGAATCGGAAGAAGAAAAGCCTTCTACCCCCGAGCAGGATGTCGAGACAGAAAAACGCCTGTCGATCTTCGAAGACTTTTTGCAGAATATTGATTTTGATCAAAAGGATGAAGATTCGGGCGGGGAATCTCAGCCTCCTGATTCGCCGGAACCGCCCAAACAAGCGTAATTTATTCAACAATAAAAGAGAGAAACATGAGTGACCTTTCTTCGATGGACGAGCATGTTTCGACCGAGATTCAATCTCAGCCGAATAACCGCGAAGCTGAAGAAGCTGTATTAGGTTCAGTTTTGATCTACCCTGAATCTTATTATGAGATTGCCCAGGTGATCCAGGCGGATGATTTCTATGTGATCCGCAACCAGTGGATTTGGGAGTCTTTTACGCGTCTGCATGACAAGCGGGTTCCCATCGATTTGCTGACGATCTCTGAAGATCTGGAAGAGCGCAATCAGTTGACCGAAATTGGCGGCCAGGCTTATTTACTGGCGCTGGTTAATCAAACCCCCAGCGCGCTGCACGCCGAGGCCTATGCCAAGATCGTTGAACAGAATGCCATCCGCCGTCGCATGCTGGCAGCCGCTAACAATCTGGCTAAGATGGCTTACGATCAAGAGAAACCGGTCGATACGATTATTGATGAGGCCGAAAAAGATATCTTCGGCCTGAGTGAACGCCGCGTCAAGCACGATCTTGTGCCTATTTCTCAGGTGGTTAGCGATACCTACGACCACGTCTCTGAACTGGCGCAGCGCGATGAAGAGATCTACGGTGTGCCCACTGGACTGATTGATCTGGATCGCCTGTTGGGTGGTTTGCAAAAATCGGATTTGTTGATTGTGGCTGGCCGTCCGGGTTCTGGTAAGACGGGGTTCTTGCTCTCAGTAGCCAAGAACGCAGCTCAAATTCACAAGAAACACGTGGCGATCTTCTCGCTGGAAATGTCGAATGAACAATTGGTGCAGCGTTTGATCGCCCAGGAAACCCGCATCGATACTCAGCGGCTGCGCACCGGTAAATTGCAGGAACATGAATGGGAACTTTTCACTGAAGCCACGGAAGTGCTGGGGGATACCCATATCTGGCTGGATGACACCCCGGCGATCACTCCGCTGCAATTACGTACCAAATGCCGCCGCTTGCACATGGAATATGAGCTTGATCTGGTAATTGTGGATTACCTGCAGTTGATGGGCAGTGACAGCCGCACCGATAATCGTGTGCAGGAAGTATCGAATATTTCGCGCAGCCTCAAAGTGCTGGCTCGTGAGTTGAACGTACCAGTACTGACCGCAGCTCAGCTTTCTCGTGCCGTGGAGCAGCGTCAGGATAAAAAGCCTGTGCTGTCAGACTTACGCGAGTCAGGCTCACTGGAACAAGATGCGGATATTGTCATGTTCATCCATCGTCCTGATGCTCTCGAAAAGGATAGCCCCAAAGCCAACATTGCCGAGTTGATTGTGGCCAAGCATCGTAATGGTCCCACCCACCCGGGTATCGAGCTGGTCTTCATGAACAACCTGGCTCGCTTCGAAAATGCGGTACGCAGCCCGGCCGGGAATGGTAAGGAGGGGGGGCATTCCTGATGGCAGGGTTCAAGGGCTTCAACGTCACCGCCAAACGCTGTCTGGTCATGCCAGAGGCGTTTACCAGTGAAGCGATGCAGTATGTGAGTTCTCTGCAAGAGTTGAAGGCCTGCCTGTACTTCTTTGCCGCTTTGGGCCAAGAAAAAGATTTCGACGTTCCCTTGACTTTGGAAACCGTCCTGGAAGTGGTGCGCGAGCCGCTGGAGGCAGACACCCTGAGCGCTGCGCTGTCCGAGGCGTGTGAACACGGAATACTGTTATCGGTTGTAGCCAATGACCAGCAGTATTATTTGCTCAATACCGCCCGCGGCCGGGCCATCCAGAAGGCCGCTG
>JAAZOQ010000334.1 GCA_012797695.1 Anaerolineaceae bacterium | reverse complement strand
GCCTGAGCATTCATTTTCCCCAATCACAAATCTTTATACATTATGACATGAAAATTGTTAAAACAAAAGACACTCAGAATGATAAGCCGAGTGTCTTTCAAAGGCTCCTCGTCGAAGACTCGAACTTCGAACCTAGCGGTTAACAGCCGCCCGCTCTGCCGATTGAGCTAACGAGGAAAGCGAATCTATTATAACCCATGCCGCCAGACTGTCAAGAATTGACGGCGTAAATTGGCTTCTTTTTCACAGACCCAGCAGCAGCCGGGCCAGGGCCACCAGCACCATGCCGGTCAGAACAGTGGCGAACATGTTCTTCGTCTTCCAGGCCACTAAAATAGATGGCAGCGCCGCCCACAGGTAGAGATTCTCCCAGTGAAAATTCAGTTGCCCGTCCTGCACGAGCAGTGAAGGCAGCAGCAGCGCCGCCAGCACGGCCACCGGCACGTAGCGCAGCCAGGCCACCAGAAACGGCGGCAGCTCGCGTCCGCGCAGGAACCAGGCGGGCAGCAACCGGGGCAGATAAGTGACCGCCCCCATGCCAATGAGGGTCAGGAGGACGTGCGTTTGGTCCATGTTTCCACTCCCGCCGCCAGCGCCGCGGCCAAAATCGTTGCCAGGATCACGTTCCACTGGGTCACCCCGCCCAGCCAGAAGAACAGTGAAAGTGCATTTGCTGCCAGCGCTGCCAGCAAATGCAGGCGATTCTTGATCTGCAGCACCAGCAAGGCAATGAACATCGCCGGCAAAGCATAATCGAGGGCAAAGGGTTTCACGTCGCGGATGAGCCCTCCGGCCAGCGCTCCCAACACCGTCCCGGCGATCCAGGCCAGCTGGCAGGTCAGGTTGATGGACAGGGTCTGGTGCGGGGCGGTTTCTCCGCGTTCGAAGCGCAGACTGTGGACGCCAAAGCTTTCGTCGGTTAGCTCGTAGCAAAACGCGGCCACCTCACCCTTGCGCCAGCGCTCCAGATAGGGGGCCAGCGAAGCGGACATGAGCAAATGGCGCAGGTTTACAATGAAGGTGGTGGCAATGATCGAAAAAGGATTGATGCCCGCCTCGAACAGGCTGACCGCCATCAACTGTGCTGAGCCGGCATAGACGATCACTGACATGGCCACGGTTTCGAAGGCCGTCAGCCCGCCATTGATGGCCAGTACCCCGTAGGCAAAGCCAATGGGCAGGTAACCCATGACCACCGGTACGGCAGGTGCCAATCCGCGCAGAAAAGCCCAGAATCGATTTTCTTCTTTTCCCATAAATTAGGCTGGATTATATCAGAGGGAAGCACAGAATGCCGCACCAAATCATTCAGGAGTTTAATCGGGTATTTTTTATCATTTTATTCAATAATTATGGCTATTGACGCAGATTCACGGTTGTGCTATTCTTTTTTACGGAAAATTTTCTACCTTTCATGAAAGGATGTATTCAAAATGACCTACAAGATCACCAGCGATTGCATTAGCTGCGGTGCCTGCGAAGCGGAATGCCCCGAAGGCGCCATTTCTGCTGGCGAAAGCCAGTACGTGATCGACCCGGCTCTGTGCAAGGATTGCGGTTCCTGCGCGGACGTGTGCCCCACTGGCGCCGCTCAGCCTGCCTAGTCGATTCAGTGAATGCAGCAAAAAAGACAGCGGTAAAGGCTGTCTTTTTTGTTGTCTGCGGGACGAATGTACTATACTTATATCCATGAGGCGAACATGAAGAAATTTATTGCAGTGGCAGGCAACATTGGGGTGGGTAAATCTACCCTGGTGGAAATGATCAGTCCGCGGCTTGATTGTGAACCCTTCTACGAACCCGTGACCGAAAATCCGTATCTGGCGGATTTCTATCACGACATGCCTGCCTGGAGCTTCCAGAGCCAGATCTTCTTCCTGACTCACCGGCTCAAAATCCATCACGACCTGCTGCGCTCCAGCGGCAGCGTCATTCAGGACCGCAGCATCTATGAGGATGCCGAGGTCTTTGCCCGTAATCTCTACGTTCAGGGCAACATGGCCGAACGCGATTATGAGACCTACCGTTCCCTTTATCTCACTCTGGCCGACACGCTCACCCCGCCCGACCTGGTCATTTATTTGCGTGCTTCAGTTGACACCCTGATCCACCGCATTGCTTTGCGCAACCGCGACTATGAACGTTCCATCTCCCCGGCCTACCTCGACAATCTCAATAATCTGTACGAGAGCTGGATTCAGCATTTCACTCTGTGCCCCATCCTGACCGTGCCGGCAGACGATCTGGATTTCGTCGAGCATTCGCGCCATCTGGACCTGATCGCCACCAAAGTAAATGAAAAACTGACGGGCAAAGAAGAAGTGGTCTTTGCTCGTGAAGAAGTCGATCAATATTAATCCGTTTTTCTGGCGTTAAATCAACACAGGGCAGAGAATTCTCTGCCCTGTATTTTTTCGGGTGTCACGATTTACTCTTTAGGATCGATAACCAGCTTGATTGCCGTGCGAACCTTTCCGTCGATCTCGACATCCACGAACTCAGGGATACAGACGATGGGGATTCCGTCTTCAGCCAAGTATCCCTTTGCCAGAACCAGAGCTTTGACAGCCTGATTCACGGCCCCTGCGCCGATTGCTTGAATATCCGCATGTTTGTGTTCACGCATAACCCCAGCAATGGCCCCCGCAACTGCAGCCGTTCTAGAATTTGCCTTTACCTTGATGACATCCATTGTTTCTCTCCCTTTCGGTGTGTGACCTGTTGAAGTAACAACAAGGAGCGCAATATTCCAAAATCTATGCAAATTGTACAAGAATTTAAATACCGTTTCAAGCTACCAGTTTTCCACTGCTTTGTTACTGGGCACTGGCTGTGGAATTCTGCTTAATTAACTTATTCTCTTTATAGGGTTAATCAGTATCGTAGTATTGGTAGGGGGTGTGGAAATGTGGATAACTTGCCTGAGGGAAGAAAAATCTGCTGATTTGACTTCAAAAGCACCCGCTTTCAAGAAATGGGCCCTTTGAAAACCTTCCCTTCTGCTGGGGATAAGTTGTGGAAAAACTTTGTTCTTGTTGAAAACAAGGGTTTCGCGAGAAAAACGTCGTTTTTCTCCCCGCTGATTTCAACCTCACTGTGGTTTTTTCCACGATTTCAATGGAGAAAAAGAAGAGTTTTCCACATTTTAGCCCGTTTATCCACAGTTTTTACCGGGTTATCCACAACTTTATACGCTCTCGGCAGCCACCTGATCGAGGGTGGTTTCGACGCGGTCCAGCAGAGAATCGAGGGATTCGATGCGTTCAGGCATATTTTTGCTATCCAGATCGAGCACGCGCAGGAAGGATTGCCAGTTTTTGTATTCCGGGGCGGATTTGGGCAGGAAGGCGGCGATCTCCGTCCAGGTGGTCAGCAGCAGCCACAGCGCCGCCGCGGGATGGTCCGTGGCCAGTACTTCGATGGCCTTCTCGTAGTAGTTGCGGCGGGTGGGGCAATACTTGACGGGGGCATCTTTGCTGCCTTTCAGGGCGTCGTAACTTTCGAGCCACTGACCGTGCCATTTTTCGAGCTGTTCTTCTGAGACCGAATCGTTGGCAAATTGCGCCACGAACAGGCCAGTAAAATCCGAAAGATCCTGCTCGCGCATGCGTTCGGGCAGATCGAGCATGAAGCGGCGCGGACTGAGCGGCAGGCCGTCGAGCACGACCAGAGAATCGGCGCAGTCGCGCAGCGCGTCGAGGTAAAGCTGGGTGCGCTTCAGCCCCTGTGGGTTCTCGTCGACCAGGGTTTGCCAGGCGCGGCGGGAGGCAGCAGCAAAGCCGCGGGCGCGTGCCATGCGGTGTTCACTTTGCCAGTACTGGGCACATGCGCTGGCCCGGACGAAGTCGAACCAGTGATAGCGCTCGAAAAGCATGCGCGGGCCCACATCCAGCGAGCCGCCGATCCAGGCGTCCTCGCGCAGACGGCGCGGCGGATCGTAAACGGTATCCTGCAGGTGCGCAATATCCAGATGCACTTCGCTGTTGATGCGCACGATCTCACGTGGCTGCGGCACGGGGTGATCGTGCACCAGCACCAGGTCGATGTCGGTCACTCCTCCCAGAAAGGCAGTTTCTCCCAGCAGGGAGCCCACCAGGTAGATGCACTGGATGCTGGGGTCTTTGGCGGCCATTTTGTTGGCCTGTTCCTGGGCCAGATTGAGGAGGAGTTCACGGGTTACGCGCATAGATTGCCTGCCTAAGAAATGGGGAGCTGCGGCTGGAAGGGGGCCAGCTTCAGAGCTTCCCGGATACGGTTGAGGATGATCTGGTAGTCGGCGGGATTGTTGACGAAATCCATCTCACTCGACTCGATCACCAGTACCGGGGTGTTTTGCGGGGCGTGCATGAAGAAATCTTCATACGAACGGTTAAGTTGATCGATGTAACTGCGCTCCATCTGGCGCTCATACGGGCGGTCGCGCAAGGCAATGCGCTTCATGAGGGTATCCGTGTTGGCGCGCAGATAAACGAAAAGATCGGGCGGCACCACTTTTTCGGCCAGGGCTTCCTGCACGCGGTAGTACATCTCGAGCTCGTCCCCGGCCAGGTTGACGCGGGCAAAAAGGGCATCCTTCTCGAACGTATAATCACTGATAATGGCTTTGACGTCAGACAGGCGGTCGCTGATGTTGCGCCGCTGCTGATGATAGCGGCTGAGCAAAAAGAAGATCTGGGTCTGGAACGCATAACGGGCGCGGTCGCCGTAGAAATTGCTGAGAAAAGGGTTTTCCTCGAAGACTTCCAGCACCAGTTCAGCCTCGAACTCGGGCTGAAGCATGCGCGCCAGGGTGGTCTTGCCTACGCCTATCACACCTTCAATTGCAAAATACATGAACGGCTCCAATGGGGGGATGGACTCTGAATTTAAAATATACCATAAATTGAAAAGCGAGCGAAAAAGAAGAAGGCTCATTCTTTCAGGAAAGCTTTGCTTGGTTAACTGCCCGTTGATAGAGATCAAATAAGTCTAATTTCTTGGCCCATTGAAGCAAATATTGCTCGTTCAGGTGACCGGACTGTACTTGCAGAACGCCAAGAATATCATTCCATTGTTTTTCTGAAACCTCTCCTCCTGCTTTAAACCACCCCAGCTTTGCCAGAATAATGTCCTCTGGTGAGGTAAAAAAGAAATAATCCGGATTTTTTTCGCCAATGGGATACTTTTGACGATGAGTAAATTGCTGTTGTTCGAACTCCCGGTCTTTGAGAATAAAGACGTCAACCTTAAACATTGTTGCCAGATGGATCAGATTGAAACTGCTTTGATGAGTAATCGCGTCCTGAATCATAGAAGAATCGATGTAAAACTCATTTTGCAAACGATCGACTAAAAGGGGAATGTGATCGATTTTGATGTCGGCGATCAGGTCGATATCCATTGTTGCTCGAAGAATTCCATAAAAAGCCGAGGCAAATGAGCCGCCGATGAAATAAGGAATATTCAGTTCATCGAATACAAGGGTGACTTTTTGAGTGATGGCAAGCGGTTCCGGAAGCGAGTTTTCCACGGTTACCCAGCAGAATATAGTTTTTCCGCCAATTCTCTCCCCAGACGCAGGCAAGCCAGACGAAAATGGATTCTCTCTTCAGAATCCTGGGGGTATTGGCGACGCAGGCCAGATTGGGCCAGCAGCAAAACGCTTTGATTCATCTGGGAAAGTAATTCCATTTTCTGCAGCGGGCTCAGGCTGCGAATTTTCGATACCCTAAGCCGCTGAATATCCAGATTGGTGTCTGAAAGAATGGTCTCCATGCTCAAATTATAGCATTCAGATCTTGTATAATAATAAAAAAGGAGGGTTATATGACAAATTTAAATCAGTCAGATCATTATTACGGAGCTGCTCTTGTATATCTTTTTCGAGAGCATATAAAGCCTGCATTGATTAACATTGGTGAAAGTCGGCAGGAATATGAGTTTACGACGAATAACCGAAATGATTTTGTCCTCTTTCTAATGTATAGGGTGGAAAGATCAAATTTAAAAGATAATTATTACAGTTGGAATTTAGGAGATATTCGCAGTGACCTTAATGATTTGGCAAAAAAGACTGGCAATGGAAAAAGACCAATTTTAGGAGTTGTTTGCTTAAGAAAGAAACGTCAAAAAGATGAAGTGGACCTGAAGAAAACTGAACTTGCTTTTCTTTTTCCCGAGGACATAGAGAAAATTAAAGAGAAAAGTTCAATTACAATTACCAGAATGAAGCGAGAAAAGGAATTTCGAGTCTTACTTGGAGGAAAAAGAGATAATTCTGTAAGGGTGGATTACACTCCAGATTTCTCTAAAATATAGTTTTATAAAAACCGCGGATTTCTTTAGAAATCCGCGGTTTGTTGTGCCGTTACGATATTTATTTTGTGATCTTCTCGAGTTGATCGACCAACCCGCTGATGACGTCAAAGCCGCCCTGCCAGAAGGCAGCCTGGCTGACGTCGATACCCGCATCGCGGAGCACCTGCATGGGGGCTTCGGAGCCGCCGGCAGACAGCAGTTTGATGTAGCGCGGCTTGAAGGAATCCCCTTCGGCCTTGAACTGTTTGTACAGGGCGAAGACCAGCAGCTGCCCGAAGGCGTAGGCATACACGTAGAACGGGGTGTGGTAGATGTGCGGGATGGAGACCCATTCCCATTTGAACTCGTCGCTGATCTCGACCGCATCGCCAAACTGTTCCTTGAGGTTCTCCAGGTAGGCGGCAGCCATTTCATCCACAGAAGCCCCGTCCATGACCATCTGATGGGCTTTCTTTTCGAAGAGGGCGAAGAAGGCCTGGCGCTGGATGGTGGCGTAGGCATCGTCGATCTGGCGGAAAAGCAGGTCGCGGCGGACGCCCTCGTCGCTTTCTTCAGAAAGCAGACGGTCGACCAGCATCATCTCGCCGAAGGTCGAGGCGGTCTCGGCCAGGGGCAGGCAAGCGCCCTGGGTGAACAGGGTATGCTGCTCGGCCAGCATGGAGTGGATGGCGTGGCCCAGTTCGTGGGCCATGGTCGAGACGTCATCGGCTTTGCCCTGATAGTTGAGCAGTACCCACGGGGTCAGGCTGGGCAGAATGGTGGCGCAGAAAGCGCCGTTCTGTTTGCCCTTGCGCACCTCAGAATCGAGATGATCGTCGTTGAAGACGCGTTTGGCCAGCGTCTCGAAGCGCGGGTCGAACTGACGGAAGGAATCGAAGACCTTCTCCTGGGCGGCTTTGAAATCATAGCGCTTGTCGGATTTGGCAACGGGGGCATAGATGTCATAGCGGCGCAGCTTTTTCATGCCGATCAGCCTGGCTTTGAGCTTGAAGAAGCGCTGGAAGGTACCGGTATTCTCCTCGCAGACCTTGAGCAGAGTATCGATCACCTCGTCCGGCAGATCGTTGCCCAGATTGCGGGCCGAGATCGGGCTGGTATAGCGGCGCATGTCCACTTCTTCGTTGTGCCAGTCGCGGGCGATGGTCTGATACATCTGTCCGAGGATGGCGCCGTCGCTGCCAAAGACGCGGTACAGTTCCTGATAGGCGCGGGCGCGCAGGTCGGGGTCGGCCTCGCGAACGTACATCATCAGTTCGCCGCGGGTCATTTCTTTCATCTCGCCGTCCACTTCCACTTTGAAGGTGTAGCGGTTGGTGAGGGTATCGTAAAGGGTATTCAGAGCGTTGACGCCGGTCACGTTCTTGATGTTGATGACCTTTTCTTCGGCTTCGCTGAGGGTATGCGGTTTGAAATGGCGCATTTCTTCCAGCCAGTAACGGTAGTCGCCGGAATCTTTCATCAGGCGGGCGGCATTCTCATCGTTGAGTTCCTTCCACCACAGGCTGAAGAAAAGGGTGCGGTTTTCGACGTCAGCGGTCACCTGCTGAACACGGCCCATCAGTGACATGGCGACCTGCGACTGGGTGTCTTCGGTGAAGAGCAGTTCAGGGTAAGCTCCCAGTTTCATGGCCAGGGTGTAGATGCCTTCGAGCGCATGGATCACGTCCATGAAGGCCGCCAGGGGGATGGAATCGGTCAACTGCGGGCGCATCTTCTCGAAAGCGGCCACTTTTTCTTCCAGCGCGGCAAAATCCCGCTTCATTTCTGGGCCATCGATGGTCGGGTAGAGATCTGCCAGGCTCCATCGTTTTTGCGTAAAGACTTTTTCTGACATGAGATATCCTCGATTCAAGTGTGATTTTCCACTGCAAAGATCATTTTTGTAACGAAATTATACCGAAATTACCCGCTGAATGCGAATGACAGGGCCCCGGCAGTTCAAAAATGGGGCCTCTATTTGGTTTTTGCTGTGAAGCAGGGCTTGCTATAATTTCATCAGGGCAACCATACCGGCACCTCAGAAGGGAAATGTTGAGATGAAACGTTTTTTTGCCATCCTCTTGCTGCTGGCGGGGGCAGCTATCACCGCCTACAACTTCTATGAAGCGATCCTTTCCAGAGGCCGTTATTATCGCGGCACTTTCCTTATTTCTTCCCTGGTCTTTACGGGGATCGGGCTGGTCTTGCTTGGCGTTGGCATTGGTTGGTGGGTGGCATTGAGGAAACATCCCGCGGCTGCGGATACCGGGCTGCGATCTGTGGGCCGTATCGCGGCGACTCTGGGGATTCTCGCGGCGGCAATCGCACTCACGGTGCTGCTCGTGCACCTGCGCGTCTTTGCTCATTCTGTGATCCTCGTCGGGTTCATCCCGATCCCGGGTCAGCTTTTCTATGCCACCCCCCTTGCCGTGGGCATCATTGCCTGCTTTTATGTGTGGGGAAAAATAAAGTAGGCAAAAGCCCTCTTTGTTCTGAAAAAAAGTTAAAGGCCCGCTTCTAGCGGGTCTTCTCGAGTTCAGCCAGCAGAGCAGCATACACCCCCGGGGCGGAGCCAATGAGGGAGTAAGGCTCTTTCATGAAATGGGCCTCGCCGTGGATGTCGGTGACCTTGCCGCCGGCTTCCTGCACGATGAGGGCCGCGGCAGCGATATCCCACGGGTGAATGGAATGCTCGAAGTAGGCATCCATGCGGCCGGCAGCCACATAGCACAGGTCCAGCGCAGCCGAGCCCAGGCGGCGCACTCCCTGCGTGATCGAGGTGATGTGCCCGAAAAGGCGCAGTGAGCGGAAGTAATCTTCAGACTGGCGGTCATAGGGGAAACCGGTCACCATCAGGGTCTGGATGAGCTGGGTGGCCCCCGAAACCGCGATAGGCTGCCCGTTGAGAAAGGCTCCCTGACCGCGTTCAGCGCTGAAGCATTCGTCGCGGGAGGGATCGTAGACCACGCCCAGCTGCAGCTGTCCGCGCAGCTGGTAGGCGATCGAGATAGAGTAGATGGGCAGACGATGGGCGTAATTGACTGTGCCGTCAAGCGGATCGATGATCCAGAGGTGGTCGCTTTCGCCGGCGTGCTCGCCGCTTTCTTCGGTCAGGATGGCGTGGTGGGGGAAGGTCTGCGCCAGTTGCCCGAGCAGGTACTCCTCGGACTTCTTGTCGCTTTCGGTGACCACGTCCACTTCCCCTTTGTAGCCAATGGTGTGAGGCTTGTTGAAATTGGCGCGCACCAGTTCGCCGGCGGTTTTCGCCCAGGCGATCACCTGCGCAAGGGTGGGTTCAGAGTGAGGATCCATGTCTATCTTTCTCCGTTGATCTCAGCCATGAGCTGGATGAAAAATTCTTTGAGGTATTCACTACGCTGGCGCGCCAGCTGGCGGGCGGTCGCGGTGTAGAGGCGTTTTTCCACGTTGCGCAGCTTGAAAAGGTATTCGTGGTAAGCGCTGTGCAATTCCCCGGGCATCTCTTTGCCGGTTTCGAGAAATTGGGCAGAGGGTTCCGCGTAGAGCGGCATGCCGGCCAGGGCAGCGTACAGGCTGACCCGCACGGCCCCGATGGCCCCGAGGACGTCGAGTTTGTCGGCGTCGAAGATGCACTTG
>JAAZOQ010000333.1 GCA_012797695.1 Anaerolineaceae bacterium | reverse complement strand
GTATCTCGTTTTACCCTTCCTTTTATGGTGGGGATTGCTCTACTGTTAGCGGGTTTGTTGGCTTATCTCCCGTTGGCGTGGTTGCGGAATGGTTTGGCGGCCCTGCTTATTGCAGCAGCAGTAGGAATGAATTTATTCAATGCCAATGATTACCGTTTATTGGCGCAAAAGAATAACGAAATGATGTATGAAATTGCTTGGCGTGCGCCCAGCTTGAAGCCAGGTACTTTGGTGATAACGAATGAGCAGCCATTCAGTTTTTATTATACGCAGTCAACCTTAAAAGCTGAACTGAATTTGATTTATCCTCACTCAGCCCAAGACCAATTTGGGTGGACTTATGCTCGTGATCTGGCTGCGGCTAAGACTTTGGCTCTTAATCCGGATGAGAAAATAGAAATACCTGGGATGGTGAAAAACTACTCTGGAACAATCTCAGATATTGTTGTTTTTCAGCTCGATGAAGACGGTTGTGTTAGATTTATTGATAAGCAATCCTGGTTTATACCAAAAGAAATCAACGAATATTCGCTTGAGAATTTTTCGAATCAATCCAATTTGATCAGTGGCTCTGATACGTCAGTAGTTTTAGACCAGTCCTTGATCGGATCTGAACCTGAGCATGGTTTTTGTTATTACTTTGAAAAGGCTGATTTAGCCTTGCAGCAAAAAGATTATGCCGCGATCGGACAGTACTATGCTCAGGTTCAGCAAAAAGGGCTGCACACTGAGAATGGGTATGAATGGGCTCCTTTTATTGAGGGGTTGGCGCGAAATGGACAATGGCAAGAGGCTTTGACATTATCTGAACAAGTAATTGAAGCGAATCCACGCTATGAATCTTACCCGGCTTTTATTTGTACAGCTCTGGGTAAAGCAGCAACAGAGGCCAAAGATGAACAGGCAGCCTCTTCGGTTCTGGATTCACTGCATTGCACTTATTGAGGCGTTCTCTGGCTTTTCTTGACTCGGAGGAATGGCGAAGGTATAATTCAACAATTGAATATTGGAGATCAATGACCCTCGATAATAGTGCTGAACGCGACCTTGTCATTCTCGAACAAATTGAACGTGATCCTGATACAACTCAAGCGGCGTTGGCTTCTGGTTTGGAAGTCGCCGTTGGAACGGTAAACTGGCACCTGAAACGACTGATTGAAAAGGGATATATTAAAGTCAGCCGTGTTGAACGACGGAAGCTAAAATATATCATCACCCCAGAAGGAATTGCTTTACGCACCCGCCTTACTTTGGATTACATCCAAAACTCATTTAATTTATATCGATTGGTGAGAGAGCGTTCGATTGCTGCTCTGGATGAGTTAAATAAAGCAGGCTTTCACCAGGTGACCATCGAAGGAGCAGGGGATGTGGCAGAAATTTGCCGGCTGACCTGTATGGAACAGGGTGTGACCGTGGTCAATGATCCCGCCGCGCCGATATTGCATATCGTTGGTCTGAAAGTATTCTTGGAATTGGAGAAACATCATGACTGAAAGTAAGAATGGATTTTGGAATGGTCGAAAAGTCTGTGTTACGGGGGGGGCTGGTTTTCTTGGCTCTTTTGTGGTTGAAAAATTAAAGGCTCGAGGCGCACAGGTATTTATTCCTACTATCGAGGCTTATGATCTCACTAAACTGGAATCAATCAAGCGAATGTATGATGATTCCCAGCCTGATCTGGTAATTCATCTGGCTGCCCAGGTAGGCGGGATTGGCGCAAATCGCGAGCATCCAGCTGAGTTCTTCTACAACAACTTGATGATGGGCGTGCAGCTTATTGATGAGGCTTACCGCCGCAAGATCGAAAAGTTTGTTGCTTTGGGTACGATTTGTGCTTACCCAAAATTTACGCCAGTTCCTTTTAAGGAGGAAGATCTCTGGATAGGTTACCCTGAAGAGACCAATGCACCCTATGGCCTGGCCAAGAAAATGTTACTGGTGCAGTCGCAGGCATATCGACAGCAATATGGTTATGATTCGATTTTTTTGATGCCGGTGAACCTGTATGGCCCGCGCGATAATTTCAACCCCGAATCTTCCCACGTGATCCCGGCTTTAATTCGCAAGTGTCTGGAAGCCAATGAGGCTGGCAAAGATTCAATCGAGGTTTGGGGCGATGGTTCGCCTACCCGTGAATTTTTGTATGTAGAAGATGCGGCAGAGGGTATTTTATTGGCCGCCGAAAAGTACAACAGCTCCGAGCCGGTTAATTTGGGCTCGGGAATGGAAATCAGCATTAAAGACCTGGTGACTTTGATTGCTAAGTTGACCGGCTTTACCGGTAAGCTGGTCTGGGATACCAGTAAACCCAATGGTCAACCCCGTCGCCGCCTGGATGTAGGCCGTGCGGAACGCGAATTCGGTTTTAAGGCTCAGGTTGGTTTTGAAGAGGGTTTGCGTTACACGATCGATTGGTATATTCAAAAAACAGCGAAGGCCTAGTTATTGGAATGAAACCCAAAATCTCATCGTCCAAAGAAAATGAATTAAAAAAAGTCTGGGAAAAAGACTCCCCTGCTGGAATGCTTTCTCCGCAGTCAAATAATTACGGTTTACCCGAAATCGTCCGTATTCAGCCGGCCAAGGGCATTGTGCCTTTGAATTTGCGGGAGGTCTGGAGCTATCGCGAACTGATCTTCTTCCTGATCTGGAGAGATATTAAGGTACGCTACAAACAATCGGTCTTGGGTGCATTGTGGGCAATTTTGCAGCCATTTGTGACTATGATTGTTTTTACCATCTTTTTTGGTCAGATTGCCAAGTTACCTTCAGATGGACTGCCTTACCCGATTTTCTCATATTCCGCCACGGTCCCGTGGGCCTTTTTTGCGGCGGCTCTGAGCGTTTCTGCTCGCTCCATGCTAAGCAGTGGAAATATGATTTCCAAGATCTATTTCCCTCGTATCATTGTCCCGCTGGCATCTGTTTTGGCAAATTTGGTTGATTTTGGCATTGCTTTTCTATTGTTGATCGCGATGATGTTCTACTACCACATCATTCCCACGATCAATATGGTGTTCTTGCCACTTTTCTTGCTGCTATCTATGATCACAGCGATGGGAGTTGGGCTTTGGTTTTCTGCCCTTTATGTAATGTATCGCGATGTTGGATACATCATGAATTTTATTCCGAATTTGTGGCAATATATTTCACCTGTGGTTTATCCCGCCAGTATGATTCCTGAAAAATGGCGTTTGGTCTACGCTCTAAATCCGATGACGGGTGTGATTGAGGGTTTCCGTTGGGCATTGTTGGGCTCCCCGGTTTCGGTGACGCCATTGATGTTTGCCTGTTCTACTTTGATTGCCTTGGTGATCTTCATCTCTGGGTTGTATTTCTTCCGACGGATGGAACGTATTTTCTCGGATATGCTTTAAACGGAAGAGGACAGAATTATGGATAAGAATAAAGTCGTTGTGGTAAACGACATAGGCAAACGCTATAAGATTTTTACTGAAGTGAATCGATATCAAACATTGCGGGAGAAGCTTACGGATATTGTCAAAGCTCCTATTCGCACTTTGTTGAACCCGACAGGGAATCAAACTTTTTGGGCCTTGCGTAATATTTCCTTCGATGTCGATCGCGGCATGGTGTTGGGAATCATTGGCAAGAACGGTGCCGGTAAAAGCACTTTATTGAAGATCCTTTCACGAGTTGTGGAGCCTACTGAGGGCTGGGCTGAGATCCGTGGCAGGGTAGGTTCGCTGCTTGAGGTGGGAACAGGGTTTCATCCAGAATTGACTGGTCGAGAGAACATCTATCTCAATGGCGCAATCTTGGGTATGAAACGGGCTGAGATTGATCGCAAGTTTGACGAGATTGTCGCTTTTTCTGAAATTGAACAATTCCTTGACACGCCTGTCAAGCGTTATTCCAGCGGCATGTACATGCGGCTGGCCTTCTCAGTTTCTGCTCACCTAGAACCGGAGATTTTGATTGTCGATGAAGTCCTTGCAGTAGGCGACGCTGAATTCCAGAAAAAGTGTCTGGGCAAAATGAGCGATGTCGCGGGTGGTGGCCGCACAGTGCTCTTCGTTTCTCACAATATGTCGGCTGTGCTGCGCTTGACTCAGGAGTGTGTCATTCTCGAACATGGGAAAATGATCAAACGCGCTCCCAGTCAAGAGGCAGTCGATTACTATCTCTCTCATGATTATGAGCAAGGAGGTGAACGTCGCTGGAAGCCAGAAGAAATCCCTAATTCTGCTATGCCTTTTACCCCCATCTCGCTCAAGGTTTACAACCAGCAGGGTGTGGTTACTGATTCGTTGCGCTCTGTTGAACCCACGACGGTGGAATTTGAATATCAGCTTGATTCTCCGGTGACTGGGTTGCGGATAGGCCTGTATGTTGC
>JAAZOQ010000332.1 GCA_012797695.1 Anaerolineaceae bacterium | reverse complement strand
TGCCGCGGAGAAGGGCATCGATGCGCAGATCGCGGCCAATCAAGACAGCCAGTGGCTGATGCAGCAGTGGCTGGGGTCACAGGGATTGCCAACGTCCTATCCAACCCAGGCAGCCCTGGTGGCGGCTTATGACGCGGCCCGTGAGGCTGAAAAGAAGGCAAAAGAGCAGGAAGCGCTTAATGATGCCTACCAGAAGTTCCGCCAGGCAGATCAGCAGAGCATGCAGGAATACGAGCTATATCAAATAAAGCAATTTAGAGAAGCTGATTTAAAGAGCGCTAAGGAAAATAATTCTGTAATAACCAATGAGAGCCTAATTGAAGAAAGTACTTTTTCTACTGTAAGTCAATTTATAAACAACAGATTTAATCAAATAAGGGATAATATTGAAAATCATAATTATCACTTGCCAAAATTGATAAGCATATCCTTCAATCCAATGCAAGGGACTTCATTTAGAAGCATTACCACTTCTGTTCCATCGAATCCGATTGCAAACGGGTTTTGGCAAAGTATCGGATATCAAGAAGCAGAATTAAGTTATTCTCAAAAAGGCTCTGTTACTCTAAATTCAGATGCATTAATAGATATTGATCTGAATGATTACAAAGTTACTTTAAAACATGGAAAATCTGAGTTTTTTATTCAACCTTTTTCAATGAGCTTTGGATGGGGGACGACTTTATCAAATGAAGGGGATAATCCTGTGAATAAGAAAAAGAGTTCTACTATAATAGACTTTGACTATTTTGGCGTAAATGCTTTTTCATTGAAAGTCTCTAATATTACCTCGGTTAGTACTTCAACTATTGAAACAATCAATGATCAAAAAATAGAAACCACAAATTCAAATTCAATCGGGGGGACAATGAATATCCATAGATGGACAAGACCATTGGACGTAGTATTAGTTGGAGTTGCTGGTGCGCTTACTGTCGGGCCTGAAGTAGTAGGAACAGGTATTGGAATTGCAGTAAAAACTGGTGTTGAAGCAGCTGTAGCATATTTCTCCAATTTGGTACCACAACTTTTGGCGCATTAGCTAGGAGATATTGAATGAAGATTAAGGGAATTTTTGGCGCTTTTTTTGTACTGATGCTTATTGCTGGCTGTACATCCCCGAATTTGTCTCAGAAAGCCAGTATTAACTCTATAAATTTGAGTTCTCCTCATGAATTACCCGATTCACTCAAGAATGCTTATGTATTATGGAATAGTAAAATTATTGAACTTGCTCAACCCGATAAGCAGAGTTCTACTCCATATATCTATGGGGCAGCTGCATTCTCTCATGATTATCAGTACCTGGCCTATAACACCTGTGATATACAAAAGGGGTTTGATCAAATAGGGAAAGAGTATATTGTTCTTTTGAATTTAAAAACTGGAAAGTCGAAGATCGTAGTGAAACAGGAAGATTCATTTCCACAGGCAGTGTTTGTCGCTGCTCTGAATTTTTCACCAGATGACAGTACTTTATATATAGCAGTGGGATTTTCTGAAGACACCCATTTTCTGAAAGTAGATTTGGATAGCGGGGAGACAGAGTGGATATCCGTCAGCACACACATTTGGGGATTTTCAACCCCTGATATTACGAAAGAGGGTCAGATTTTGGATTTGTGTTCCGTCATTGTCGGCAATACCGTTTATGGTGAAAACTGTTTGTTCGATCCGCAGGGGCATCTGCTCCGCTATTTTGGTACCGATGTTGATTGGGCCAGTAAATTTTTACCGGATGAGCAATCCATTGTATATAGTGACGGGAATTCGATTTACATTGAATCGCTAAATGGTAGAGAACGGAGAAGGATACTGCCAAAGGGACACATAATAGCCGTTGCAGGGGACGCATTGCTGGTGAGTTTGGCGATGCCGCAGAAGCCAGAATGTGAAAGATTGTATGTCTCGAATTTAGATGGAAGCGATTTGCGCCTTTTGAGCTACATCCCGAAGCAATGTGCCAGTGAGTGAATATGTGCCTGCTGGTCTGCTTTATCCAAGTGACAATATTGAAAATATGAAGCGAGAGAAAAAGCTTGTAGGTTGGGTATTCAAATAGCCGCCCAATTCATGCCGCAGAGGAGGTCATCGCTGCACAGATCATTGCTGATCAGATCAAGAAGTGGCAAGATCAGCAAAAAGCTGAAGCTAAGGCAAAAGAAATGGTAAATAGATTGTTCATCTTAAAGAAAGACCTTGTAAACTTCAGAACTTTTACTTTTACTTGTGAATCACAAGAGAAATGGTTTGAGTGGAATGAAAAGTTTAAGGTGAGGAGATCATTTGCCAATGAATGGGAGAAAATAAACTTAAAATTCTTTGAGGGGGAAAGTAAGAAAGATCAAAAGGAAGAAATGAGTAAACGAAACCCAGATTTTACTGGAGGATACCTTAGTGATTGCTGCAGTCTAAGGGGACGAAAAGTAATCGAATCTATCGCTCCAGATGAAATTGAGTTTTTACCAATAAATACTCCTTGTGGTACTTATTTTGATATGAATCTACAAGAGGTTGATTGTCTTGACAGAGAGAGATCAGTATTAAAATAACTGCCTCCTGACTTAATAATTAAAGTTTTCAAGTACTCAATCTTCTGGGAACGTATAAAAAATAGGCATATTTTTTGGATAAAAGGCTTGGGAATTCACCAGATATACGTTTCAGAAGAAATGAAGCAGCTTCTGGAAAGCTCGAGCTTTCCTGAGCTTTCTTTCACGCCAATTCCCTTGGCGGACGAAGCGTCTATTCCAAAATGATGATGACTGATTTGCATAAACAGCTTGGACTTTCGTAATTGATCAGTCCTATAAGTGGGCCTTTAGACCCAACAAAAAATACTTTTTACTATTTGCATTCTGCGATCAGCGGGACCAAGTTGAATGACTCTCGGGGGCAGTCCGGTTGCGGAAAGGGTATAATGAAGGCACACCCATTTTGATGGAGAGTCCATGTCAGAACAGAAGATTCGAGTCTTGATCGCCAAACCGGGCCTGGATGGCCATGATCGCGGCGCCAAGGTCGTGGCGCGCGCCTTGCGTGATGCCGGGATGGAAGTCATCTATACCGGGCTGCGTCAAACGCCGGAAATGATTGCGGAGGCTGCCCTGCAGGAAGACGTGCAGGTGGTAGGCCTGTCGATCCTCTCTGGGGCGCACCTGGCACTGGTTCCGCGGGTGATCGAACTGCTGCGTGCCAACGGGCAGACAGAGGTTCAGGTCTTTGTCGGGGGCATCATTCCCGAAGAAGATGTACCGGTTCTTTTACAGATGGGCGTACGGGCCGTTTATGGCCCGGGTACTCCCACCTCCCAGGTCGTTGCCGATATTCGCAGCGGCTTCCGGGTGGGTGCCCTGGCTTGAGTATGTCGCTGCAGGAAGCCCTTCTCGCAGGGGATCGTCTGGCGCTGTCGCGCTTTCTGACGCAGGTCGAGAACGGAGAGCCGCAGGCTCAGACGGTGCTTGACTCGCTCTACCCTTATTCTGGTCAGGCCCATCGCATTGGGATTACCGGGGCCCCGGGCACCGGGAAGTCCTCGCTGGTCAATCGGCTGGCGCAGCAGATTCGCGCTGATTCCGGGCGGCGGGTGGCCATTGTTGCAGTCGATCCATCCAGCCCGTTTTCGGGCGGCGCGATCCTGGGCGACCGGGTGCGTATGCGCGACCTGAGCGGAGATACGGGCGTCTTTATCCGCAGTATGGCTTCGCGCGGCGCGGTGGGCGGATTAGCCCTGGCTACGGCTCGCGTGGTGCAGGTCTTCGATGCGATAGGGTACGACGTTGTGCTCATCGAAACAGTTGGGGCCGGTCAGTCTGAGATCGAGATCGCGCGTCTGGCCCATACCACTCTGGTGGTCGAGGCGCCTGGTTTCGGTGACGACATCCAGGCGATCAAGGCCGGCATCATGGAGATTGCGGATATTCTGGTCATCAACAAAGCGGATCTGCCCGGGGTGGAGAATACTGAACGCGCCTTGCGCATGAACCTGGATATGGGTTACGCTGAAGCCGGGCATCACGGGGCCGGCGCGCTAACTCCGTACGAAGAAGGTACTTCAGTACCCGCCTCGCTCTGGGTCCCGCCCATTATCCGCACGATTGCCACTCAGACCGAGGGCATCGCGGCTCTTTTAAATAGCATTGCGGAGCACTTCCAGTATCTCAAGCAAAGCGGACGTTTGGGCGAGATTGAACGAGAGCGGCTAAGTGTAGAGATTAACCGTTTGCTGCAGCAGCGCCTGGTCGAGCGCTGGCAGCGGGGCCAAAAGCCCGATGCTGTCGCAGCGGCTCTTGAAAAAGTGATTTCTCGGGAATGGTCCCCTAGTCAGGCTGTAGATTGGCTGCTCAACCCCGAATAGATTATAGAATCCTCTTTGAGGCAAAATATGGAAAGAACTTATATTCAAGATTTGCGCAGTGCAGTAGATCAAACCGTTCAGATCAAAGGCTGGTTACAGACCCTGCGCGATCAAAAAAAGCTTCAGTTCTTGATCCTGCGTGACCCCACGGGTCTGGTGCAGGTTACCCACTGGAAGCCCAATGATGAGGCTTTGGCCGAGCAGATTTCGAAGCTGGGCACCGAGTCGGCGCTGACGATTACCGGTAAGGTGGTCGATAATCCCGTTGTCAAGCTGGGCGGGCTCGAGATTCAGCTTGAATCGCTGTGTGTCGAGAATACTGCTGAAATCCCCCTGCCGTTTGATCCCTTCGCTGATTCTTTGCCCGTTTTGGATTTTCGTCTCGACTGGCGTTACCTTGATCTGCGCCGCCCGGTCAACAATTTGCTTTTCCGCGTTGAAACGACGGTCGAAAATGCCATGCGCACCTACTGGACGCAGAATAATTTCATTGAAATCCATTCCCCCAAACTGACTGGCAGCCCCAGCGAGAGCGGTGCCGAGTTGTTCTCGCTCGATTATTTCGATACCAAGGCTTATCTGGCCCAATCCCCGCAGTTCTACAAACAAATGGCTATGGCGGCTGGCTTCGAGCGGATATGCGAGATTGGCCCGGTCTTCCGCGCTGATCCCTCGTTCACGGCCCGCCACATGACCGAGTTCACCGGGGTGGACGCTGAGATTTCGTGGATCGATTCGCACGAAGACGTGATGCGCTCCGAAGAGGCCATGCTGCACGATGTGTATCAGACTGTCAAAGAAAAACACGGCGATGAGATCAAGTCCCTGTTCGGCACCGAGATCGTCGTGCCGGAGTTGCCCTTCCCACGCATTCCGATGCGTGAGGTCATCGAGATTCTCAAAGGCCGCGGCTATACTCTGCCGGCTGACAAAAAGGGTGACATCGATCCGGGTGGGGAACGTGAGATTGCCGCTTACGTCAAAGAAAAATTCAATCACGATTTCGTGTTTGTGACTGACTGGCCGGTAAGTGCGCGTCCCTTCTATCACATGCGCAAAGAGGATGATCCCAATCTGACCAAGAGTTTCGATCTGATCGCCAACGGTCTCGAGATCACGACCGGGGCGCAGCGCGAACACCGTCCCGACATCCTGGCTAAACAGGCGCTTGAAAAGGGCCTGCATCTGGAACCGATCCAGTATTATCTCGACTTCTTCCGCTACGGCTGTCCGCCGCACGGAGGGTACGGTATGGGCCTGTCGCGCCTGATGATGGTCATGCTGGGCATGAACAACATCCGCGAAGCGGTATACATTTTCCGCGGGCCGACCCGCCTGATGCCATAAAGGGAGCATTTCTATGCCGATGATCATGAGCGAAAACCTGCGTCTGCGCGCCATCGAACGAGAAGACATTCCTCGCTTCGTGCGTTGGCTGAATGACCCTGAAGTGGTCTATTACCTGCTTCATTTTGCTCCTATCTCGAAGGCCAGCGAAGAAAAATGGTTCGAACGCCAGATGGCGATGTCTCCCACCGAGGGGCAGATCTTTGCCATCGAGGTGAAAGAGGGCGATGCCTGGGTGCATATCGGCGATACGGGCCTGCATCAGATCGATATGGTTACCCGTGAGGCAGAATTCGGCATTTTCATTGGCGAAAAAGAATATTGGAATCAAGGTTATGGCCGTCAGGCAACTCAATTGACGGTAAAATATGGGTTCGAGTCATTGAATCTCAACCGGATCTTTTTGTACGCAGTGGCCGAAAATATCCGCGGGCTCAAGGCGTATGAGGCATCTGGCTTTGTGAAAGAAGGATTGTTACGGCAGGCATTATTCAAAAACGGCAAATACAATGATATTATCGTAATGAGTGTGTTGCATTCTGAGTGGAAAGGTTCTGAAAGTTAGGAGGATGTTCTAATGCCGATCTTAAATGTATCGCGTCATGACCGGATGAAATATGGCGATATCAAGTTGTATGCGGGGACCGCTTGCCCCGAGCTGGCAAGCCGGATTGCAACTCACATGGATCTGCCGTTGATGGACCGCGATATTATCAAGTTTCCGAATGATAATTTGTTTGTCAAGCTGCATTCCAGCGTGCGCGGCCAGGATTGCTATGTGATTCAGACAACCTCGGCCCCGGTGCATCGCAATTTGATGGAATTGTTGATCCTGATCCAGACTTTGCGTCTGGATTCTGCTGCTCGTATTACTGCTGTCGTTCCCTACCTGTGCTACGCCCGTTCTGACAAGAAGGATCAGCCGCGTATTCCCATCACCGCCCGTCTGGTGGCAGATATGATCGAGGTGGCAGGTGCGGATCGCTACATGACGATGGACTTACATGCCGGCCAGATTCAGGGCTTCTTCTCGATCCCTGGGGATGTGGTTACGGCTTTCTACATTTTGATCGATTACCTCAAAGCCAAGCGTGCCAGCATGAAAGACCCGGTGGTGGTTACCGCTGATCTGGGTTTTGCCAAGAAAGCCCGCAATTACGCGGTCTCGCTGGATGTTCCCCTGGCTTTCATCGAGAAGCGCCGCATCAGCAATGATTCCAAGGCCCAGGCGCTGTCGGTGATTGGTGATGTCAAAGATCGCGATTGCATCATTGTCGATGACGAAGTGGATACTGGCGGCTCGCTTTCACAGGCGGTCAAGATGGTCAAAGAATGTGGTGCCCGTAATATTTATCTTGTCTTTGTCCACCCCATTCTCTCTTGCAACGCCGCGGAGAATCTGGCTGCCTTGCCGGTGACCGAGTTCATCACCACTGATACTGTGCCCATCCCGCAGGAAAAGATGGAGAAGTTCAACGGCCGTCTGACTGTGCTTTCTGTGGCTCCCTTACTGGGTGAGGTCATCCAGCGTGCCAATGAAGGCCGCAGTGTCGGAGAGTTATTCAACGAGTGATCAAAACGACGGCGCCGGTGTATGCGGCGCCGCCTTTCTTTAAAAATGCCAGAATTACCTGAAGTCGAAACCATTGTCTGCTCACTGCGGAACCCTGCCGATCGTGCCTTTGCAGAAGGGCAATCCCTGCGTGAGCGTCCCGGGATCGTTGGCCGCCAGGTAGCGGGAGCGCGCCTCAACTGGGCCAAAACCCTGGCTCTGCCTGACTGGCAGCAGTTTCAGCAGGAGGTCACCGGGCAGACGGTGCAAGCCGTCACGCGCCGCGGCAAGTTTGTGGTCATCCCCATGGGCACGAACACACTGCTCTTCCATTTGCGCATGAGCGGAGATTTGCGCGTCGAGCCGCAGGACGCCGCTGAACAGAAGCATGATCGTTTGCTGCTTGATTTCAGCGACGGCACTCGCCTCAGTTTCAACGATCCGCGTAAGTTTGGACGTGCCTGGTGGGCCACTGACGTGCAATCGGTGCTGGGCGATCTTGGGCCGGAGCCTTTGGATGAAGGTTTGACCGGTCAGGAAATGTATGCACGCTGGCACAGATCGAGCCGGGCCATCAAGACCCTGCTGCTTGATCAGAGCCTGCTGGCCGGGGTGGGCAACATCTATTCGGATGAAGCCCTCTTTCTGGCCCGGATTCATCCTCTCACCCCCGGGAATTGCTTGACGCCGGTACAGGCCGAAGCCTTGTTGGCTGGGGTGCGTCAGGTCTTGCACGAGGGGATCGAGCGCAATGGTGCCAGCATCGATTGGGTTTACCGTGGTGGGGATTTTCAGAATTATTTCCGCGTCTATCAGCGCACCGGCGAGCCCTGCACGGTTTGCGGTACTCCCATTGAACGCCGGGTGATTGGTCAGCGCAGCAGTCATTTTTGCCCGCACTGCCAGTCATTCACAGGTTGTTCTTAACGGCCTTTTTATTGTTTCCATTGTATGATTAAGACGTAATTATTTTTCGAGAGAATTTCTTTGAAGCTGTTGGTTTACCCGAGGCAATCATGAATGCTTTGCTCACGAATCCCCTTCCCGTTATTCTCGCATTGATCATTGGCGTTCTCATCGGAGTGCTGGCTGCGCTGGTTTTTCGCAGTGAACCCAAGCCCCCCATTGAGGCGGAGCCGATGCCGAAGAAATTTGCCGAGAAAGGCTACACCGAGGCCATGCGTGTCTATTTCAGCCCGGCAGAGAAGAAAGTACTTCCTCGTCTGGATGGCGACTATTATGACGAGTTTTCTTCTTTGACCCTGGAGCAAAAAGCTCGTGTTCAGCGTTTGGTCGATGCCCTATCCGATTGGAGCGGTCGCTCTCCAGCGAAAACTCCTCCTGTCTTGCCAGCGGCTGAGTCTCCGCGCCCCATCGAACGCCCGGCAGCAGCTCCAGTTGCGCCGGCAG
>JAAZOQ010000331.1 GCA_012797695.1 Anaerolineaceae bacterium | reverse complement strand
GCCATGGCCGAATCCTTGATGGGGAATCTGCCCCACACGGTGCAGCACAACATCCGCTCTCACGAGATGGCCCAGGTAAGTCATCACCTGCGCGCCGAGATCAGCCAGCGGATGCACGCCTAGCTCGACTGAAATCCGGAGAAATAAAGAAGCCAGCCAATAATCGAATTGGCTGGCTTCTTTATTAAGAGAAAACGTCGACCAAAACTAATCTTTTCTGCAAAATTTCTGCACACTTGCCAGTTATCATACAGATACAAAAATAAACGGTAATGAAGAAAATGAAGGAAGTGGGATTCAGCCGTTTGCGGCCCGAATCCTCTTTCTGGAGAGTGTTATGACCAGAAAAACAATCTTGACCTTACTTATCGCCAGCCTGCTGTTGATCAGCCTGGCAGCTTGCAGTTCGCAGACCAGCTCTACCCCCAGCATGTCGGGCAATCCGCCGTCAGGGACCCAGCCTGCCGGGGCTCCACCCAGCGGGGAGGGCGCCCCAGCAGAAGCAGCCGCAACCGAGGTTGCTACCGCAGAAGCCACTGCTGCCCCAACCGCAACCAGCACTCCACAACAGCCAACCGCCACGGCAACACCGGTTACCTTCGAATCAACCGTCATCACCTCGATCATGTGCCAGACCGGTCCAGGCGAAGACTATGCCGGCTACGATTACCTCAAGCAGGGCGAAAGTCTGCTTACCCTGGCTCGTGATGCTGAAACCAATTACTTTTTGATCGAAGCCCCCAACAAGGCAGGAACGACCTGCTGGGTGTGGAAGAATTACGTCACCGTCGAGGGCAACAGTTATACCCTGCCCATCGCTACCGAGACCGCCAGTCATTAATCCGTGGGTCTTCTCTCCCCCCTGACCCGATTTCTTCTCTCCCGCATGAGGCTCGTGCGGGAGAGAACGATTTTATCCATGTTCCACCGCAACTCACTTAACAAAATCGCCCGCCTTTTCTACTTGGCGGGCGATTGCTCTGTTTGTCACTACCGGTCAGAGCGGCGGACAATCTCGTAATTGCGCTGCAGTTCTTCCGATTTCTGCCGCTCCAGTTCATGCTGGGCTTTGATGTGAGGGGGTTCCTTGATAACGGATACAAACAACACCACCCCAAAACCACCGAGCACCAGCCCCACCAGATAGACCCACGCCGACCAGGCATTCATGATCGCCAAGACGATCAGCAAAATTCCGCCAAAGGCCAAAATTCCCCCCAGAATCATGGCGATCTGAGCAGCGTCATAATAACTGCCGGTCTGCTTATTCAGTTCAGCAATCTCCGTTTTCAAACGAGCAATCGTCTGTTCAGCAATCTGTTTTTCACTGCTGGCCCCCAGGCGATTTACCCCCACCCCAACCAGATTGATGTTGGCATCGATATTTTGCATCACCCTGACCACTGGTTCCAGAGAAACGATGCCGCCGTTGCGTCGCACGATGTGCTCATAACCGCAATACTGACAGGCAAATCGCTCGATATCCGGGGTGATCTGCAGTTTCCCCCCACAGTTGGGGCAGGAAAGGGTAATGAAATCGGATTGACCTGACCTGGGCAAAGGCGGAACCGGGGTTCCGCTGGCCGTCTTCAACGGAGGTGGAGTCGGTGCGGCGGATGCGGCGGGCGCCGCGACTGCCGGGAAGCGGCTGCCGCACGACATGCAAAAAACCGCCTCTGAAACGTTGGGGGTACCGCATTGGGGGCAAAACTTTTGACTCGCTGCCATGATTTCCCTCCCGCAGGAAAGTGGGGTTAAGATTCTCTTCCAGACCCAGTAAATTTAGCACATTTTCGCGGAGAGTGCATTAAATTTATTTAGTATGTTTTTTCCAAAATAGATTGGAACTACAAATTGTACAATTTTTGAATCAAAATCTCACTCCATTGCAATTTTTTGTAATTCTTCGATGATCCTTTCGGGATTTCTAGTCGAACTACAACGATTGATTAACTCTTCAATAAAAGCATTTGCATTTTGACGGTTTAACCTCTTTAGAGATATTTTTTTTGTCCTGGCTGCAACTACTAAACTCTTCGAAGGTCCATATGGTTTTAAAAGTTCATTCTCAATAATTTCATCAAATACTTTAATCGCAGATTCATGATCCCTCAACTGTCCATATGCAATGCCTAATGAATGTTGAGCCATCACATACTCATACGATCTGCAATAATTTTTATATTCCAACGCTTTTAATAAGTATTTTACTTTTAATCGCCATTGTCGAAGATCACCATAGTATTCTGCATAATTGAGGTAAACAAAAAATCCGGTTTTTTTTGTTAATCTACTTATAGCTTTTTCAAAAAGTCCCTCTGCTTTTTCTGTTTCCTGCATATTTCCATTAAATCTTGCATATTTCACAAGAGCAAATACACTATTCGGATCGGTTGAAATAGCTTGTTTGAAATAATCTTCAGCTTCTTCATACCCGAGCGAAGACAATTGTCCTTCAGCAATCTTGGATAATTGGATTGCCAGCTTTTGGTTATCCGTCTTTGCATCAAATTGTATGAATAAACCTTCATTCTGCTGATTCTCAGCAGTTGCCACATCTAGACGCTGACGGTATTCTTCAAATCTATTACGAGCATCAATTCCCAATGTACCTAACTTTGATAGCTCATTCTTCGCGAAGGACAAAGTAATTGGCAAAGCATTATATACATTTTCCCCAGATTTTTCATTGGTTTGTTTTGAAATAAAAGTCGACTGAACTAATTCACCAATTGACTCTTCAATTTTTTCGTTATTCCAATTTAAAATCATTCTCCACTCTTGCTGAGTGGGAGGTTTTAGAAATATTGGCAAAACTGCTAATGCCTTCTGAGCATCACCAGAAAGAGAAGTCCATGAATTTCGAAAGCTAAATTCCAGTAAAGGAGAATTTTTGTTTAAAACCCTATCCAATATTGAACCTAAATCATGCGTTCGAGCATAATCACCTAATATCCATTGAATAGCAAGGGGTAAACCACCTGATAACTCTTCGATTTTTGATATGACAGACTGATCATCTATCGGAAAGTCCAGATTCATCTCTCCACAGCGGATTTTTATGAATTCATGTACCTCATGATATGATAATTGTGGAACCTGAACTGGCATTTCCCATGTTCTTGATCTTTGTCTACTTGTCAACAACACTTTTGCTTTGGTCGTATCAGGAAATTCAGTGATGAAATCCATGATTCTACCATCATCCACTGTTTCCATATTGTCCAAGATTATTAGCGTTTTCCAAGCACTTAACAACTCATTCACAAGAGTCTTTTTTCCCTCTAAAGAATTTTCACAACATTCGTCATAAGAAAACAATCGAAGTATTCTATCCAGTAAATCCTCAAGCGATATTAATGATGGTTTTAATGCCCTTATTCCTTCGTTTACTGATAATTCTCTATCCTTTGCAGAAAGGTGCAGAATGGCTTCAAATGAGTTGCTTTCATAAAAATCATAAGCTATACGTGTAGCGATTGCCGACTTTCCCACCCCACCTGGGCCAAATAAATTTATTATCCAAATACGTTTATCCTTTTCGATACTATTTTTTACTTTTACTAAAAGATCCTCCCTACCAACAAAACCTTCGTATTCTGGAGGCAAAATTCTATAAAGGCCATCCTCAATTTTATAGGGAGAAGGAATATCATTGTTTTCTGAATTCTCAGCCTCTTCATACATTAGCTCTAGGTCTTCCAATTTTTGAGCTAATTCATCAAAATCATTTAATCGCCTCGTACTATCTCCATCACGAATAAAAGTTTCCCCGTCCCTAAGCGCCCATTTTTCATGTGAGCATGTAGTTTTTTTACACATTACAGGTTTTCCAAGTTTTTTGGGCTTTGCAGATGCACTTATTAAGATCACACCAAATCTTTTTTTTGTCTGGAGTATATTTATTTCATGCTCCACATAATCAACGTCTAAATCAATGTTTGCATATTTCTGAACAATGTCTCGAATTTGCTTCGTATCCATTCCTAACGATTTTGGTAATCCTATAGGATCCCAAGATTTATCTTTAACACCAAAAAGAATATAACCCCCGCCAATATTATGAAAGGCTAACATATCCTTTACAATGTTTATTGAATCTCTCTCTGAAGAAAAATCTATTGTTTCCTTATAATCTAAATGCTCACATTCCCCATGGCAATCGAGCAAATATCGAATGGCTTGATTGGACAAATCACCTTGCTTGACCATACTGTGGATTTTCGCAATATTCATTTCACCCTCCTTATCTATATATAATACACTAATAATTCAATCTTCCCTTTTCGGCCGCACTCCGCTATAATGATGGGAACTGCTGTGACGGAGGAAAGTACGTCGGGGAAGTACGACAGGAAAGCGGGTGTGCCTGAAAGCAGGCAACTGAGACGCCCGCCCGCAGAGAACCGACCGAAGTTCCCTCCTGAGCCGCCGGGTGAAGCCCGCGAGTCGGGTGCGTAGTCCGCGCCGGAAGCCCACCGTTAGCCGGGGCACTCGATGTTCGTCGAGAGTGAGCGGGCTGTCGATCAGCCAATCTGGGTGGTACCGCGGGAATTTCCCTCCCGTCCCTTTATGTGGACGGGATTTATTTTTTAACCAGGAGTCATGTATGAGTGATCCAACTATCATTCAAGAACTTGAGTCCATCCGCCAGAGCGGATTGGATGCCCTAGCCGGCCTGAACTCTGAAGAAGAGCTGCAGGCCTGGCATGCCGCACACCTGAGCCGCACGGCCCCGGTGATGCTGGTCTTTCAGAAGCTCGGCAAACTTACACCCGAAGAACGCCCGGTCGTCGGTCAGGCCGCCAATCAGGTAAAAGTAGCCCTCGAAACCGCCTTCGGTGAGCGCAGCGCCGCCGTCAAGGAACAGGCATTGGCACAGGCATTGGCCAGCGAAAAACTGGACGTGACCCTGCCCGGCCGCCCGGTAGTGCACGGACGTCTGCACCCGGATACGCAAATCCTGCGCGAACTGTACCGAGTCTTCGGCGAGATGGGTTTTCAGGTGTACCGCAGCCGCGAGGTCGAGACGGACGAGTACAACTTTCAGATGCTCAACTTCCCGGTCGGGCACCCCGCCCGCGATATGCAGGATACCTACTTCATCGATGCCGGTGAACGCGGGGATAACCCGCTGGTGATGCGCACGCACACCTCACCGGGCCAGGTACACGCCATGCAAGAAGCCTCCGCGACCAACCCGCAGAATCCGCCGCCGGTCCGCATCATTCTGCCAGGCATGTGCTACCGCTACGAACAAACGGATGCCCGCCACGAAACCCAGTTCGATCAGATCGAAGGGTTGGCGGTCGGCCCTGGTATTACCTTCACCAACCTCAAAGGCACCCTGTCTGACCTGGCCCGCCGCCTGTTTGGGCAGCACGTGCGCACCCGCTTCCGTGCTTCGTACTTCCCCTTTACCGAACCCTCAGCAGAATTCGACGTGGAATGCTTTCTGTGCGGCGGTAAAGGCTGCGCCGTCTGCGGCGGCGGCTGGCTCGAGATCGGCGGCTGCGGCATGGTGCACCCCAACGTGCTGCGCAACGGCGGTTACGACCCCGAACGCTATTCCGGCTTCGCCTTTGGCCTCGGTCCGCAGCGCATCGCCATGCTCCGCTACGGCATCAACGATATCCGCTATTTCTGGGAAAACGATCTGCGCTTCCTGGAGCAATTTTAGGAGCCTATTATGAGAGCACCTTTATCCTGGATCAAAGAATTTGTCGATACCGATCTTTCGATCGCTGAAATTGCTCATCAATTGACCATGGCCGGCATGGAAGTGGAAGAGATCAAGATCATTGGCCTGCCCATGCCCGCAGCCGGTTCGGTCGATACCAAAGTGACCGGCTTGAGCTGGGACCCCGAGAAGATCGTGGTGGCCTCCATTTCTGAGGTCATGCCGCATCCCAACGCGGACCGGCTGACGCTGTGCAAACTGTTCGACGGTAAGGAAGAAGTGATCGTGCTTACCGGTGCGCCGAACGTATACGAATATAAGGGCAAAGGTCCGCTGGCCAAACCGCTCAAGGTTGCCTACGCCAAAGAAGGTGCCGTGCTCTACGACGGACACGCCGACGAACTGGTGCTGACCACCCTCAAGCGCGCCAAAATCCGCGGAGTGGATTCCTTCTCGATGGTCTGCTCTGAAAAAGAGCTGGGCATCAGCGAAGAACACGAAGGGATCATTTTCCTCGATGACGACGCTGTACCGGGCACCCCGTTGGTGGACGTGCTGGGGGACGCCATCTTCGACGTCAAAATGCTGCCCAGCTACGCCCGCTGTCTGAGCATGTTCGGGTTGGCACGCGAGATCGCCGCCATGACCGGCAGCCCTCTCAAACCCGCACCCGCACCGACCGTCCCCACTGCCGGCAAGCCTGACTTTGCCTCAATTGAGATCACCAACCCTGAATTGAACCCGCGCTTTACCCTGGGACTCATCCGTGATGTCAAGATCGGCCCCTCCCCTGAGATCGTGCGCCGCCGTCTCAAGATGGCCGGGGTCCGCGCCATCAACAACATCGTCGATGCCACCAACTATGTCATGCTCGAGATCGGACAGCCGCTGCATGCGTTCGATTACGACGCTTTGCTGCAGCGTGCCAAGGGCCAGCCGGTAAAGATCATCACTCGTACCGCCCGCAAAGGCGAGAGCATTACCACTCTGGATGACGTCGAGCGCAAGCTGGATGAAAGCACCATGCTGGTCTGCGATACAGCCGGTGCCCTTTCCATTGCCGGCGTCATGGGTGGAGCTGAAACCGAAGTCAGCGAACATACCCGCAACGTGCTGGTCGAAGGCGCATCGTGGAACATGATCAATATCCGCAAGACCGCTCATGCCCAAAACCTGCCTTCCGAAGCCTCATACCGCTATTCGCGCGGGGTGCATCCGGCCATGGCCGAACGCGGAACGCGCCGCTGCCTGGAACTGATGCAGAAATGGGGCAACGGCAGTGTTGCGGCCGGGCTGGTCGACAACTATCCGCTGCCGCCCAAACAGCCGGTGGTCGAGATCACGGCCCACGACGTCACCCGCTGGCTGGGAATCACCCTGGCCACCGGGCAGATCGCCGATCTGCTGCGCCGCCTGGATTTCAGTGTGGAAGTCAAAGGAGAGATCATCCGCGCAGCCTGCCCGGATACCCGTCTGGACATTGGCGAAGGGATCACCGGTAAGGCTGACCTGATCGAAGAGGTAGCACGCGT
>JAAZOQ010000330.1 GCA_012797695.1 Anaerolineaceae bacterium | reverse complement strand
CATCCGTGGCATCCAATCGGCCAAAGCGGATGTTTTCCATCACGGTATCCGAGAAGAGAAAGGTATCCTGCAGTACCAGTCCCAGTTGGCGGCGCAGGTCGGCTTTACGCACCTGGCGGATGTCTTTGCCGTCGATGGTGATGCGGCCGCCGTCGATCTCATAGAAGCGGGTCAGCAAATTGATGAGGGTGGTCTTGCCTGCACCGGTTGGCCCGACCAGGGCGATGGTCTGCCCGGCTTTGACGTCCAGCGAGAAGTCGTGGATCACCGGGTGCTCCGGGACGTAGCCAAACTGGACGTTTTGCAGTTGCACGTCGCCGTGGATCTTGTCAAGCGGGAGCGGGTCGGCAGCATCGACGGTCTCAGAGGGGGTGTCGATGATCTCGAACACTCGTTCAGCGCCAGCCAGGGCTGCCTGGATGGAGTTGTACAGGTTGGCCAGTTGCCGCAGCGGCGAGATGAAGTTCTGCCCGTAGTTGATGAAGGTGGCAATGGTGCCCACGCTGACCAGCCCCTGCAGGGCCAGCCAACCGCCCAGCCCGGCCAGCACGACGACGAAGAAGTTGCCCAGAATGGCGGTCAGCGGCATAAGCAGCAGCGCGTATGAGTTGGCGTAGATGCCGGCATCGAAAACGGCCTTGTTTTCCACATCGAAGGCGGCGATCGCCGCGTCGTTGCGCCGGAAGGCCTTGATGACCTTTTGCCCGCTGAAAGTTTCTTCGGCAATGCTGTTCAGTCCGCCCAGGTGCAGCTGCAGGGCGCGGAAACCTTTGCGTGTGTATTTGGCGACGAACTGGGTGAACCAGAACATGATCGGTACCACGATCAGGCTGGCCAGGGCCAGCCAGGCGTTTAGCACGAACATGGTGATGAGAATGCCGCCCATCGACAGCACGCTGGCGACCAGCGAGGTCACGTTTTGCGAGACGGCCTGGTTGATGGCGTCGATATCGTTGGTCAGGCGGCTCATCAATCCGCCGGCGGGATGAGTGTCGAAGAAATTCATCGACAGCGTTTGCAAATGGCTGAACAGATCACGGCGCAGTTCTTTGAGAGCATATTGTGAAATGCGTGCCATGATCCAGTTGGCAGCTAGGTTGAAGCCATTGCTGAGCAGGTAGGCGCCCAGCATGAGCAATGCCGTGTGCACCAAACCCACTTCATCTTTCCCGCCAATGAACTGGTCGATGGCGCGTCCCATCAGGTACGGGCCGGCCAATCCCAGCAAGGTATAGATCAGCACCATGGCGATCACCAGAGTCATGGCCAGACGGTAAGGTTTTAGATAGAGCGCCAGACGGATCAAGGCTTGTTTGGGATGCCTGGCCTTCTCGATCCGACCAGGGACGGCAGGGCGCCGCTGCATGCTGGAACGCGCGTCAGGGGTTCGTTGTGTATAGGTAGACATCGAAATGGCTTCTCTTTCTCTATGCGCCGGCTGACTCGCGAATACCGCCGCCTAATTGTGAATCGTAGATTTCCTGATAGATCTTGCTGCTCTTGAGCAGCTCGGCATGAGTGCCTTCGGCAGCGATACGGCCGCGGTCCAGCACAACGATCTTATCCGCGTTCAGTACCGTGCTGATGCGCTGGGCGACGACGAAGCAGGTGCGCCCGCGCAGAATTTGCAGCAGGGCGCTCTGGATCTTCGACTCGGTTTCTACGTCTACTGCAGAAGTGCTGTCGTCGAGAATGAGAATGTCGGGATGGGTGACGAGGGCGCGGGCAATGGCGATGCGCTGTTTCTGCCCGCCCGAAAGATTGCTGCCGCGTTCTTCGACGCGGGTGTTGTACCCATCGGGCATTTCCTCGATGAAATCGTGTGCCTGAGCGGCCTTGGCGGCAGCGATGATCTCTTCATCGGTGGCGTCTGGCCGTCCGTAGCACAGGTTGTCACGGATGGTGCCAGTGAACAGGATGGTCTCCTGCGGAACGATGGCGATGTGGGCCAGCAGGTCCTCTTCGGCGAGATCGCGCACGTTGACGCCATCCACCGAGACCTGTCCGCTCGTGGTGTCATAGAAGCGCGGGATCAGGTTGATCAGCGAGGTTTTGCCGGAACCGGTAGCGCCCAGGATGGCCACCGTTTGCCCGGGTTCGGCACTGAGACAGATGTCTTCGAGCACGGGCAGGTGGGTATTGCTGTTGTAGTGGAAATCGACGTTCTCGAAGATGACGCGGTTTTCGCTGGGCGTGGGCAGGCGCTGTGGGGTGAGACTGGCCGGAACCTCGGGCATGGCGTCCAGTACTTCGTTGATCCGTTTGGCTGAGGCAATGCCGTTGGCCCAGGTATTCGAAAGCTGGGTCATCATAATGAGCGGGGTCATGGTGCTGAGCAGGTAATTGGTAAAGGCCACAATCTGCCCCAGACTGAGGTTCCCGGCAATGGCTTGCAGACCGCCAACCCAGATGACCAGCACCAGTCCGATGTTGATGAAAACGGTCAGGGCTGGCGACATGGCCGACATGAATTGCATGACCTTGATGGTGTTTTGGGTCAGATCTTCGTTGGCGGTTTCAAAACGCTGGCCTTCGAAGTCGCCGCGTACAAAAGATTTCACCAGGTGAGCTCCGGCGATGTTTTCTTGCAGCACGGTGTTTAGCCGGTCCAGCCGCTGCTGCACCGAGCGGAAGAAGGGCTCCATGCGCACGCTGAAAAAGAGGATCACAGCACTGGCCACCACCAGCAGCGGAACCATGGTCAGCGCCAGAATTTTGCTGGTGATGAACATGAGGATGATACTGCCGATCATCATCAGCGGTGCACGCGTGCCGATGCGCAGGGAGACCTGCGTAATGCGCTGTACAGCGCTGGTGTCACTGGTGAGCCGCACCATCAGCTTGCCGGTGGAAAAATGGTCCAGATTGCCGTAGGAAAAATTCTGGACTTTGACGAAGATGGCCTTGCGGATGTCACGGGCCACGCTTTCTCCAACCCGGATCGAGTAGATGTTGTTGAGTACTGCAACCAGCGCGTCCAGCAGGGAGATGACGATCATGAGGGCCGAGGTTTGCAGGACGATGGCCAGATCTTTTTGCTTGATGCCCTGGTCGATGATCCGCTCGATCAGGCGTGGGATCGAGAGGTCGAAGAGCACCATAAAGATCAGCAAGATCAGCGAGAGGACGGCGAGTTTCCAGTAAGGTTTGACGAATCTAAAAATTTTTTTGATATCTTCCATGTCTTTACCAATAAGGGATTATTTTTGTGGGGTGAAGGTGTCTTTCAGAAGCAGCATGGCTGCGGAGATGGTCTGCAATTGTTCTGGGGTGAGTGCCTGCATTTTTTCACTCATCCACAAACGGTTTTTTTCGAAGTTGGCATCCAGCACTTCACGCGCATAGGGGGTGAGAGTAAGCTGAATGGCGCGGCGATCCTCGGGTTGGATCGTGCGTGTGACCAGCCCCTTTTTGACCAGCACGGTCACGGCCTGACTGGCAGCCGGTCTGCTGATGCCTTTTTGCTCGGCCAGTTTTGCAACGGAATCATAGCCTTTGCGGATATGCCGCAGAATGTGAAATTGCTCCAGGGTGATGCCAAAGTTTTCGATGGCCGCTGCCCGTAGATTGCTGCGGATGCGGTCCCAGACTGGCGGCAGGGTATTGATCACTTCGTTTACGGTAGATTGCAATTGGGGTTCTGTTTGAGCCATTGTATCCTTTTGGTTAATGTTCTTAATAGTTAAGTAACTTACCTATTTTATTCACTTTTCGCGAAATGGCAAGAGGAATAAAAAGACTCCTCCGCGCGAGGAGTCTTTCAGGCAAAATACAGTCAGGCTATTTTTTCCAGCTGGTATATCCCCTGACCAGAAGATAGGCAGCCAGGATGATGATTGTCAGTATTCCATCAATGATCGCTGGCGAAAGCGCGTTGGTAGCAGGGTTCTTTGCCAGTACGAACTCAATCAAGGTCAATGCTCCCTTATCGATGAGGATCAATTCCCACAGCCCCGGGTATTTTCGCGGTGCAATGGCCAGGAAAACGAAGAGGAGGGTGAACAGCAAAAATCCCATTACGCGCCACCATTCCACTTGCTGGGTAACCGCTGATGCCAGCCGGGCAACGCCAATGGATGAAACGAAGGCAAAAGCGGCTCCCAGAGCGGCAATCAGCATCAAGATCATTGCAGCCCGATCTCTGCCTTTTGAAACTGAACTTATCTTTTCGTGATTCTCAGTCATCGTGACCTCCCATGACTTCTAATCCGTCCATCCCAACGAGGATATCTGGTTGCAAATTACAAGAGAATTTATACCATTTTTGTATTAATTGTCAAATCGGCTGTTTCAAGGATACTATGCTACAATGTTGATTAATATTCATAAAAAGGAAAGGGTTACTATGCCTGAGAAATCGCTTCAATGGTCTACTCCCCCCGCAATGCAGATCGACCTGCATAAAAAATATTCTGCTGTCTTCAAGACGGATAAAGGTGACTTCACCTGCAGCCTGTACGCCAGCAAAGTCCCGCACACGGTGAATAATTTCGTGTTTTTGGCCCGGCAAGGGTTCTATGACAATACGATTTTCCATCGCGTCATCGCTGATTTTATGGCACAGGGCGGCGACCCCACCGGTACAGGCATGGGCGGCCCGGGCTATAAGTTCTCTGATGAATTCGAACCCAGTCTGCGTCACAGCGGGCCGGGCGTGCTTTCCATGGCCAACGCTGGCCCCAATACCAATGGCTCACAGTTCTTCATCACCCACGTGGCTACCCCCTGGCTCGATAATCATCACACCGTGTTTGGACAACTGGTGAAAGGCCTGGATGTATTGCTTTCCATCCCTGAGCGCGATCCCAGCCGCCGCGGCAGCCCGGCGGTGACCTTGAAAACAATCGAGATCATCGAAGAATAGCGATCTCTTTTTAAAAAATGATCCGGCAGCAATTTCGCTGCCGGATTTTTTTACTTTTCAGAAACGATCATCTGGATGAACTCGTTGACTACATCCGGGTCGAAGTGAGTGCCAGCCTGGTTGATGATATGGGCCAACGCCTCCTTCTTTTTCCAGGCTTCACGGTAAGGACGGTCCGAGGTCAGGGCATCCCATACATCGATGATCGAGAAGATGCGCGCCGAAAGCGGGATCTCTTTGCCTTCCAGCCCGCGTGGATAGCCGCTGCCGTCCCACCACTCGTGGTGGCAGTAGGGGATGTCAATGGCTCCCTCAAAAAACTTGATCTGAGACAGCATGTTGTAGGCATATTCCGGGTGTTTCTGCATGATGGCCCATTCTTCGGGGGTGAGCGGACCATTTTTGAGCAGGATGGTGTCAGGCACGCCGAGTTTACCGATGTCGTGCAGCAAAGCTCCGCGGCGGATGACCTCCAACTGGCTTTCTGGAATTCCCAGTCGCCGGGCCAGCTTCAGGGTCATGTTGGTGATACGTACCGAATGCCCCTGGGTCTCTTTATCGCGCAGTTCCAGAGCCAGCGCCCAACCTTCCAGGGTGGAATCGTAAGCGTGGCGCAGTTCATCGGTCTGCTGCACGGTTTGGTCGAGCAGATCGGCACGGTGGATGGCGCTGGCGGTCAGATCGCCAATGGCCTTAAGCAGGCGCAGATCATTCTCGCTGAAGCGATCCCGGGCAGTAATGATGATGGAACCCGTGGTGCCGCCTTTGATCACCAGAGGAACGCCAGCCATGCCTTTCATTCCCTGGGTCAGTTCGGGATACAGAATGTAGGGATCTTTCTCGGCTTCGTTATTGAGATAGGGCAGCCCAGAGATCAGAATATGTCCACTCAGCCCGTTTTCGCGGGGAATTTCCAGTCCATTGAGCTTTTCCCAGGCTCCGCCGGCTTTCTCGATCTTGTGGATTTGCTTTTTAGGGTTGTAGAGCGAGAACAAAGCTCCGTCCAGCTCCATAATGGCAAAGAGTTTAGTGATGGCTGTGTTGAGCACATCTTCACGGCTGACGTTGAAGCGGAGTGCTTCCCCCATTTCGGCAATGACTTCCAGCTCGTGTTCCCGTTGTTTGCGGTTGCTGACGTCGATGGCGGTGCCAATGTAAGCTGGCTTTCCATCAAAGAGCAGACTGGTCAGACTGAGATCGATGATGTGTTTTTCGCCGTTCTTGGCAATGAGTGTATGTTCGACCCGGGCACGGGTGAGGTTACCGTTTTCATCCTGTTCGAAATGACTGACGGCACTCAAATCGACATCCGGGTCAGAAATGTCCAGCGGTTTCATGCCCATTAACTCTTTTTCAGTAAAGCCGGTGATCTGGCACCACATTGGATTGACGTAGAGGTACTGTTCCCCACGATAGATAAAGATTCCGGCGGCTGCCGTCTCAGAGAGAGTGCGGAATCTCTCTTCATTTTCGACAATCTCCTGAGCGGCTTTTTTCTTTTCGGTGATATCGCGTACGTAAGCGACCAACACTGGGGTGTCATCGATGTTGGTTTGGCGCATGCTTACTTCAACGGGGAAGACAGAGCCATCTTTGCGAATGTTGGTTACGTCACGGATTTCACCACCCTGATCCAGTTCCCACTGGGTGTAGTTCACGTTTTTGTCGAGGAAGGCGGGGTTGACCAGATCGGAAACGTTTAATCGCAGCATTTCTTCATGGGAATAGCCATACATCTCGAGCGCACTCTCGTTACAGTCCAGAATCGTGCCATCCAGAGATTCCATGAAAATAGCATCCTTGGAGGCTTCAATCAACAATTGATTGCGTTTCTGGCTGGTCAGCAGGTCTTGCTCGCGACGCTTGCGGTCGATGACCATGGCGATCTGGGTAGAGACGAAGGTCAGAATTTGCTCGTCCCTTTTGCTGTAGCGGATTCCCGGCGAATAGGTTTGCGCACCCATCACACCGACGATTTCTTTTTCCACGCGCAGGGGAATGCCGATCCAATCCAAAGAGGGGGAACCGATCGAAACTACTTCACCTGTCTCGATCAACTTGTCGAATCTAGCGGGGTTTACCGAGAGTGGTTTGCCGGTACGCAACACGTATTCCGTCAACCCATGTGCGGGGGGATGTGGCTGTGGCTGAGGATCGAATTGATCGACAAAATAGGGGAAGGAGAGCAAATTGCGATTTTTGTCATAGAAAGCGATAAAGAAGTTGTCGACGGGCACCAGCGTTTTGAGAATCTCGTGGATCGAGAAATAAAGGTCATCAAGATCGTCGGTTTCGATGGCAGCCTGCGATATTTTCAGTACCGCTTCCTGAATCTTCTGCATTTCTTCTTTTTCGGTAATGTCATCTCCCAGACTGGAGATAGCAATTGGGTTGCCTTGCAGGTCCTTCATGACCGTATTTGTCCAGGAAATCATCCGCCGTTCACCATCACGGGTAATGATCAGATTTTCATTGCGGGTGCCCAGTTGCCCGGTCCGCGCCGGCTCAAGTAGTTTTATCCGCAGGTCGCCGGCAATATCTGCGGGGATGAAGCGGCTGAACCAATCGACGCCAATGAGTTCTTCTTTTTTCCAGCCGGTCACTTCACAGAAAAAAGAATTGCACGAAAGGATTTTTCCGTTCATATCCAGAATGATCGAGAGCAATTTGATGTTTTCCATCAATTGCGCCATGCGGTTTTCGGTCTCTTTTTCGGCCTGGAGCGCCTTTTTTTGATCTGTGATGTCAATTCCTAGTGATTGGTACTCGATGAAGTTTCCCAGTCCGTCAGTGATGGAACTGGTACGCCAGCGGAACCAGCGATCTTCCTGATTCGGAAAATGAATGGAAAACTCGTACTCTTTCGCTTCTACGTTGGGCTGTACGTCTTCGATGATCTTGTGGATGATGTGCTTCCCTTTTTGGAAGGGGATTTCATTGATCTTCTGCCCCACTATTTTCGCGGCGGGGATACCCGTAAAATTTAGGAAAGTTTGATTGGCAAAGGTGATCAATTTTTGCTGGTCAAAGCGCACAATCATTTCGGGATTGTTTTCAACGATAGCACGGTAGCGGGCTTCGTTTTGGCGCAGGGCTTTCTCAGTTTGAATTCTCTGGCGGATATCACGGGCGACGATGATGCTGGCTGAAACCTCATTTTGGTTATCCCAAATGATCGATAAATTCACTTCAATCGGGATCAGGACCCCGCTTTGACTTTTGAGGGTGAAGATTGCCCCCTTGGTAGGAAAGCTCAGCCACGTCTCCACGAAGTTGATCTCTTGAGGTAAAGGGGCAGAAAAATACAGGAACTCCAGGATGTTTTTTCCGAGGATGGCATCTGGGTCAGCAACCTCGGTCAGTTCGCAGAAGTGGCGATTGGCCAGCAGGAGGTTCCCCTCGCGGGAAAGCATCAATACGGCATCTGGTGAAGCCTCGACCAGGCTGCGGTAGCGTGACTCGCTTTCCCAAAGTGCTTCTTCGATCTTCTTACGGTCGGTGATGTCGATCATCCACCCTTCGATTTGCGGCTCTCCCGTGGCTGGTGAAGTGAGCTGGCCGTGTTCCTCCACCCATTTATATTCGCGGGTCACGGTTTGAATGCGGTAAATCACGTTATAGGGTTTTTGTTCACGGATCGACTTATGAATGATGCTGAAGATCGTTTCTTGATCGATGGGGGAAACCAGCGACCGCAGATTCTTTGGGGTACCGGTTAAGGTTTCACTTGAGTATCCGGTTAATTTTTGAATGTTTTCATCCAGTGTCAGAAAGGATAGACTTTCGTCATTCAGACAGATAAATTTTATCCAGGGGTGCAGAAAAGAAGTAGTCCGTCCCCAAGTGACTTTGTCGAATGCTTGCGGGGAACTGGTAATGGCGTGATTGGCTTCCAGCAGGAGCATTTTGGCCTGTTCCCCATGCCAGACCAGGTCAAAGACTGTGGTGATCAAGATCGGCAAAATTGCCGGGTCAACTGAAGCACATCCGGTGATTTCTCCGGGTTCACGATCTCCCCGTTGATTCCATAGAATGGCATCTTTGTCGTGAATGTGAAAAAGCTTTTCACATTGTGGGCTGGCGTAAAAGACTGTGCCGGTGTCACTGACAATCAGATAAGCAATCCCTTTTATGATTGGAATCGTGAGTGAGTGAAGAGATGACGAAGAGGATGTGGGCTGATTCAAATCAAGAGGCCTTTGCGCTAGGTTTTTTTACCTGCTGAAATGTAGCTACCTGGTTACGTCCGTTATGTTTGGCAACATATAAAGCTTGATCTGATTGTTTAATTAATGTTTCCAGAGATTCTGTGTCAGGGGTTGCTTCTGCTACGCCGACACTGATCGTTGCCAAGAAATTGCCATCTTCGGTTTCAATTTGATCTTCAGCCACAGCTTTTCTGATTCTCTCGGCAATGTTGATTCCGGTGTTAAGATTACTTTGGATTAAGAGTACCACAAACTCTTCTCCTCCATAGCGGCCAAAAATATCGATTGAACGAATGTTTTGCGTAACTCGTCGGGTGACTTCTTGTAAGGTAACGTCCCCAATGGCATGCCCATATTTGTCATTGATGTCTTTAAAGTTATCCAGATCGATCATCAAGCAGGTTAAGGGCAGGCCTTGACGAAGGGCAGTGGCAAGTTCATGGTTACCCAATTCAAAAAGACCGCGTCGATTGCTGATGCCGGTCAATTCATCGGTCACAGCCAGACGTTTGACCTCGGCCATTAGCCGGGCGTTTTCCAGCGCGACAGAGATCTGACTGTTGAAGATTTCGCCCGCTTTCATGTCGATCTGTTCCAGATTCTGACCAAATAGACAAAGCAAGCCGATCGTTTTCTGGGCAACGATGAGCGGCAGGATCATTAACTTGGTGCTTTCTGTAATTTCAAGAGCTTCTTGAATTCGGTTGGCAAAGATCGTGAATTCTGGCGGAATGACTGTTCTCAGTAAAATACTTGGGTTCTGGATAAAAAAGAGCTTTTGCTCATCGATGGCCTGACGGAATTCGTTCGAGTCAGGGATAGGCAAAATGATCTTTTCGTCACGGAAAGGATAGATCTTTTTTACCTGCCCCCGCAATTCATTCATTCGTGAGCAATAATCGAAAGAAAGCGTATCCCCCGCAGGTCCCAAAAAGAAGATGGCAGAGTGGATGTGCAAATTTTCCAGACCGGTAATCATGGTTGGGATGATCCCCTCGATGTCATTGGAAGTAAGCATGCCGGTGGCAACGAAACTCAATGAGGTGATCAGAGCATTGGCGTGTTCGAATTGCTCCCGTCTGAAGTCAATTTGCTCAAACAGGTTGGCTTTGTAGATGCTGGTGGCAATTTGCTGGGCGGTGTATTCAGCGATGGAAATCTCTTCCTGAGTGATCTTGCGTCCCTGAGAGAAACCCAGAAAAAGCGCCCCAACTGGAAATTCTTGAGCAAATAACGGAATGGCCATGATCACCGGGTTGTAGGTAAAGTGCTGGTAAGCTTCCCGTTTTTCAGTGCCTTCTTTGTCAAGATCGATGATCTTGATTTGCTTATCCTCTAGCACGTTTTGGGTGATTTTAAAAGGGCACGTTGTGTCGGACTTAAAAGAATTGGTAATCAAGCCGCTCCCCGTTTTGGCAACCACTGCGGCTGTCTGATCTTCGATATTCCATCTGGTGATTATGATGGCATTGGCATCGAAGAGGGTCAGAATTTTCTCGGAAAGCGTTGGAAGAATCTCTTGAATCTCTTGGTTGGCGATCATCGACCGGGTCAACTCATTTATCAGGGCAATTTGCTTTAACCGTTTTTTGGTTTCATTGTGTACGTTGGCGTTTTCGATGGCGATTGCTGCCTGATCAGCGATCATTTTGATTCGATTTGCCTGCTCGAACGTAAACGCATTCGGTTTATTGCTGTCGCAGCTGATCACCGCAAAAGTGTGCCCCTTGATCACGATGGGAACCCCAAGGTAAGACCGGATCCAGTGAGATTCAGGCAAAGGTGTCCAGTTGGGGTTATCCAGGGTGTCAAAAAGGAGCATCTCATTGTGATCTCGACATTGGGTGGACAAACATTTGAACTGATCGATTTTGAAGCGTCGTGAGTTGATGATCTCAGTGATACCCAGTTGTTCGTACCCACGAGTACGTACTACCCGTCCAACGTTATTTTCGATCAGCATGATGTTGGCTATCGGGGTGGAAACAACTTTTTCAAGAGCATTGATTACGTTGTCGAGAATGGTATCCAGATCCAGACTGCTGTTAAAGGCATTGGCAATGTTAACCAGGTTGGCGGCAAATTCACGTTGCTCATGTTCCAGGGTCTGAAGCCGAATTTGGCGGCTGATATCCGTGTATACGGCAACAATTCGGTTCTCCCCTTTCCAGCGGGTAAAGGTGAAATTGATCTCTACCTCGAGGATTTCTCCGCTTTGAGCAATGAGCTGCGTTTCGAAGCAATTGTGTTGGTTCCGCCTGACCTGCTGAATACTTTTGGCCAGCGTTTGGCGTACTTCCATAGGGTGGAGCTCGAAGATCGTCTGGTTATGTTGAGTGATATAAGAACGATTGCTTTCATAGATTTTGCCGGATTTATCAATGATCAGCAGCATCTGGTCCAACGAATCGAATAGTGCCTGGAGGTCATCTTCTCGTTGAGTAAGGTCTACTTTATTTTGTATTTCGCGCAGGCAATTCTGAATCTGGTCAGAAATATTGGCCAGCCGACCATAGATTGGGGCCGGCGGTGTCAAAAATTCTGATGAGCCGAGAATGTAAACGGTGATCACTTTTCCCTGCTGCAGGACGGGGAAGAAAATGAGGTTGGTGAGATCGCGTGCTACCTCGAATGGATAGGGAAGGGGACTTCCTTTTTCACACGGATAATTGTGAATATAGGGTTGGGCCAGGAATTGCCCGGCTTGAGATTGAAACGGGGCTTCAGCAGGGAGCGAAAGGTCTGGGTAAGCCGGGTTTGCGATCTGGGTAAGCAGGAAGGCTTTTTCGCTGGTAGAAGAACGGTACATTGCTTGCAGCGGGAAGAGGGTAAGTGTTCCAAACAAATGAAAGAGTTTATCAAATTTCTTGCTAAGTTCTTCTTCCTCGGTGCACATTACGGCCAGGTCTCTTTGCACGCGGGTAATTTCTTCAATGCGTTTGAGCGATGTAATGTCTCTGCCAACCGTTTTGATCATAGCGATCTTTTTGTCTTTCCCCAGCACGGGTTGGCTGACCCACTGGATCCAGTGATTGATGTGATCGCTGAAAACAGATTCCTCAAATAGGGTTGCCTGGGAGAGCGGGCTTTGAACTTGCTGGAGAAGATGAACGATGATCTTGCTTGGGGCAGCATTTACCAAAGTGGAAATATTTTTCTGCAGTATTTCCTTGCTGGGTCGATGAACGAATTTGGCAAATTCTTCATTCGCAGCAGAAATTGTTCCATCTGGTAGAAGGGAGATCAGAATGTCGTTATTGGGAGGAGCCATAAAATGAAAACAATGTGCTTCTTCGGCGGGAACAGACACATTTTCATCTGTTTTTTGGGAGTTTTTCATATCCTTGGGAAAAGTCGCTGAAATGATGTCTAGCAAAAATGTCGGGAGTGTTTTGCTACATTTTCTAATTTTACCAAAAAGGTGAATTTATTCGGTAAAATTTTCGGGTTCTTTTATGGAGATTTACGTAAAATTTGGGCGCGAAAAGGGATCATTTTATCCATACAAAGTGGAAAGAAAAAGTTCAAATCGATCTATAATTGATTCGCGCTGCCGATTCAGCAATTGTTTCTAGAAAAAATCACTATAAAAACGAACATTTTGAATTATTTCTAGAAAAAAATAGAATTTGCCGAATTGAGGGTTTGATCTTGTTAAGGAGAGCAATGACCCCATCTATTCACCTGATCTTCAAGACCCACCTGGACGTTGGTTTCACTGATTTTGCGTGCGTTGTCCTTGATCATTACTTTCAGGAGTATATTCCTTCGGCTTTACGTGTGGCCAGAGAAATGCGCGAAAGCCAGCTGCAAGATCGATTTATCTGGACGACGGGCTCTTTTTTGATCTATGAATTTTTGGAACAGGCCAACGCGGTAGAGCGGCAGCAAATGGAAGAAGGAATTCTTGCTGGCGATATTGCCTGGCACGCCCTGCCGTTTACCACCCATTCCGAATTGATGGATCCGGCGTTGTTTGAATTTGGACTTTCCCTGTCACAGGAGTTGGATGCACGTTTTGGGCGGCAGACGATTGCTGCCAAGATGACGGATGTACCCGGCCATACTCGTGGGATTGTGCCCCTGCTGGCACAGGCCGGGGTCAAATTTCTGCACATCGGGGTTAACCCGGCATCGACCGTACCTGGAGTCCCCCCCTTGTTCCGCTGGCAGGATCCTTCCGGCGCGGAAATTGTGGTGATGTATGAAAGCGGCTATGGGACGGCATTTACCATTGCCGGGCTGGAGGATTCTCTGGCTTTTGGTCATACCGGCGATAACTTGGGCCCTCAATCGCCGGTGCAGGTGCTCGACGTTTATCACGAGGTACGGAAGCAGTTCCCCGGAGCCCAGGTCTTTGCTTCCACGCTGGATGCGTTTGCGGCCAAACTGCCTCCGATTGTGTCTGCGCTGCCGGTGGTGACTCAGGAGATTGGGGATACCTGGATTCACGGGGTCGGCAGTGACCCGATCAAGGTTAGCCAGTTCAAAGAGTTAAGTCGCCTGCGGGTTCAATGGCTGAAAGATTCACCCTGGCTGGTAAAAGATCCTCGTTTCAAAAAATTCAGCCGGCGTTTGCTGATGGTGCCGGAGCATACCTGGGGAACGGACGAAAAGACCTACCTCGACGACCACAAGAATTACTCCGCAACCGACTTTCGCACCGCTCGCCAGTTGCCTAATTTTCAAAAATTCCAGCGTTCGTGGGTGGAAAAACGACGTTACCCACAGGAAGCGGTTAATGCTCTTGCCGATTTATCTCTGGCAGAGGAGGCTCGTTGCCGTTTGGCGGCGCTTCGCCCCCAGGTGCCGCAGCTTGCTGACTGGCAGCCATTCACGGATAGTGATGCGGTCCAGCATTGGGGGGATCTGAGCTTTCATTTCAACCGTGTTTCAGGAGCACTGGATGATCTGAAAATGCGGAACGAGAACGAAGAGTGGCAGATCGCCGACGCTGACCGCCCGCTGGGATGGCTGCGCTACCAGACTTTCTCGGCAGCCGATTATGCCCGCTTTTTCAGTCAATACATTCTTCCCTCCGCTCAGGATAATGGCTGGGCTGTCGAAGATTTCACCAAACCTGGCCTGGAAGCCGCTCAGCCACTCTCGCGTTTTTGGCAGCCAGAAGTGGTAGAGCGTTTTCTGTATGAAACTGGAGGCGAAAAACGATACCTGTTCCATTTGACGGCAGAATCTCCCAGTGAGCGAGATTGTGGCTGTCCGCACGATTTTTGGCTGCGCTATGCTTTCCCGGCAGAGGGCAAACGGATCGAGATCGAGTTACAGTGGTTCCATAAACAGGCCTGCCGGATGCCCGAAGCAGTGTGGTTTTCGTTTTGCCCGGTCGCGACCGAGGAATGGGAGTGGCAGGTTGAGAAGATGGGGCAGGAAGTCTCTCCCCTTGAAGTGGTTCCTTTCGGGAATCGTCATCTGCACGCTTCCGGGAAGTACGTGGCCTGGCGGAGGGCGAGCCGAGAAATCCGTATTTCCTCTCTGGATGCGCCATTGGTTTGCCCGGGTGAACCTTCCTTGCTGAACTTTACCAATGACCAGCCGCAGATCGTGGCGGGGATGCATTTCAATTTGCTTAACAATCTTTGGGGCACCAACTTCCCGATGTGGTTTGAAGAAGATTGTCGTTTTCGGTTCACTTTCTCGCTGTCGAAAGCTTCGTAAATAGGTCAATTTGCATCGAAATCGTTTTTCTTTCGTATACTAAGTAACTTGAAGTGAACGAGGTGTTTATGAACTCAAGACATCACCATTCTCTATTTTGGCCTACCCTGTTGATTGGGGTTGGTTTGATCTGGCTGCTGGTGAATCTGGGAGTGATCGCTCCCGCCAGTTTGAATTCGATCTGGCAATTCTGGCCGCTCTTGCTGGTCTGGTTGGGCCTGGATATCATCTTCCGCCACCAGCGAGCCTGGATTGGCGACCTGATCGGCATCCTGGCAGTTGGTGGCCTGGTGGCCTATCTGGTACTGCAGCCCAGTACCGGGGTCGTTCAGACGACTGCACAGACCCGGCTCGAGAATTTCTCTTCTCCTCTCAGCGATACTGCCTCAGTGACCTATAATTTCGAGACTGCTTCTGAACCGGTCAATATCTATGCTCTGGCCAGTAATTCGGATAAGTTGATCGACGCTAATCTGGTTCATCAAGGGGATATTGATTTCTCGGTTACCGGCAATCAGAATAAGCTGGTTGTTCTTTCTGAACGGACGTATCCTTCTTCCTGGTTTAACTGGAGTTTGAATAGCCTGCAAAGTAAATGGGATATTGGTCTGGCGGGTTCGGTGGATTCGGATATCACCATTGATGGCGGCAGCGGCACCATCAACGCTGACTTTACCGGGGTCAAGGTACAGCGACTTTCGCTGGACCTGGGCTCTGGAGCATCATCATTTACTCTGCCGCAGACAGAAGAAAATCTGTCAGCTGATCTTAACTCTGGTTCCGGTTCAGTCAATCTCACCCTGCCGGTCATGACCAACATCACTCTGCGCATTGAGAGCGGCAGCGGGGCTTTGAACATCAATGTGCCTGAAAACGCAGCTTTACAGGTGGTAGTTCTGGATTCTGGTTCGGGTAGTTTGAATCTGCCTTCGAATCTGACCCGCATTTCAGGCAACGATGAAACCGGTACCTGGCAAACCGCGGATTTTGCGAATGCCGATTATCAGATCACGATCAAGGTAATGGATCAGGGTTCAGGAAGTATTTCGATCAATTAATGAGGATTGAGCTTATTTTTTGACTCGAGGTATCACTTGGAAAGATACCTCGAGTTCTGTTTGTGGGGGGTAAAGATTAAAAATTTCTTAGTTTTTGTTAAGCGATTCTTTATCACAGCTGAGTAACATTTGAAATTAATCTGAAATAGGTTTGGAATTGCATTGAAACGCATTCCAAAAAGGAAATTAAGTACCATTTGGAGGCAAGAAATGAAGAATAAAGTTACAGTTGCTTTCTCTTTACTGGTAATTGTTGCTTTGCTGGTAGGTTGTGCCCCTGCGGCAAGCCAGAGTACTGCAACGGCGACCCCGGCAGTGGCGCAAACGCAAAGCGCTCCGGTGGTTAATCTGACCACGGCTCAAGAGGAGCAGGCCTACGAACAAATCTACCAGACGGTCAACCCGTCTGTCGTGAATATCCGGGTGGTGGAGAATTCTTCTTCCACGACACAGACCACTCAATATTCATTCCCGGATATTCCTGGCTTCCCGCAGTTCAGCTCTCCGCAGGAACAGCAGCAGGAATCGGTTCCTACCCAGGTAGAGGGCGCGGGCTTTATCTATGACAGCGCCGGCCACATCGTTACCAATAATCACGTGGTGGAAAATGCCGCCCGGATCATCGTGACTTTCTATGACGGCACCCAGACAGATGCCAAGCTGATTGGTACCGACCCGGATACTGATCTGGCGGTGATCCAGGTAACCGGCGTGGATTCTTCACTGATCAAACCGGTCACTTTGGCGGATTCCACTCAGCTCAAGGTGGGACAGTTGGTGGTGGCCATTGGCAGCCCGTTTGAGTTGCAGGGCACGATGACCACAGGGATTATCTCGGCTTTGGGACGCACCATGGAAAGTACCACTGCCAGCAGCAATTACACTTCATCCAGCTCGACCGGGTATTACAGCATCCCGGATATCATCCAGACAGATGCGGCTATCAACCACGGGAATTCAGGTGGTCCATTGCTCGATCTCTCGGGTGAGGTGATTGGCGTCAATACTGCGATCGAATCCACCAGTGACAGCAATGCCGGCATTGGTTATGCCATTCCAAGCGCAATCGTCAAGATGGCGGCCGATGAATTGATCTCTTCCGGTAAACTGGAACATACTTATTTGGGCTTGAGCACTCTCGAAATGAGTGCAGATATTGCCAGCGCCATGAATCTGCCCAGCAATACCCGTGGCATTCTGGTCAATGGGGTCAGCACTGATGGCCCTGCCGGGAAAGCGGGCCTCAAGGGCAGCAGCTCTGAGACCAAGATTGATGGCGTTTCTACCCCGATTGGCGGGGACATCATCACCAGCATCGATGGCAACCCGGTCAAGACCTATAACCAGTTGATCTCGTACCTGTTGCTCAAGACAAAAGTGGGGCAGCAAGTAGAATTGGGCATCATCCGAGATGGCAAAGAAATGACCGTCAAAGTGACACTCGAAGCTCGACCTTCCAATTCATAACAAAAGAAATTCCCCGGCGAAGAAAAAATCACCGGGGAATTTTTTTATCCATTTTCAGCAATCATGCGGTCGCACAGCAAATCGAATTCGGTATTGATTCCCTGCCGTTCCGGGTCAGCCAGATACCAGTGGATGATCTCTTCCGCCCCCCGGGCAAAGGGGATGGTGGCACAGAATTCTGGCACCAGCCGTTTGATCTTGGAATTATCGAAAATGACGCTGTAGGCTTTATCCCCCAGCAGGCTGGCTCCCCAATCAGGATCATATTGGTTGATGCGGTCCGAGGCAATGTGGACGACCTCTGGGATGACCCCGGCGGCTTTCCCTAGCGCGAGGGCGATCTGATTCCAGGTTAGCAATTCATCTGAGGTAATGTGGATGGCTTCACCAATGGCATGGGGGTTACCCAGCAGCCCGATAAATCCCTTGGCAAAATCGCGGTGGTGGGTCATCGTCCACAGTGAAGTGCCGTCCCCATGCACGACGATTGGTTTCCCTTTCAGCATGCGGTCGATCACGGTCCAGCCCCCGTGCAGGGGAATGGAGGTTTTGTCGTAAGTGTGTGAGGGCCGCACGATGGTGATCGGGAATTGCGCCTGCCGGTACGTGCTCACCAATAGTTCTTCACAGGCAATCTTGTTGCGTGAATATTCCCAGAAAGGGTTGGCCAGCACGGTCGATTCGGTGATGGGCAACCCGGCCAGCGGCTTCTGGTAAGCAGAAGCGGAGCTGATAAAGAGGTACTGGTCTGTTTTTTCAGCAAAGAGGCGAATGTCTGTTTTGACCTGATCGGGGGTGTAGGCGACCCAGTCCACGACAGCGTCGAAATGTTCCTGTGCGATCAATCCGCGGATGGTATCGGGTTCACGGATATTCCCTTGAATGACCCTTGCTCCAGCAGGAATAGGGCGATTTGATTG
>JAAZOQ010000046.1 GCA_012797695.1 Anaerolineaceae bacterium | reverse complement strand
AGGTAATCGAGGGTTTGCTGATATTTTTCTTCAAGATTGTCCATATATTTTTTTGCCATTCTAGATTATATTAATAAAGGCATTGTAATCTTGCGCGAACCATAAAGCAAGGCAAGAAGAAACGGGGATGATATGTTAACACTAATGACCATCAAACTCTATCTGCCAGGCTGTTCTTCTTTAAAAGAGAAGAGAAGCCGCCTGCAACCCATCCTGACACACCTTCGCAAGGAATTTAACGTGTCTATCTCTGAAATTGGCCTGCAAGACGTCTGGCAGTCAGCCTGGATCGGTATTGCAGCACTCTCGACTGATTCTGTTCATAATGAACAAATGCTGGATCAAATCGTCAAAAAGATCGAATCTACCTGGCCAGACGAACAGATTCTGGAAACTCACCTGGAAAGCCGATAAATATGGATCTGCAGTTGAAGAACAAAATAGCCCTGGTCACCGGTGCCTCACGCGGGTTGGGAGCTGCCACTGCTGAAATGCTGGCAGCCGAGGGATGCAAAGTCATCCTCAACAGCCGCAATGAAGAAAAACTCGCTGAGACAGCGGCCAATATTCATCATTCCACTGGAGCAGAAGTCACGGCCTTGGCCGGGGACGTGGCAGAACCCGGCTTTCCTGAAAAGCTGGTTGCTGAGGCCGTTCACCAGTACGGCGGGCTGGACATTTTGATCACCAACGCAGGCGGTCCGCCGGCAGGCCGTTTCGATTCCTTCAGCGACGCCGATTGGCAGAAAGCCTTCGAAGCCAATTTGATGAGCCACGTGCGCCTGATCCGGGCAGCTCTGCCATTTCTCGAGAAGAGCACAGCTGCGGCGGTATTAACCATTACGTCGTCTTCCGTAAAACAACCGATCCCCAACCTGATCCTCTCGAACAGCATTCGGGCAGCAACCGTCGGGTTGACCAAATCACTGGCCCTGGAGCTGGGAGAAAAGGGCATCCGCTTCAATTCCATCTTGCCGGGCTGGACGAAGACAGAGCGAGTCACTTCGCTGCTCGAAAATCGGGCAGCCGTCAACCATACTTCAATAGATGAAGAACTGCAGAAACAGGCATCGGAAAGTGCCCTGAAACGTCTGGCAGAACCCCGCGAGTTTGCAGCGGCAGCCGTCTTTCTCGTTTCGCCTGTGGCATCTTACCTCACCGGCGTAATGCTCAGTGTAGATGGCGGCTCAGTGAAAAGCCTGTTGTAAGAGAAACTTACTTTCTCGGGTAAAATAGCAACACACTTTCATTCAGGAGTTTATTGGTGCCTACCCCTCTCGAAATTCGCAGAAAACTGCGCCGTATTTTACCGAAAGTTCAAAAACCCGGTCGTTACGTCGGCGGTGAGCTGAACCAGATCGTCAAAGAATGGGATTCTGTTCCTACCCATTTTGGCTTTATCTTCCCGGATATCTACGACATCGGCGTTCCCAATTTGGGCGTGATGCTGCTTTACGAAATCCTGAATAAGCGCCCAGACGTGCTATGTGAACGGGCCTATTTACCCTGGCTGGATATGGAACAGGAACTGCGCAACGCGGGCATTCCCTTATACTCGCTGGAATCCTTCCATCCACTGCGTGAATTCGACATTCTGGGCATTACCATTCCCTACGAAACTCTGTACACCAACGTCCTCAACGTGCTGGATCTGGCCGGGATCCCGGTCAAGAGCGCGGAACGCGGGGCAGAGTATCCGCTGGTCATCGCCGGCGGGCATTCCACTTTCAACCCCGAGCCAATGGCCAGCTTCATCGATGCATTCCTCATTGGGGAAGGAGAAGAGGTCCTCAACGAAGTAGTGAATGCTTACCAGGTCTGGAAAACAGAAGGAACGGCAGATAAAGCAGCTTTGCTCACCCGTTTGAGTCAGATCGCCGGGGTTTATGTTCCTTCACTGTACACTTCCCAATATCACGCTGACGGCACAGTAGCTTCAATTACCCCGGTGCAAGAAAATGTACCTGCCCAGATCGTGAAACGCATTGTGCCGGTCTTGCCTCCGCCGCCGACCCACTTTATCGTTCCTTCGATTGACGTGGTGCACAACCGTATCGCGGTAGAGATCATGCGCGGCTGTACCCGCGGCTGCCGTTTCTGCCATGCCGGCATGATCAACCGCCCGGTACGGGAACGGCCTGTGGAACAGATCGTCAACGGCATTGAAGAAGCCCTTACCAACACCGGCTACGAAGAAATTGCTTTGCTCTCCCTGTCTTCCAGCGACTACACGAAAATCAACGAACTGGTGCAAACCATCAGTAACCGTTTTGCTGGGAAACACCTGACCATCTCATTGCCTTCTCTGCGCATCGAATCTTTTTCGGTTGAGCTGATGGAAAAACTTCGCGGTGCCCGCCAGGGAGGCTTTACCCTGGCCCCCGAAGCTGCCACCGACCGCATGCGCAATCGCATCAACAAGCCCATCTCAGTTGAGAATCTGATCACAACCACCCAAGAAATCTACCGGCGCGGCTGGACTACCATCAAATTGTATTTCATGATCGGCCACCCCGATGAAACCATTGAGGATGTCGAAGCCATCGTGAACGTTTGTAAAAAGGTCATCGGCGAAGGGCACAAGATCATCGGCAAGAAAGCTAACCTGCATGTGGGTGTCAGCACGTTCGTTCCCAAGCCGCATACTCCTTTCCAATGGACCACCACTGATCAGATGGAATCCATCTACGCCAAGCAAAAAATCCTGCGCGACAACCTGCGCGGTCCCGGATTGAAATTCACCTGGACCAATCCCAAAGAGACCCTGCTTGAGGCAGCCCTCTCCCGCGGAGATCGCCGCCTGGGAGAAGTCATTTATTCTGCCTGGCAAAAAGGCGCCAAGTTCGACGCCTGGCAGGATCAATACAAATACGACGTCTGGATGTCTGCGTTTGAAGACTGCCAGATCGATCCCAATTTCTACGTCACCCGCAAACGCGAACTCAACGAGATTTTCCCGTGGGATCACATCTCAGCCGGGGTAAGCCGTGCTTACCTCGAAAAAGAGTATCAGAAATCTCTGGAAGGCGAGTTGACCGATGACTGCCGGCACGACTGTCATGCCTGCGGCATTCTGCCTGTCTTCAACAATTTGCGCCGCGAAAACCCCGGCGAGCTGTGGCTGTGCCCGGAGGTGAAATAATGCAGCGCGTACGCATCGAATACAGCAAAGGCCGTGAATTGCAATACACTGGCAACCTGGATATGCACAAAGTCTGGGAACGCACCTTCCGCCGGGCCCGCCTGCCGCTGGCCTATTCGCAGGGCTTCCACCCCCAGCCAAAACTGCAGCAAGCCGCGCCGCTGCCCCTTGGGTTCACCAGCAGCGCCGAAATCGTCGACGTATGGTTCGATACCGATGAACCCCTCGAGGTACTCACCCAGCGCATCACCGAAACCGCTCAGCCGGGTATTCAGGTACGCCGTATCTCGCTCATCCCCCCTGCCAGCCCGGCTCTGCCCAACCTGGTCAACGCAGCCGCTTATCGCATCACCTGCGATGATCCCCTGCCTGAAACTGAGATCCAGGCACGCATGGAACATGTACTCGCGGCTACGACCTTACCGCGCGAACGCCGCGGCAAAGGCTATGATTTGCGCCCTCTGGTTCAATCCCTGACCCTCGAGGCTTTGAATCCGCTCACCCTCGCCATGATCCTGACCTCTCTGCCCAGTGCTACCGGCCGCCCGGAAGAAGTACTGGAAGAATTGCATATCGATCCTTTTACCGTAGATATCGAGAGAACCCAACTTCTCTTCGCACAGTCTTAGGAGGATACAATGAAATCCATCGTCTACTTGATTACCAGTGAAGGCATGGGCAACACCTCAGGTACCGAACTGAAGAAAAAGCTGATCGGCAAATTCCTCACCCTGCTGCAGGATGCTCGTCCTTTACCCAGTGCCATTTGCCTGTATACAGATGGGGTGAAACTGGCCTGCCAGGGTTCACCAGTCATCGAGCCCCTCAAAAAGCTGGAAAGCCTCGGCGTGCGCATCATTCTTTGCCAGACCTGCCTGGAATTCTTTGGCCTGGAATCACAGGTGGCCGTCGGTATCGTCGGCGGGATGGGCGATATCATTACCTGCATGACCGAAGCGGATTCTGTCGTTACCGTGTAAAAATGCGTGAGCCGGAATTTCAGATCTTTCAGTGCGAAAATCCGGCCTGCCGGTTCCGCTGCCCTAATAATCTATCTGAGCGCAGTTTGACGCGCTGCCCGCTCTGCGGAGCCCCCATGACGGCGCAGGGAGCGCCATTCACCAACCTCAAGCGTGCCCACACGCCAGCCGAAACCTCGCTGCCGAGGGTGGAGGTATTGCTGGATAATCTCCGCTCGACGCTCAACGTGGGCTCGATCTTCCGCAGCGCGGATGGGGCCGGGGTACGCAAGATCTACTGCGCCGGCACTACACCCACCCCTGAGCATCCCAAGATCGCCAAAACGGGGTTGGGCGCAGAAGACTTCACTCCATGGGAATACGTACGCAACGGGTTGGATTGGGCGCGCCAGAAGAAGGCAGAGGGCTTTCTCCTCCTGGCTCTGGAAGCCGCCCCTCAGGCCCAATCTCTCTTTTCTTTTCCTCCACTTTCAGGGCAAGGCCGTTATCTCTTCGTCGTCGGCAATGAGGTTTCCGGCATCGACCCGGAGATCATTGCCCTTGCCGACGCTACGCTTTTCATCCCCATGCGCGGAGAAAAATCCTCGCTGAACGTCGCGGTTGCTTTTGGCATTGCCGCCTACACCCTGCTCGATACCAGCGATAAATCGTGATAGGATAAAGATCATTTTTATTCGAGGTCATTTATGCCAACTTATGTTTATCGATGTGAAAAATGCGGGGAGCGTTTCGAATCCCTGCGCAGCATGAAAGACGCAGATGCCCCAATCGAGTGCAGCCGCTGCCATTCCATGCAGACCAAACGCTGCCTGACCACCTGCGGCGTACAGATGAGCGGCGGCTCTTCCAGCCACTCTTCTTCCGGCAGCAGCTGCGGCAGTTGCTCGGGTGGTTCCTGTTCCTGCTGCGGGCACTGATCCAAGGAGACACGTGATGAATCACTACTACGAAAATAAACTGACCCTGATCACCGGCGGTTCCAGCGGCATTGGACTGGCATTGGCAAAAGAAATTACCGCTCGCGGCGGGAACGTTGCGATTCTGGCGCGCCATGCCGATGCCCTGGAACAGGCTGCTGCTGAGATTGCTGTCTGCAAAGTCAATGCTGACCAGAAGGTCTACACCCTCCCTGCGGATATCGTCGATTATGAGGCGCTATCGGTCGTTTTGACCAAATTCAAGGCAGAAGTGGGGGTTCCCGACATCGTCATCAACTCCGCCGGTGTCGCTCACCCAGGGCGTTTCACGGCACTGCCGCTTGAGATCTTCCACTGGATGATGGACGTTAACTATTTTGGCACCGTCAACGTGCTCAAATTACTGCTGCCTGAGATTCAGGAGCGCCACTCCGGAACAGTGGTCAACATCTCTTCCATGGCCGGGTTTATTGGGGTGTATGGTTACTCCGCTTACGGCGCTTCGAAATTTGCCATCACCGGGTTTTCTGACGTGCTGCGCTCCGAGCTCAAACCATACGGGGTGCAGGTGTCTGTGGTTTTCCCCCCAGACACAGATACCCCTCAATTGAAATACGAAAGCCAGTTCAAACCCTTTATTACCAAAGAGGTTGCCGGTTCTGCCAGTCTCATGCCGGCGGATGCCGTCGCCAAGGAAACCCTGGATGCGGTTGCGAAAGGGAAATACATCATTTTGCCGGGTTCAGAAGGTAAACTGATGTTTGTAGCGCAAAACCTGCTGGGACGCGGTCTGTACCCGGTTATGGATATGATGGTCAACTCGGCCATCAAAAAATTGCGTTTCGGGAAATAGTGCCCTTCTGCTGCACAATTGAGACATCTCTCCCATACCAGCCCCTCAGGGGGCTGTGATATACTCATTTAAGCATCTTATTCACATTCGAAGAGGTTTTCATGAAAAAAGATTTTCTGGCGATTTCTGATTATTCACCTGCCGACCTGCAGGAAATGCTCGATCTGGCGGTGAGACTCAAAAAAGAACATTTCAATGGCGGAAATCCCCCACTTTTCAAGGGTAAAGTCCTTGCCATGATCTTTCAAAAGCCCAGCCTGCGCACCCGTATCAGCTTCGATATGGCGATGCGCCACATGGGCGGCGATGCACTGTACATCTCTCCGGATGAAATTGGCCTTGGCAAACGCGAATCCATTGCGGACGTGGCCCGTGTTCTTTCGGGTTACGTCAATGTCATCATGGCCCGTGTTTTTTCTCACGAGCACGTGCTGGAACTGGCCAAATGGGCCTCGATCCCGGTGATCAACGGCTTGAGCGATTACAACCATCCCTGCCAGGGCATGGCCGATGCACTGACCATCTACGAAAAATTCGGCAATCTCAAGGGACTGAACGTCACCTTTGTTGGGGACGGCAATAATGTAGCTGTTTCATTGATGCACATTTGCAGTAAACTCGGCGCCAATTTCACCATTGCCAGCCCTGAAGGCTATGATATGCCCGAGAAAGCCATCACGGATGCCAAAACCTTCGCCAGTGCGTCCGGCAGCCAGCTCCACTTCCTGCGCGATCCCCACGAAGCGGTCAAACATTCCCATGTCATCTATACCGATACCTGGACCAGCATGGGTCAGGAAGCCGAGACGGAGAAGCGCAAAGTCGTCTTCCCGCCCTATCAAGTCAATGCTCAACTCGTCAGTGAAGCCGATAAAGACGTAATTGTGATGCACTGCCTGCCCGCTCACCGCGGCCAGGAATTAACCGATGAAGTCGCAGACGGCCCGCATTCTGTGATCTTCCCCGAAGCGCACAACCGTTTGCATGCACAAAAAGCTGTACTATACAAACTTCTTGAGGCCTAAAGGATATGAATAGTCAGGAATACATCGAAATTGAAGATCGATACGGAGCGCATAATTACCACCCTCTGGATGTCGTCATCAGCAAAGGCAAAGGAGTGTGGGTTTATGACGTCGAGGGCAATAAATACCTCGACTGCTTGAGCGCCTATTCAGCGTTGAATCAGGGACACGTTCATCCAGCGATCTTGAAAGCGATGATTGCTCAATCCAAGAAGGTCACCCTTACCTCACGTGCCTTCCGGAATGATCAGCTTCCCCTGTTCTACAAAGAACTCGCCGACATGACCGGGTATGAAATGTCGATCCCGATGAACAGCGGCGCAGAAGCAGTCGAAACCGCCTTGAAAATCGCCCGCAAATGGGCCTATGCAGTCAAAGGCATCGAACGCTACAAAGCTGAGATCATCGTCGCCAACGGCAACTTTCACGGCCGCACGATTTCGATCATTTCCTTCTCGAGCGAACCCTTCTATAAAGGCGACTTCGGCCCCTTCACCCCGGGGTTCATCAACGTGAATTATGGGGACGTAGAAGCTATCGAAAAGGCCATTAATCCGCACACCGCCGCCGTCATGCTCGAACCCATCCAGGGTGAAGGCGGAGTTCTGATCCCGCCAACCGGTTACCTGAAACAGGTCGCCGAAATCTGCAAGAAAAACAACGTGCTCTTCATTGCCGATGAAATCCAGACTGGCTTGGGCCGTACCGGCAAGCTGTTTGCCTGTGATCACGAAGGGGTTCGCCCGGATATGGTCATCATTGGCAAAGCTCTTTCCGGCGGGTTCATGCCCATTTCTGCCGTGCTGGCCGATCGCCCCATCATGGGGTTGCTGCAGCCCGGGGAACATGGTTCTACCTTTGGCGGAAGTGCGCTGGCCGCTGCCGTGGGCCGTGCCGCGCTCAAAGTTATCCGCGACGAACATCTGGTGGAAAACGCCGCTAACATGGGTGAATATTTTATGGCCGGTCTGCGCGCCATTCCCAGCCCGCACGTCAAGGAAATCCGCGGCAAGGGATTGCTCATTGGCGTCGAGCTGAAACCCGAAGCCGGAGGCGCACGCCGCTTCTGTGAGGCTCTGATGAAGAAGCAGATTCTGGCAAAAGAGACCCACGAAAACGTGATCCGGTTTGCCCCGCCCTGTATCATCGATCGAAAGACCATCGATTGGGCGCTGACCAGGATCAGCGAAGTATTACAGATGGAATAACCACTACACCCCGGTGAAATGCCGGGGTGTTTTTTACTCATTGCCGATTCTGGACCATTCGGGTATGATAGACTTGTGAATTATTTCGTTAAAAGGACTGATCTATTATGACGCGTTACGCAAAAATTGTCTGTACGCTGGGGCCGAGTTCCTCTGATGAACAGACAATCCGAAAATTAGTAGAAGCGGGCATGAACGTGGCCCGGTTGAATTTTTCACATGGCACCCATGAATCTCATCTGCAGCTGATCCAGACCATTCGCCGCCTGTCCAAAGAAATGAAACGTCCCATCGCCATCCTGCAGGATCTGCAGGGACCCAAACTGCGGGTGGGGGTTCTGCCGGATGCCGGCGTTGAGTTGAAACCCGGCATGGTGGTCAATCTGTACGCCATCGAAGGAGGAGAACCTCAAAAGATTCAGGGTGAAATCTACCTTCCTCTGGACGTACCCAATCTGGCCCGCGCAGTCAAGACCGGCAATCGCATTTTGCTGGATGATGGTCACCTGGAGCTGCAAGTCACTGCCGTTCAAGGCGATAACGTGGTCACCAAAGTGGTGCTGGGCGGATTGCTCACTTCGCATAAAGGCGTCAACCTGCCGGGGGCAGATCTCAAGATTCCCATCCCAACCGAGAAAGACATCGTCGACCTGCAGTTCGGTTTGCAGCAAGGCGTCGACTTTGTGGCAATTTCGTTCGTACACACCGCGGCTGAAATTCGCACGGTGCGCGAACTGATCCACAAATTTCTGCCCGACCAGAAAGGCCCTGGCATCATTGCCAAGCTGGAACGCCCGGAAGCCATCCATAATCTGCATGAGATCATGCACGAAACCGATGGTGTGATGGTTGCCCGCGGCGATCTGGGCATCGAAACCTCGCCCTCGCTGGTACCGATTATTCAAAAAGAGATCATTCACATGGCCAATCGCCATGCCAAGGTGGTCATCACGGCTACCCAGATGCTCGACTCAATGATCCACAATCCTCGACCGACCCGTGCGGAAGCTTCGGACGTCGCCAACGCTATCTTCGATGGCACCGATGCCGTCATGCTGTCTGGCGAAACCGCTTCTGGCAGCTACCCGGTGGAAAGCGTGAAGATGATGGATTCCATCGTCCGCGAAGCCGAAGCCCATATCGAAGAATGGGGCCACGCGGTGGATTTTCCGAAAGACTCTCTGCAGGATGATGCCATTGCCATGACCCGCGCTGCCCGCGAACTGGCGCACGACCGCAAAGTAGCCGCCTGTGCCGTGCTCACCCAGTCCGGGCGCACCGCGCTGCTGATGTCGAAAGCCCGTCCGCGAGTAACCATCATGGCCTTTACCCCGAACGAAAACGTCTACAATCTGGTCAATATGTACTGGGGCGTCACCCCGGTGCTGATCCCCTTCGTGGATTCGCTGGAAGAGGTCATCCAAAGCGTGGATACAGTGCTGCAGAAAGAGCACAAATTCAAAATTGGCGATCAGGTAATTTTGATCACCGGCTTCCCGCTGCCCGCCCTGCACCTGCCCAATCTGGCCATGCTGCACAACATTGGCGAAGAAGCCAAATAATCAATGAACCAAGTGTCGGTGCCTCTGCTGGTCTCGTGCGAGCAATTGCAGTCTCTTCTCCCCATCAAAAGCGTGAGGATCGTGGATTGCAGCTTCGAATTGCTCCACCCAGAACGAGGCGCCGATCTTTACAGACAGCGGCACATCCCAGGAGCGGTCTATGCGCATATGGATCGTGATCTTTCCGGCCCGGTCACCGCTTCCTCGGGCAGACATCCTTTGCCTGCCACGCAAGCTTTTCAACAATCCATGTCCCGGCTGGGAATCGACTCAGATACCTGGGTGATCGCGTACGATCGTGCTTCTGGCAGCTTTGCAGCCCGATTGTGGTATCTGCTTAATTATTACGGACATACGAAAGTCTCTCTTCTCGATGGCGGCTTCACGGAGTGGCTGAAACTGGGGTTCCCCACTGAAGCCGGGCAGCAGCCTCACCCCGCAAAAATTTTCACCGGAACCCCGGCTCAGGACTGGATCGTAAGCACTGCTAAAGTAGAAGAAAATCTGCACCACCCGGTCTGGCAATTGATCGATGCCCGTGCCCCAGAGCGCTATGCCGGGCAGCAAGAAACCATCGATCCCGTGGCGGGTCACATTCCAGGCGCGCTCAACTCTTTCTATGGAGCCAATTTACAGACTGACGGACGTTTCAAGCCGGGCGCTGAAATCCGGGCACACCTGCAGCCCCTGCTCGCCAGCGGCAAGCAAGCCATCATTTACTGCGGTTCCGGGGTCACTTCTGCCCATTTGATTTTCGCTTTTGCCCTGGCTGGTCTGCCGCAGCCCAAACTCTATGCTGGTTCGTGGAGTGAATGGATCCGTGACCCACACCGCCCCATCGTGCAGAGCGAAAACGTCGGGTAATCCCCTTTTTCACAAAATAATTTTTCTCCCCTTTCCGCTCGATGTATACTGAAAGCGGATGATTTTTTTGCCGGTTCAGGGAAAGGATACCGCATGGAAAGACACGATCTTCTCAAAGCCAATTCCTTTGATTGGGTGCTTGAACCTGATGACCCCGCGGCCCGGTATCAGGCACTGAAATACCTGGCCCGACTTGCGCCTGACGACGCCGAACTGGCCGCTGCCCGTCAGGCAGCGCTGCAGTCTGAACCGGTGCGTGCCATTCTTGAAAACATGGCTCCAGAAGGCTACTGGGAGAAACCCGGCGGCGGCTATGGCCCCAAATACTTTTCAGGGGTCTGGACTCTGCTCACTCTGGCTCAAATGGGACTTGCGGCGGCTGACGATCCGCGGATTGCGACTGCCTGTGCGTATTACCTCGATCATGCCTTTACCCCTTTTGGCAGCATCTCCTACAACGGGGCACCCGGGGGAACCATTGATTGTCTGCAAGGCAACATGTGCTGGGCGCTGACCGAACTGGGCTATGCGGATGACCGTCTTGAAATGGCTTATGACTGGATGGCACGCAGCAATACCGGTGAAGGAGTGGCTCCGCTCACGGAAAAGAAACAAGCCGTACGTTACTACGCTTACAAATGCGCCCCTTATTTTGCCTGTGGAGCCAATCAGGGGCAGCCCTGTGCCTGGGGAGCCGTCAAGATCATGCGTGCCTTTGCCAACTGGCCAGCCGAAAAACGGACTCCGCTGATACAGCGCGCCATTCAAACCGGAGTAGATTTTCTGCTGTGCATCGACCCCTTGACAGCCGCATATCCCACCCCGGATGGACAGAAACCCAACCGCGATTGGTGGCTGCCGGGATTCCCGATCTTCTACATTACCGATCTTTTGCAACTGCTGGAAGCGTTGGCCGGCTTAGGCTATGGCCGCGATCCGCGGCTGCAGAATACACTCACCTGGATTCTGAATAAACAAGACAAACAGGGGTGCTGGCCGCTGGAATACACCTATCACCGCAAAACCTGGGCCGACTTTGGTACCCGCAACCGGCCCAATAAATGGGTCACCCTGCGGGTACTTCGGCTGCTGAAAACCATCGATGAAAAAAGTGCGTGATCGATCTTCTTTTCAAAACATCTCTTAAACCATCAAAAATCCCCTCTCGCGAGGGGATTTACGTATTCAGGTTAGAACATCAATTCATTGATCCGTTCCAGAGATTCTGCTGACGGCCTGAGCTGGGTTTCCGTCATGCGATTCAGAGGAGTCGCAGGCATATTGTACAGATCATACATAGAGGGTGCATTCGGGTCGACGTAGATTAACCCCGTGACCAGCCAGTTGTTTTGCTGGGCCTCTTCAAGCATGTGCAGCGCCTGCCAGCGGCTGGTCGGGTCATAATCCTGCTCCAGTTTCTTCAAGATCACCTGGCTGCCGTCGTGCAGGGTCACCTCGCGAATTGTGCCTTCTTCGAAGTCTTCAACGGTAATCTCGTCGCGGGCAGGGACAAAAGAAATCGCATGCAGGGGTTCCTCGTGCTCTTTGCCATAGGAGTAGGAATGTACCGATTCTTCGTGGTTGCCAAAGGTCACGCAAGGGCTGATAATGTCGAGCACCGCGATGCCGCTATGGGCAATGGCGGCTTTGATCAACTCCTTGACCTGACGCGGATCCCCGGCAAAGGAACGTGCCACAAATGTAGCATTCGACACCAGCGCTTCCATGGCGATGTCGATGGGAGTATAGGGGTTCGTCCCCTGTTTTTTCAGCGACAAACCACGATCCGCCGTCGCGGAAAACTGACCTTTAGTCAGGCCATAGACACCATTATTCTCGACGATATATACCATCGGCAAATTGCGGCGCACCAGATGTTTGAATTGCCCCATGCCAATCGAAGCT
>JAAZOQ010000045.1 GCA_012797695.1 Anaerolineaceae bacterium | reverse complement strand
GGTCATCAGGGTGAGGGGGCGGATGAGGGGGTAGGTGCCGTCTTTGGCGGTTTCCTGGCTGGGGGTGACGTTGTTGATGGCTAGCAGCTTCAGACTGTCTTCGAGATTGCCGAAACCAACGTATCCGATGGCCCCTTCTTCAGTGGAAATGGTGGCGGCCACATCCCCGGCGGTGACAGCCGTTTGCAGGTTGGGTGCGGAGGCGGCTTGTTTCTCGAGTACCAGTTCTTCGAAGGCGCCGCGCGACCCTGAGCTGGATTCACGCTGTACCGGGATGATCTCCTGGTCTAACCCACCCAGATCTTTCCAGTTGGTTACCTGGCCATTGTAGATGTTGGCCAATTGCTGCAGCGTGAGCGATTGCACCGGGTTATCTTTATGGACTACAATGGCCAGCACGTCGATGGCCACGGTCGTGGGGGTGATACCGGAGGCTTCTTCATCTGTGAGCACGCGTGAAGCCATGCCGATATCGGCGGTGCCATCATGTACGGCTTTGATGCCGACGTTGGACCCACCAGCGGCAATATCCATACTGACGTTGGGGTGCAGTACGGTGAAGGCATCTGCCAGTTGCGAGACCAGAGGCTGCATGGTGGTGGAGCCGGCAAAAGTCAGGCGGCCGGTCAGGTTATCTGCCGTGGGGCTCACCGCTGTGGCTGGAGCATTGCTGCATCCAGCCAGAAACAACAGGATGAAAAGTACAGGTAGAATTTTTTTCATTTTTCCCTCTTGATGATATTTCTCAAGTCATACCATTTGAAAAAGGCTTTCACCACATCGGGGTCGAAATCTTTGCCGCTGCGGGAAGCAATGTAATCCAGCACTTGCTGATCGGGCATGCCTTTGCGGTAAGGGCGATCACTGCGCATGGAATCATAGACATCGATCACAGTAAAAATTCGCGCTGAGAGCGGGATTTCCTTGCGGAAAAGTCCGCGCGGGTATCCCGTGCCATCCCACTTTTCGTGGTGGCAGTAAGGAATTTCGAGCGCATCGTGCAAAAAAGGAATGTTGCGCAGCATGACGTAGGCGTAGATGGGGTGCTGGCGCATGATCTGCCACTCCTGATCGGTGAGCGGTCCGTTTTTGCGCAGGATTTCATCCGGGATCGCCATTTTGCCGACGTCGTGCAGCAGCGCACCGCGGCGATAATTCTCGAGATCGTTTTCAGGGATCCCCATGAAGCGGGCCAGCGAAATTAGATCATCGGCAGTGCGCTCGGTGTGCTTTTCGGTATCGTGATCGCGTAATTCGAGCGCGCTCGACCAGCCTTTGAGCGCCGAATCGTACGCAATCTTCAGTTCATCGTTGGTCTGGCGCAATTCCCGAATCAATCCCTGGTAGATGGCTTTCAGTTCCAGGGCCATTTTCGTGAAAGATTCTTGCAGTTGACCGATTTCATCATTTTCGCCAATGTGAAGCGGGTTGAATTTCGCATCGGGCAGACTGAGGGCGAGTTCATCTTGATCGAAGTTGGCTTGTGCCAGCTGTCGCGTATTTTTCGCCAGAGTTTGTACCGGCGCGGTGATGCTTTTCAGCAGAATGGACATCAAGAAAACCAGTACCAGGGTCGAAAGAAAACTGGCCAGCAAAATGATGTTTTGCCCGGAACGGGTGATGTGCTCAAATTGTGAGATGTTTTGCTGTATTTCAAGGGTCAGGTTTTGCCCTTTGATTTGCAGGGGGGAGTACAGGTGATAAGTGCTGTTCTTGACCTGGCTGTACACAGATTTGCTGGTTTCTGTGTTCAGCTCCGGGGTGTATTGCAGCCCAAGCTGGAAAGCGATGCGGCTCAACTCTGATTCCAGGTCGATACCCACGTAGATATCTCCCCCGGTGGCCACTTTTTGGTGGGCCAGATAAACCATGCGCCCGTCCAGGGTGACGAGGGCTGAAGTGATTTCGGGGTAGTCACTCATCACTGAGGTGACTTTGTAAAGACTGGATTGCACCAGATTGGTACGGGCAGTACCATTGCGGTCGTAGATCTGGATCAGGTCCAGGTTAAAACGGCTTTGCACGGTCAGCGCCCGGCTGTTGATTACCTCCAGGGCGGCGTTGTCGAGATTCTGCAGTGAGGCAGAAATATCGGCGTTGCTGGCCAGCATGACTGCGGTGGAATCCACGATATCCAAGCGGCCCAGCAGGTTGGTAATGATGTTCTGGCTGTCTCCCTGCAGTTGCTGCTGCAGGATGCGTCCGGTGGTATTCTGGATGCCCAGGTTGAAGACCAGACCGGTGATTAGCAAGGAGAGCAGCATAAAGCCAATCACCGGCAGAAGGAGTTTGCCGAACAGGGTGTTAAAAAATGGGTGTTCAAAGAGCTTCCGGAGTGTTGGTCTGGGCTGGCTTTGCGTTGAGTTCAGCAATGAAGTATCCATGGAGAGCATAATTTCAACCGAGAATGAACTGTTTCCATTCTAGGGGAACCCATTTAACGGATGATTAACGATTGGTAATGAGTGGGTATTAAAAAAGCTGACGTGTACTGAACTACACGTCAGCTTTTGCCTGTGCTTTTTCTTTCTCTATGAACTCTTTTGGGGAACCTGCGGAATGATCCAGTCGATCAGGGCTTTAGGGGAACGAGTCTGCATGTAGATACGTCCCGGGCCGGTCAGTTCCACGACCAGGCCTTCTCCTGAAAGCAGAGTGGATTTCAGCCCACCCACGGATTGGGTCGCGACCCCCATGCTGGCTTCGAAGGCGACCAGATGGGTGGTATCGACGATGTATTTCTCGCCAGGGTTCAGATCTTTTTCGAAGATGGCTCCGTACGAAGATACCAGTACTTTACCGCTGCCGCTGGCCTCGAGCATGGAAATGCCTTCGCCTGAGAGGAAGGCCTTGCTGCTCAGCTTGGT
>JAAZOQ010000329.1 GCA_012797695.1 Anaerolineaceae bacterium | reverse complement strand
TTTACGTTTCAGCATCGGTTACCTTTACAAGTTCTAGATGTTGGTACTACTGGTACTACCACTCAAGGGTAAAAAATTTATCGCCACAAACATAATACAACGCGCTCCCAAGAAAGTCAACACCGTTATCTTAAAAAATGGAGAACCGTGGGAAAGCTGCTTTTACTCTTCTTGCATGGATTGCACGTGGCCCAGCATCTCTTCGATGTTGAAATGCCGTGCCGAAGCCTCGCGGATACGCTTTTTGTTCTTGCTCTTGATCGCTTCGATCAATTCCAGGTGCTCCAGCTGCACCTCACCCATCTTATCCGGGTTGAGACGGATGTACATGAACATTTCTTCACCGGTGATCTCAAACAGTGTATTCACAAAGACGGGGAAGACAGAATTATGGGTGGCTTCGGCAATGCGCAGATGGAATTGCAGATCATACTGGTTGAACAGCTCCACGTTGCCTTTGCAGCGCCCCATCTTGTACCAGATGGCAATGATCGATTTGAGGTCTTCTTCGGTAGCCCGGTCCGCGGCCATCTCGAACACGATCGTTTCCAGAATCGAGCGCGCCTCGATGATGTCGATAAAATTGTTGCGGTAGCTGTTCTGGTTTTTGAGCAGCATCGTCCCCAGCCGGTTGACCACCTTCTCGTTTTCGAGGTTGGCCACGTAGATTCCCTTGCCGGGCTTGATCTCCAGCAGTCCCTTTTCAGAGAGGGAACGCAGCGCCTCACGCAGCACGTTCCGGCTCACCCCATACTGGGCCGAAAGCGTCCGCTCAGAAGGCAGCTTCTCCCCGGTCGCCATACTGCGGATCGATTCCTCGATCTGTGCTGAGATGTTATCGTATAAAAACTGCGGCATACCTCTCCCCTGCAAATGAATTTCTCGACTTTCTACCGCTATTGTATATGAAAATCTCCACTACAGGGGTGATTATCGCACAAATTTGCAGTGGAGATGAAATAGAACCGGTGCAATGTAATAAACAGAATCAGGTTTCGCAGCCAATGCCGTCGTGATCTCCATCGAAATGATGCGGATCGGGCGGCAACACCCGGAATCGCCGGTAGGGGATATCCTTACAGTCGAGGTCAGGCGGTGGTGGGGGAATGCAGACCGTAGGATAGGAAGGGTCGCAATTGCCGCCATTCGAGAGGTTTGCCGCCGTTGGGGTAGGCACCACAATTGGAGGTACGTAAGGAACCGGGGTAACCGTCGGAAGCCATAAACCCATTTGATTAACCTTGGCCTGCTTTTGGGCATCCACGAACACCTGATCACATGCCGTATCCAGGGAATCACTTTTCGCCACGGCCAAGCCGTGCGAAACGAGCACGTAATTGACAAAAACATTCTCTACCAAAACATACCGCAATAGCCTGCCGCCGGCATCCGTTTCAGACACGTCGCGGATCAGTGTCACGGGCTTGCCCATCAATAATTGAGAGTTATAGCTTGTGGCCGCAGTTGCTCCGGCAGCCCCCGCTTCTGGAACAGCAATGCCGATATACCGGACCACGTAATCTTTTCCATCGATCTGCACGTGGATTGTATTTCCATCCATCACCTGGGTAACGATCCCGGTCTGGCGCTGAGCGCTGGGGTCGATACACGAAGCCTGATTGATCGCCGGCAAAGTTACCGTTGGGGTCAGGGTAGCTGTCGGTGTAAACGTGGCAGTTGCCGTCAGAGTAATCGTTGAAGTAAACCCGCTCGTCGCTGTCAGAGAGGGAAAGTACGTCAAAGTTGGCGTCAGCGCAGGGGAAGGAATAGCCATCTTGGAAGGAGTTACTGCCAGGTCACCAGCCAGGATCACAGCGGTTAACGAAGGA
>JAAZOQ010000328.1 GCA_012797695.1 Anaerolineaceae bacterium | reverse complement strand
TCGAGAATATCCAGAGCGGCAGTGGCAATGATCTCTTCAATATCAACAGCAATCGGGCCATTTCGCTCTACGGTGGGGCCGGAAATGATACTTACGTCTTCAGTGACGGCGTGACCTTGAACGGCAGCATCGATGGGCAAAGCGGCAGCGATTGGCTCGACTTCAGCGCTTTCACGACTGCGCGCAACGTGGTCCTAACGGGGCTGGGCAGCGTGGATGGATTCAATGGTCTGGAAGCCAGCCTGACGGGCAGCTTTGCCAACATCGATACGATCACGGCGACATCGTCCCATCAAGATACCTTTACGGGTGCCAACCTGGATGCAAACTTTGCGATCAACGGTAATGTGGTTTACACCAGCACCGGCCATACCCTGACCGCCAACGCTTTCGAAACCCTGAATGGCGGTGCGGGCAGTGATACCTTTGACGTGAGCGGTGCGCAAACCTACAATCTCAACGGCGGCGCCGGAGATGACGTCTTCCGTCTGGAAAACGATGCGACCTTGACCGGCACCATCGATGGTCAGAGTGGCAGCAATACCCTGGACTTCAGCCCGTACACCACCAGCCGTGACATCATCTTGACCGGCACGGGCAGCTTGAATGGATTCGCGGGGATCGAGTTCAGCATCATCGGCACCTTCGACAATATCAATCGGATCCTTGGCGGCAGCGGGGACGATTCCCTGAGTGGCACCAATGACCCGGGTATCTGGACGGTGACCCCAACCGGCGGCAGCTACACCTCCGCTTCACGCACGCTGACTTTTGCCAGCATCGAAACCTTGAGCGGATCGGGCTATGACGACACCTTCATCATCAAGAATGGCGTTACCCTGCCAGGCAGCATCGATGGCCGCGGCGGCACCGATACCCTCGACTTCTCGGACTTCCTGACCGATCTGGAAGTGACCCTTGAAAATGGTTACGTCAACGTCTTCCACGGCGGTGTCACCAGTATCGAGAACGTGATCGGCGGCGCCGGGGATGATATCCTGGTGGGCGACGATAACGACAACGTCATCGACGGCGGCGCGGGCAATAACATCCTTGCTGGCGAAGGCGGCGACGATACTCTCTGGAGTGGGACGGGCTACAACATCCTCTACGGTGGTGACGGTAATGATACGGCTTACATCGCTGCCGGCGGCACCTACATCGTCCCGCTGAACGACATCGAGAATTTGCTGGCAGCTCCCGGACCTGGTCCAGAGCCTAAACCAGTACCGGTTCCGGTGACCGGCACGGAATGCTGCGCGACGGAAAAGCAGCCGACGTTGATCGTCATCGATATCGAAAGCGGTGATCAAACAACCTTGCTCTTCGCGGGTTATCTGGCTGCGCTCCTGCGCCTGCCCGAAGGCAATGAGATGTACTTCGGCTTCTTGAATGGTGAAGTAGCTACCCTGGCGTACTTTGATACCTTCACTCTCGAGAAACAGTTGCCCGAAGATACCGCTCTGGTCTTTGGCATCGCTTATGACCTCTCTCACAATGGGGTCACTGATACTGGTGAGAAAGCCGGCACAACCTTGAGCTTTGTTGTACCGCAAGGCTACGATCCGCAGGATCTGATGATTGCCCGCTGGAATGACACGACGAAGAAATGGGAAGAGATCACTTCGAGCTACGAGCCAGAACTTGAGACCGTACCCGCGCACTGTGAATTCGATCCGCGGACGGGTGAGGGTGATCCGCACTGCCTGTTCACTCCGTTCAACCAGACCGGTATCATCGGTCACAGAATTGCGGTGGTCACTGTTCCGGGCGAGTATGTTCTTCTGGTCAAGGCCAAGAGTGCCGATCTGACCTGCACCACCGGCGACGCTTCCCTGGATCTGGGCACGACCGGCGTAGCAGTGCCTTGCAGCGGCGCGGGTGAATTGAAAGCCCTGCCGGTGGCCGTCTGGACTCTGCATGATCTGCCTGCGGACCAGTACGCTGTGAGCGGCTTGCAGTTCTACACCAAGGTGGAGGGTCAGGTACAGCCTGACCTGGCGGAAGGTCAGACTGCTACGTTGAGCTTTGACCTGCCGCAGAGCGTCACCGGTACCTATCAGGTGCTGTACCGCGCGGATGACCATCAGGCCTGGACGGTGGTGAGCGGCGCGACCCAAACCGGGGATACGCTCCAGGTTCAGGTCAGTCAGCCGGGTACCTACGTACTGATGATCCAACCCTGAGAAAAAAAGACGGGCCAGAGAAATTTCTCTGGCCCGTTTCGCTGAAATTTAAGGTGATTTTCTGCTCCTGCGGCTTGAAAACCGGTACAATTGAGATTATTCTGGCATGCAGAGGTAGATATGTCTTATTCACTACGCACGATTGCCGTTTTTTGCGGCTCCGCAGATAATCTGGCCCCAGAGTACTATGAGGCCGCCCGCGTCACCGGGGAATTGCTGGCCCAAAGGGGTATCCGGCTGGTCTATGGGGCCGGGCGTACGGGTATGATGGGCGCGCTGGCACGGGGCTGTCTGGAGGCTGGCGGTGAGGTAACTGGCATCGTCCCAAAGGGGTTGGATAGCCCGCAGTTGATCTATACTCAGGGGTTGACCCAGCTTATTACCGTCGAGAATATCCAGATTCGCAAAGCACGCATGAACGAACTCTCCGATGCCTACATTGCGCTCCCGGGTGGCTTCGGCACTCTGGACGAGCTCTCTGAGGTGCTTACCTGGTCGCAGATCGGTCTGCATCGCAAGCCGGCGGCACTGCTCAACGTGAACGGCTATTACGATCATTTGCTTGAGTGGATCGAGCGCGCTTATCAGGACCATTACATCTATGAAGAGCATTTGCAGCTTTTCGTTGT
>JAAZOQ010000327.1 GCA_012797695.1 Anaerolineaceae bacterium | reverse complement strand
TCAGGTCTCGCGAAATTACTCATCACCTTCATCACCGCCGTCCTGGGCGGGCGCGCTGGGCTGTTCCAGCCGCATCAGTTCACCGTGGACATCGATGACCACTTTGAACCCGGTCATTCCCAGATACAGGCGAGCTTCCTCAGGAATACCGGTTTCGAGCAACTGATCGAAATGCTGATCCAGATTCTTGAGCTGGTTCTGAATGATGGCATGAGTAAACAGATCCTCCTGCCCCAGCATTTTCGCTGTCTGATCAGCAATCAATTCTTCATTACCAGTAATTTGGCCTTTCAGACTATCGATCACCTTCAAATCCACATCCCGTGAAGGAATATGGCGCAGAAAGCCAGCGTCATTCACCACGTAACAGGGTTCTTCACCAATTGTCGCAGTGCTGACCGGCTGATCATTTTCATCAAACACCAACCCCATAAATAAAGGTTCGCGGTTCATACTCTCTAACTCCTGCTACCATTATAAGGCATAGTTTCTGTGAATATTATCAGTTTTTTGTTAGAGGTGTGTTGGAAAGAAGGCAGGTCAGCCCTTAGTGATCGTAACCGCCGTCCCGAGGCGCTTGTAGAAAGTCTGGTCGGCAAAAGGCACATTGGGCAGAGTCCAACGATAGACCCATTTGGCTGCCTCAGAAGGCAGATTAATACAACCGTGGCTGCGCGGACGCCCAAAATCATTGTGCCAGTAAGTACCGTGAAAAGAAACCCCATCCTCATTGAAAAAGCTGACCCAGGGTACTCCGGGCAGATCATAGGTATTCGCGGCCGCCTTGCTGCCATTGACCATGTGGCGGGAAGGACGCTTGTAATCAGTCGTAAAATCGCCTGTAGGGGTGAGATAGGTATTGAAATATTTGGTACCGCTGGAGCAGCGGAACATCTGCACGGCGGTGTCCCCTTCAAACGCCACCACTGCCTGCTCATCCAGATGGACACGCAGATGCTTCTCGGCTGCCGGCACCTCAGGGGAAAGCGTGGTCACCTCATCAGCAGTGACCATGCGCAAATGCGTCGCATTGACAAAGTAATGGAAGTTGTAGAAGTCCTCGAGAATCTCGTACCAGATCAGACCCTCATTATCCGTCAGAGTGCCCACCACCCAGTGAGTGGTCTGATAATAGAGCCGGTAAGCCACCAGCTTCTTGAGCACCGGATTCCAGATGGCATCGGTAAAAGGAACGGTCACTTCAGCCAACTGCCCCCCTTCAGCAATCGACGACGCCACTGCATTGAGATCAATGCGCACCGGCTGCACTGAGCCAGAATGCACATATCCTTCGCCATTCATGTGGTACCAGACCTGATTATAAGCAGGCTCGCCGGTACCAATTGCCACCGCATCGATCGGGAGCACCTGGTCTTTGTAATAGGTTTTGACCTCGTTACCCTCCAAGGCGGGTACATCGTAGGCTTTCACATTGTTGGTCACAATGCGCCCCATCGAGAGATCGGTTTCCTGCGCAGCAATGGATTTGGCGCTGACCAGCCGGGGGGTGGAGAGGGCAAACAACGCCAGCAGGGAAGCTCCACTGAGCTTAAGAAACTCCCGTCTGGAAACACCGCTGAGGTCAACTTGAGTGAGCATAGGGATCAATAATGGATATTGACGAGGGTACCCACCGAAGCCCAGTTGAACATCCATTCCGCATCTGAGGTACGCATGTTCACGCAGCCGTGGCTCATGGGGGTGCCAAAATTGTTGTGCCAGTAAGTGCCGTGGATACCATAGCCCTGATAGAAATACATCGTATAGGGCACATCCGGCAGGTAATAACCCGGCCCGGTCATTAGGGTAGACACGTACTTGACGTAAATGTAATACTGCCCGGTCACCGTGGGATAGGCGGCCACCCCGGTCGAAACCAAGAAAGAAGCCACCACCGTGCTGCCTTCATAGGCATACAGCATCTGGTTGGTCAAATCCACGTCGATCCAACGGCCGGAGGTATCGGCAGAAAGGGTAGGCTGCACGTAACTGGAATAGCTCGTATCTGCCGTTGGCGCGTAAGACACTGCCGTGGCCGTCGGCCAGGGCGTATCCGTGGGCAGCGGGGTTGCAGTAGGCAAAGGGGTAGGTGTTTCAGTTGGCGTCGGGGAAGGCGTGACGGTAGCCGTGTTCGTGGGGGTAAGACTGGGCTTAGCCAGCACATCCGCCGGTAAATCAGTAGAAGCACTGTTCGCCAGTGCAGCCCAGGAAGGCAAGGCCAGCCACAGGACCGCCAACAACCCGATCAGGACCAGGGTAAAAATCAAAAAGCCAGACGCACGATGGGCGGGTTTGGCTGCGGACGCCGCTGCAGCCTGGCCAGCCGGAGGCTTCCCGGTACCGCCGCCTTTGACCCGCAGCGGTTGGGCATCTTCGTGAGACTTTTCTTCCTGTACTTTGAAAGCCGCATATTTATCGGCATCTGTTACCAGTTCGCCCGCCGGGCGCTGGGGGACTGTGGGTTGGGTATCCTCCACCACAGGAGGAACCACAGCAACGGGCTGCGTGGCGGGTAGAGAAGCCTGTGCCTGTTCAGGCGGCCGCAAGGGTGCCGTTTGATGACGG
>JAAZOQ010000326.1 GCA_012797695.1 Anaerolineaceae bacterium | reverse complement strand
TCCACGGTTACTCTAACCCCGACACTGACTCCGGTGGCAACTGAGACTGAAACGCCGCAGCCGTCGGCAACATTGCCGGCGCCGTAAAAAATCTCTGACGTTCATCAAAAAGCCAGCGCAATTGCGCTGGCTTTTTCGCTTCCTTAATGGGAGACCCGGCGCATTTGCCGGTGAATGTGGCGCGTCGCCAACGGTATGGTTTCGTTTCCATTCAAGGGTGAAGCGACTTCTCCGGCTGAAACGGGCAGCACCCGGCTGGCGGCAAAGTAACTGAAATCGAACTGAGTGCGTTCGCCAGCTTTTTTGCCGGGGATGGGCATCAGACGCACGGTGAGAGGTTTGCCCAATCGCACGCTTAACGCCGCTACATCGAAGAGGATGGCGGCAATTTCCGACTTGCTACATTCCCCAGGGATGGGTACGGTATCCAGCCCGGTGCCGCAGACCGCCGAGTACAGCAGCAGGTCCTTGACCAGCAAAGTGCCTTCCTCGGCGCGTTTTGCCAGCCCCGGATCTTCAAGAACGGGCAGCATCAACCCATTGAAACCGGCCCGTTTCCATTTGCCCTGATCGAGGGTATCGGCAATGATGGCTGCTTCTGCCAGTGAGCCGTCGCGACCAACGGGGTTTTGCCCTACCGCTTCGACCGCGTAGCCCAGCGAACATCCTTCGGCAGGGTAAGGGGCGGGCGAGAAGTCGAAGCCACCAAAGGGCACACTGAATTCCTGGGCAGTAGCTTCACACAACGGAGCGACGCGGGCGGCAAAGTCTTCCAGACTGTGCAGCATGGCAGCCCGCCCGGCTTGCAGCGAGGTTTTGCCGGCAAATGCAGCCCAGACGGCATCGGCACATTCCACTGCCAGCGCAAAGGAAGGCGGTTTGCCTTGGGGAGCGTATCCGGCCGGGAAGAAGGGAACCCCCGCTGGTACATTGGCCAGTGCTGTGAATTGCAGGTTGGCAAAACCATTGGGATCGATTGCGGCGGCTTCATGAATAACCTGCGCGGCGGCGCGAATGGCCGCCGGGTGCACTGAAAAACGGTCAGCGATGACCCCGCTCAAGAAGGCATTGCGGGATTGCTGCAGGATGGCCAGCGCCAGCCGGTAGCTGGCCGGGAATTCCTCTATGGCCGGGCCCAGACTGTAGAAATCAAAGCCGGCGGCCTGCGTTTCTGCCTCGAAGCGGGCGATCCATTGCAGGCTTTGCTCCACGGACCATTCCGCGGTGTACAGTGCAAATGGCGAAGTCGCTAGACGACGGGTTTGCACTTCGACGCCGGCGTCGTTCAGACGCTGCGAGAGTGTCTGGCTAAAACGGGAAAGCTGTTCAAGTGTGGAGGGGTAAGTATTTGGATCCAGGTCGAGAAAACTGGTGATTGAACGAATTCTCATGGTTGGCTGCGTTGCCTCACGATTTCAAAGAGTAGAATGCCTGCGGCGACCGCGGCATTGAGAGATTCGAATTGTCCGGGCATGGGGATGTGCAGAAGTTCATCTACAGCTTCACGTGCTTCCGGGCTGGCGCCATCGGCTTCGCCGCCGATGACCAGCGCCAGCGGTTCGCGCAAGTCCGCCTGCCAGCACGAAGTTCCCCCGCCTGATTCGGCCAGGAACAGACGCAGCCCACTGGGGGCCGCGGTGTGGCAATACTCGCGGATTTCTGCCCAGTTGGCGTTGTGCAGTGCCAGACGGAAATGAGCTCCCATTCCAGCCCGGACGACTTTGGGGGCAAAAGGATCCGTGGTGCCCGGCGGCAGTAAGACAACCTGGGCCCCGGCGGCAGCCGCGGCTCGTAAAATGGTACCCATGTTGCCGGGGTCACGCAGTTGGTCCAGAATGACCACAAAATCTGCTTGCGAGGGGAGGAGTCTGGATTGTTGGGACAGGACCAGCAGCACTCCTTGTGAAGTTTCCGTGGCGGAAAGACTTTCCAGAACGGGTTCAGCCACTTCAAAGATTTCTACCCCGCGTCTGGTCAGGGCATCAATGATCTTGTGCCCGCGTTCGCTGGTGGAAGCGGCAAAATAGGCTTCTTTCACCGGGGTTTGGCTGGCAAGGGTTTCTTCGGCCAGCCTGACGCCCTCGACTACGAACAGGCCGCTTTCGCTGCGCGCGCTTTTCTGATTAAGCAAGGCGCGTACCTGTTGAAGATGAGGGTTATGGCTGGAAGAAAGGAATGAGCTCATGAGTTTCTCTGTGCTGATTTTACTGCGATTTAAATAAAAACGGGGCGGTCATGACCGCCCCGTTTGGGGTTCAACTGATTAAGCGGCTTTGGCTTTTGCTACTACAGCGGCAAAGGCTTTCGGATCGCGTGCTGCCAGCTCGGCGAGCATCTTGCGGTTGAGCAGAATGTTGGCTTTGCGCAGACCGTGGATCAACTGGCTGTAGCTGATGCCATTTTGACGAGCGCCGGCATTGATACGGGTAATCCACAGGCGGCGCAAATCGCGTTTGCGAAGTTTGCGGTCGCGGGTGGCGTACCACATGCTCTTCAAGCGAGCTTCATTGGCGCGCTTGATCAGGCGATGGCGGCTACCAAATTGACCTTTGGTATAGGCTAATACTCTCTTATGACGCAGATGGCCATTCGGACCACCTTTTACACGTGCCATTGCTTACTCCTTTGCAATCCCCTGGGCGCCGGTCTCTTGACCCGTTTTATGCACCCAACAGACGCACTAAAAATGGATACGATGACTTGCCTCGAAAATTACTCCATGTTTGGAGTGAGGCGCTTGATGGTCTTGATGAGCTTTTTGCCCTTGACTTCGACCATCTCGGTATACAACGCCTTGGTGCGGTCGGAAGTATTGCGGCGCAGATGGCTCTTGCCGCCCTTCGTTCGCATTAAGGCGCCGGACCCGGTTAAGCGGAATCGTTTCGATGTCGCTTTATGGGTCTTCAGTTTGTATTTGCCTTGTTTCTGCTTGCGTGGCACAGCGAACTCCTCTCAACTAAAAATACGGTTGGTAACGCAACCGCCGATTATACCAGATTTTTGGCTCAATCCAGAGAGATTTAAGCTTCTTCCGCAGCGGGCTCTTTTTCGGCTTCCGCGGCGGTTTTCTTCTTCCCGGGTTTCGATGGGGCCAGTACCATGCCCATGGTTTTCCCTTCGATGTTGGGCGCTTGCTCAATCGTGGAGACGTCTGAAAGTTCTTCGGCGATCTCTTTCAGATCTTCCAACGCAATCTCAGGGTAGGTGATCTCTCGTCCGCGGAAGCGAACGGTGACGCGCACCTTATTTCCTTCTGTCAGCCAACGTCTCGCGTCCCGAGTCTTGAATCCGCGATGGTGCTCATTGGTTTTTGGTCTGAGGCGGATTTCTTTCACCTCGATCTTGGTTTGAGCTTTCTTGGCCTCGCGCTCTTTCTTCGTGCGCTCGAACAGGAATTTACCAAAGTCCATCACCCGGCATACCGGGGGATCAGAGTTTGGCGCAACCTCAACCAGATCCAGGTCGGCATCACGGGCAATCTGCAACGCCTTCTGGATGGGCACCACACCGATGTTTTCGTTATCTGGACCGATTAAACGAACTTCGGCTGTACGAATCATTTCATTGACGCGAAAATTTGTTGTACTGATAGTTGGCTCCTTTTAAGAAAATATCGAACATAAGCCCGTTGTTTACGGGCCGAATCTTATAAATAATACCACACCCAAAGAAGGGAAGTCAACCAAAAGGCTGGAGAAGTTAGTTCATCTTCTCTGACAGGAAACGTAAGTGGCGAGTGGTTGCCCGGGAAAGGTCGGTATACACCCCACGGTAAGTTTCGGGCAGCAACATGGCAATTTGATACATAACCTCATCGGTCACTTCTTCACGGAATTCGCGGGAGAGGGTTTGATGAGAGAAATCGATGGTAAAAGGTTCCCCTACGCGGATGGTGATGTTGGTACGCCGCAAAGAGCGCAGATTTTGCCCAACCGCTTCGTTGCCGTAAAAGACCACTGGCAGGATGGGCACTCCGCTGCGAATGGCCAGCAGAACGATGCCGGGGTAACCCTTCTTGAGTTTGCCATCCCAGGAACGTGTGCCTTCAGGGGCAATGATGACAATTTTTTTGTCTTTCAGAAGCGCGTCTTGTGCCTGATGAAAGGCATCCATATCGACTTCGCCGCGCCGGATGGGAATGCCGTGCCAGAGATTGAAGAGCATGGCGAGCAGCGGATTGTTCCAGGTCTCGACTTTGACGAATGCGGTCAGGTCACGTGGGTGCAGATGCGAGAAGCCGATAGGGGCATCGAGTGAGTTGATGTGGTTGGTCGCCAGGATCAACGGCCCGTGCATCGGTATTTTGGCGATATCCCGATCATCGATCTGCATAAAGGTATGCAGGATTGCTTTCATGGAGGGATTGATTAGGTTTAAAGCCAATGTCATTGGTTTACCTCGTAATGATCGAAAGTGCCGCCGGCAAGATCTCGACCGCAATGCTTTCGCCGGCTTCACATAAAGTAACACCGTCAGCGTGAGCGGGCAGGGAACCCTGCAAGGCGCGCAATTCGATCTTCTGTGCCTGCGCCGTGGTGACGGCTGGGTGAGTTTCTTGAGTGCCTTTCATGACCAGGGACATGAGCCCTGGCATCTGGCTGCGCTTGACCTCAGCAACGAGGCACAGGTCATATTTACCATCGTCCGGCAGGGAATGTGGGGTCATCATAAAGCTGCCGCCCATGCGCCGGCCATTCATAATGGAGATCATTAAAGCGTTGAACACTCTGCTTTGACCATCCAGGACCAGTTCGACCTGTGGGGCGTTGAAATAAATGAACATGGTCTTGATTGCGGCGATCAGATAAGACAGCATCCCACTGATCGGCATCTTGGCGGCAACGAAGCCCACCATGGCGTCAAAGCCCATGCCTACCCCGTTGCCAAAATACAGCCCATCAGGGAACCGTTCGCTGGTCACGCGGCCGATGTCGATCTTCATGCGCGGATCGTTTGCCAGCAGGGCACAGCTTTCATCCAGATCAGTAGGAATGTTCATGCTGAAGGCAAAGTCATTCCCTCGGCCCACTGGCAGCACGGCCAGCACGGTCGAATCCTTGCGTGCTTCGCCGGCTGTCATGATGCCGTTGATTACTTCATTGACGGTGCCATCTCCCCCCGCAGCAACGATTACTTCATAACCCTCTTGCAAGGCTTCCTGTGCCAGCTGGGTGGCATGTTCAGGATATTCGGTAAGTACCAGCTTGAACTCCAGCCCCAGTTTTTGCAGGTTTTCTTCAATACGGGGTTTCATGTGCAAACCGTTTCCTTTGCCGGCAACGGGATTCAAAATGACGCAGATACGGGGCATGGATTACTCCTGAGGCGCGAGAATGGGTTGGGGAGCAGTGGCTGGGGACATGTAATCATCATAGCGAACCATGAGGTCCGGGTCAAGCACGACTTTCGACAGATTTGATAAGTGTAATAACCCTCTCTTCTATGAGAAGATACGACAACGGGGCGGCTAAGGCCGCCCCGTTGTTTGTTGGTTGATGAACCGATCTAGATTTTTTGCGCGATTTCGTCTTCAGCCTGTTTCAGGAAGGCATCCAGAGCCATGGCACCGGGATTGTCGCCGTTGCGCAGGCGCAGGGCCACCTGATTGTTTTCCATTTCCTTATCCCCAACGACGAGCATGTAGGGTACCTTTTGCGTTTGGGCGTCGCGGATTTTGGAGTTCATGCGCTCACTGCGGTCATCTACTTCAACGCGGATCCCATGCTCTTTGAGTTTGGCTGCCACGGTATGGGCATAATCGAGGTGGCGATCGGCGATGGGGATGAGCACGGCCTGTACCGGTGACAGCCATACCGGGAAGGCGCCGGCGTAATGCTCGATCAACACGCCCAAGAAGCGTTCGGTCGTGCCAGTTACGGCGCGGTGCAGTACCACTGGGGTATGTTCCTGACCGTCTTCGCCAATGTAGGAGCAACCCAAACGGGCTGGCTGGATGAAATCCACCTGAATGGTGGAAAGCTGCCAGTCGCGTCCGAGCACATCTTTGGCGATGAAGTCAGCCTTCGGGCCGTAGAAAGCGGCCTCGCCGGTGGCTTCAAAGTATTCCAGCCCACAGGCATTCATGGCTGAGCGCAGTGCATTCTCGGCTTTCGTCCATTTTTCGTCATCCTGGACGTATTTGCCGCCTTTGCCGCGCAGCGAGAGGCGTACGCGGTAATTGGTGAAGTGGTACGTGTTGAGCACTTCGCGGATCAGATCCAGCGCCAGCTTGAACTCGCTTTCGATCTGTTCAGGGGTGCAGAAGATGTGACAATCGTCCTGGGTCAGGCTGCGCACACGGGTCAGCCCGTTCAGCTCGCCGGTTTTCTCGTAGCGGTACAGCGTGGCAAATTCAGCGAAGCGCAGCGGCAGTTCGCGGTATGAATGCAGCCCCATCTCTTTGAAGAGGGTCATGTGACTGGGGCAGTTCATGGGTTTGAGACGGAAGGTAATGTTTTCGTCTACCATGGGCGGGAACATGACGTCTTTGTAGTTGTCATAGTGGCCCGAACGCTTGTACAGATCCTCTTTCACCACGTGACCGGTCCAGACATGCTGGTAGCCATAGCGGGTTTGAACATCGCGGACGTAGCTTTCCATCAGGTGACGGAGCAATTCGCCTTTGGGGGTGAAGAGCGGCAGACCCGGGCCGACATCCTCAGAGAAGTAGAACAAACCGAGTTCCTTCCCCAGTTTGCGGTGATCGCGTTTCTTGGCTTCTTCCTGGCGTTTCAGGTAATCTTCCAGTTCCTCGCGGGTATTCCAGGCGGTGCCATAGATGCGCTGCAGCATGGGGCGTTTCTCATCGCCGCGCCAGTAGGCCCCGGCGACGGAAAGCAATTTGATGGCCTCCGGGTTGATCTGCGCAGTGGATTCCACGTGCGGGCCGCGGCACAGGTCGGTGAAGATACCCTGCGTGTAGGTAGAGATGACGGGTTTCTCGTCGATAGGGTTACCGTCGTCATCCAGTTTGCCTTCTTCGAGCCCCTGGATCAATTCGATTTTGTACGGCTGATCCTTGAAGAGCTCTTTGGCTTCCTCTGCGCTGACTTCCTTGCGCACAAAGGGCAGGTTTTGTTTGATGATCTCGCGCATGCGTTTTTCGATCCCTTCGAGATCTTCGGGGGTCAATGGACGGGGCAGGTCGAAGTCGTAATAGTAGCCTTCTTCGATGGCTGGGCCGATGGCGATCTTGGCAGTCGGGAATTTTTCCAGCACGGCCTGGGCCATGATGTGCGCACTGGAGTGGCGTACGCGGTAGAGCAGCGTATCCTGATAACGTTCCTGCTTGATTTCTGGCATTCTTTCCTCCGTTTAGTTTCCGGCGCATCCGGGGGCGGTCATCGGATTCTAGCCGGGCGATTTAAAATAAAAACTCCCGCCCATTTCTGGGGCGGGAGAATTCTCACGCGGTTCCACCCAGATTCATCTGCGCTGCTGCGCGGATGATCTCGTGCGACCGATAACGGGGTCAGCCGTTTTCCATACTGAGGTGTTTGTCACACCCGTTCCGGATCAAGCTCTCAGGGGGTTTTCGCCGGTTTTTGCTGAAGCAGATTCTCAGTCGCTGATCTGCTTTCCCTGTCAGTGCGCTGCCGGGTACTCGTCCTGGTCCGCTGTATTGAAAATTATTATAACTTTATCCTTTCAATAGATCAATAATCTTATCGTTCTATTAATATTCTTAATGGACCCAGGAGGGCTTTATAAGTATTGATTAAATTATTTATTGAATTAATTGTGTTTGAAGAGGTTAGTGCTTTTGCGGCTAATATCTTGTTGTTATAACTTAATAAACGATTTTTCCACTCTTTTTGATAACTTTTGCACAAAGAATCGTAGGATTTATATATTTCGTTCACAAATGAATTAATTGACTCATATATACATGCGTCCATAATTTTAAGGGCATTTTCTTGTGTGATCTGAGATTCTGTATCAAGTATTTCTTTGTTGGTTCTTATCCCAATTGGGATTCCTAAGTTTATTGAAATTGGACCAATAGAAATATTCATAGGAGGTCTCCAAAATCGTAAGTCGCGTACCAAAAAACTCGGTAAATATTTTTCAAGCATTAGTTTAAAACCATTAGGTTTTAACATATCAAATTTTGATGGGTCAAACATGCATATATTAGGAAGACAATCAAGCTTTGGAGACTGAATTTCGGTCTTTACTCCAAATTGGTTCTCAAACCCAGAGATTTTTTTTTGGATTTGAGAATTGAATCTTTCTATTTGTTGGTCAAATCTAGAGATAAAACTATTAAAAAAAGAATCTTCAAAAGTTTGTATAGATTCATTTACAACAATTTTTGATTGCTCAGAAAGTGCATTAATCAATTTATTTATGTAATCATTTGCGCCAATGATACCTATAGCGGGGGGTATATCGAATGAGTCAATATTGATTTGGGGAAGATCTCTAGGAACAGTGTATTCTTTCCCCATTTCGTTTTGTAAAGTTTGAAAATATGCGTCAAATTCAATTTTCAGTAGGTTATCGAAATCATTTTCAAGAATAGATAAACTTTCTGATGACAGAGCGCAGAGATCACGGAGGGAAGAAAAATTTGCAATCAGTCTTTCGATTAATGAATATGCCAAAACGTAAGTTTTTCTATTAGTAAGTAGAAAGAGTTTATCTAAAAGTTTACGGTATTGGTATTGTTGCCCTTCATTGATCAAAATATTCTTTGCTGAAATTTGAAAAATATTTGCACTTGGTAAAATTTTTGAAAAGGTTTTTTGAAGATATTGAATATCTTGATCAGAACATGCATCGCACTTATTGATAATAAAAATCGTGGAATCAGTCCTATCATTGAAAATGCGTTGGTATGCGGCGATCCCTTCGCAGTTTTCAAATTCCACACTTTCTGCATTGTTAATCAGTACAATGCAGATATCACAATAATACTTGGAAAATCTGATTGCGTAAGTTTGGTGTATAGGGTTGCCCTTTGTAAAACCTGGAACATCAACAATTTCTTTTCCATCAAGCAATCCCACTGGCAATTGTAAATCGATGTGGGTGATTTTCTTAATATTTTCGGGATTATTGGATTCTTTACATACTGAGTTTAGTTTTTCTTTAATAATTTCAGAGAAATTCTCTTCTTCTGTAAATTGGTGCTTGTAGGAATTTTCTTGAATCTCTGATTTAATTTCTAAATATGCTTGGCTTTTATATCTTATTGTCGTTGGAATAGTTGTGCAAAATATTATCGCGGATTCTGGCAAATAATTGTTTTCCATTAAAGCATTGGCAAAAGTTGATTTCCCACTTCCTCTTGCGCCAAGAATTCCGATTCTAATAATGCCTTCTGCTTCACGTGTAATCGCATCTGAAATATCTTGATCAATTTGATTAATTACCCGAGAAATTGATTGATAGGCAGCAGTATCGTAATTAATTGAGCTAAAAAATTTATTGGTTACTTCTTTGACTTGATTTAATAATGGCTTTACATCGAATTCATTGTCCATGATTCCCCCTAAAATTTTATTTAATTATACATTTTAAACAAAGAAATAGGAAAGCGATTAATAGGTATTTATAAATGCTAAAAAATTCTGATAAAAATGAACTCTGTTAGCCTATTTTGTTTGATTCGATACTTTTCAAAATCGATATCCAATTTATTCTAACGATATTTTGACAGAGTCATAAAGCACTCTTTGAACAAGGAATAATCATACCATGCAGCCAGTTTTTCCAGAGAAGAAATAAAAGCGCCAGAGAATTTTCTCTGGCGCGAATAGTACCTGGGGTCAGGTTTTCACTGACCAACTTTTACAGGTGTGGGCGATATAGGACTCGAACCTACGACCTTTGCGATGTCAACGCAACGCTCTAACCAACTGAGCTAACCGCCCGGGTGGACTTATTATAATGGCACCTTTTTTTTCTGGCAATAGTTGAGGAAGAATTCGCCAGATGGCCCGCAGAAGGTAAACCCTGTACTGCGAGCAAAAAACTACCGGGAGAGGTGTCTCTCCCGGCAGTGTCTACACAATGTTGACTACCCCCGCCCACTGGACGGTAAACTTGGGCTGCGGGTTTTCCTCGCTTGAGGGGCTGAGATGCCCGATGGCCAGGATGACTTTCTCCCCGCCCTCGAAACCGGTGAAGGAGGTTGAGCCGTAGAGCGGCACCACATTGCCGGCGCGGACCGTGTATTCCGTGACGTCTTCTTCGTAGGCCATAGCATACAGGCGGTCCTTGCCCAAAATGATCTGGATGATGTTTGGCCCGTGGAAATCCATCTCGTCTGGCACGGAGAAATCAAAGCTCCCGGTCGACAGGATGAACCCTTGGTGGGTGTGGACGGAGTATTCCTGCGGCTCTTTCCCGCTTGAGGCAGTGTTTTGCCAGTGCGCGTTGTCGACAACCAGAACAGGCAGCTCAAGCTGCGGGGTCAACGAAGACATGAATTTACTCCGCCTTTTTATTCATAAAAGAACGGACCAGCATGCCGATCCCTAATAACACCAGAATGCCGGCACCTACCAGTTTGATGACCATGTCGCCGAATAGCGCCGCGAATACCGAGAAAGCCGCCACGCTGATCAGGGCAATCCACAGGCCAATCTGCCAGATGGTACGATTCCAGTTGCCTCCCCAGGCCGCCAGCATCATTCCCAGGCCAACGCTGGCGGGGATGAGCAGCCACTCATAGGCCCACATATACCAGTTGCCGCTGAGGGTGTTGCTGAAAAAGATCACCCCCAATCCCAGCAGGATCGTTCCCGGGATGTAAAGGGCGGCCAAACCACGCCGTGATTCTGGCCAAGCCATGCCGGGCAGGAAAAAGGCAAACCCGAGCACCAAAAAGATGATGGGCCAGGTCATGTGGAGCGACAGTCCTGGAATGAAGTAGAAAACAAGAAATAGTGCACCGATCAGGATCAGTCCGATGCCGGCTGCGAAAGAACCGCGTTTTGATTTATCCATTTGACTCTCCTTTCCAATCCAATTCAAGCCTATTATAGAGCATATTTCCAAATCATAGAAAAGAAGAGCCGCAGGGAATACATAAAAGTGCATCTTTAAAGAGGAAAATACGTATTGAGAATGAATGGATGGCATTAAGCTGTTTCCAGTACTTTCTTTATCAAAATCCAAAGCTATGTGATAATTGAATTCCTTTGCAGTTCAATGGAGAATTCATGGAACAGATCGAATCTGAAACAACCCCGCCGCAAGAAACTAAGGCGGCCGCCACCGGGATGAAAACATTCTTCACGGTCTGGGCCGGGCAACTGGTTTCGCTCATTGGCTCACAGTTAACTGGTTTTGCCCTGGGGGTATGGGTATACAGCCAGACGAAATCCGTGATGATGCTGGCACTGGTGCAGGTGGCTCAGCAGGCTCCCTACGTGCTGCTTTCGCCTCTGGCCGGCGTGCTCTCGGACCGCTGGAATCGGCGCACCGCGATGATCATCAGTGATCTGGGTTCTGGGCTGGCTGTACTGGCCGTGGCTATTTTATTCCTGACCAATCATTTGCAGGCCTGGATGGTGATTCCGGTGAACCTGGCGATGGCCGCGTTCAACACGCTGATGTGGCCGGCTCTGACCGCATCGGTAACCTTGCTGGTGCCGCGTGAGCAGTTTGGCCGGGCGAATGGTTTTATGCAGTTAGGCGAGGCTTTGCCGCAGATTGCTGGCCCAGCTCTGGCGGGAGCATTGTACGTGGCGATCCATCTGGGCAAGATGGCCATGATCGATTTTGCAACTTATGCTTTTTCCGTTCTCTTGATGCTTTTCTTTGTCCGTATTCCCAACCCACCGCGTACAGAAGATGGAGTTGAGGCCAAAGGTTCGATGTGGAAAGAAATGGCCTTTGGCTGGAAGTACATCACCGAGCGCAAGGGGTTGCTGCACCTCTTGATTTACTTTCTGGTGGGCAATTTCCTCTCCGGTATTATGAGTCCGCTTATTGTTCCCTTGATTCTGGATAACTGGGATGCCGAGACACTGGGCTTCATCAGCACCTTAATGGGGGTAGGAATGTTGGTGGGGACGCTCATCATGAGTGCCTGGGGAGGCGGCAAACGCAAGGTGGTCACCCTGCTTGCAGCGGG
>JAAZOQ010000325.1 GCA_012797695.1 Anaerolineaceae bacterium | reverse complement strand
TCCTTGAGCTTGCTGGCCTCTTCATTGGCCAGATCGATGATCCGCTTGACACGAGGGGTGATGAAGATCTGCCCGGCCCCGCCGCCGCCAAAAATGTTGGCTTTCGGGCTGGTCTTGAGAATGTAATCGAGACGTTCGGCCAGAATCTTCGGATCCACCTTGAGGATTTCTAAAATCTGCGGAACAACGCCTTCGGGCTGTTCGATCAATGCCAGCAGCATGTGCTCGGTATCGATCTGATTGTGCCCGTAGCGCTGGATAATTTCGGCTGCTCTTTGGGCAGCTTCTTGGGCTCTTTCAGTAAAACGGTCAAATCGCATCATTTGGGGTTCCGTCCTTAAAACAGAACTAATCTTATCTGGTGATTATAGCATCGGGTGGATAAGAGATTTGCCTGAAATCTATTAACAACGCATCAGAATTGTTTATAAACGACTTTTCCTTCGACCATTGTCAGATGAACCTGCAGCTTTTCGTCTACCAGCACCAGATCAGCATCGGCATTGCGGCTGAGATGACCCTTATGTTCTTCGAGATGGATGGCCTTGGCGGGATTAAAGGAGGCAAGTCTAACCATTTCTCCGAGGGGGCGACCGGTGGCGGCCACGATGTTGGCCAGGGCGCGTTCCATGGTGAGGATGGAGCCGGCCAGGGTGCCATCATCCAGGCGAACGGCGCCGTCTTTGACGGTAACGTGGGCATCCTTGAAGAGGTAATCACCTTCGGGCATGCCGGCCGCATTGATGGAATCCGAGATCAGGATCACGTGATCAACGCCCTTGGCTTTTACCAGCAGCCGCATGGCCGCCGGGTGCACGTGGATGTTATCTGCGATCAACTCGCACATCAACTGTGGGAAATCAAGCGCCGCGCCAACGGTGCCCGGCTCGCGGTGATTGAAGGGGCTCATGGCGTTGAAGCAGTGGGTGACCTGGGTCACGCCCATCTGGATGGCAGCCTGAATCTGCGCATAGGTAGCGTTGGTGTGGCCGGCAGAAACGGTGATGCCGCGGCGGGTACATTCGCGGATGAGCCACTCGTTTTCGGGAACCTCGGGGGCGACTGCGACCAGACGGATGAGATCGGTGTTGAGAAATTCAAGCGCTTCTTCGCGGCCGGCGGGGCGGATGAAGGATTTATCCTGCGCGCCGCAGCGAGCGACGCTGAGCCAGGGGCCTTCGAGGTGGGCGCCGAGGATCTTGGCCCCCACTTCATTGCCCATCACGGCACGGGTCACTTTGAGTGCGTCGCGGATGGCCTCGTGCGAAGCCGTCCAGGGGGTCGCCAGGAAGCCGGTCACCCCGTGACTGGCGTAAAAACGCGACATTTCCTGCAAGCCCGGTTCGGTAATGCCGAGCATCTCATGCCCCAGGGCGCCGTGGGTATGTACGTCAATGAAACCGGGAAGAACGGTAAGCCCCTGACCGTCTAAAACAAGATCGACCGGAAAATCTTTGGGTTGTCCTTTGCCCAAACTGCGAATTTGGTGGCCTTCGATACTGATCCAACCAGTGTTCCGGTTATCCTGTTCGTCAATGAACTGAACGTTTTTAAGAAGGATCGTGGTTTTGCTCATACGCTGATTTTATCCTTTTCGAACGAACCCTGTCAAATTCAGGCACGGGAATCGAGTGCTGGAGGGGAAGGGCAAATTTACTTCCGGTTTTGATCCAGCAGCCTATTGACTTTGGTTTTGAAAATCATTATAATATTTTTAACTAACACGTGTTACTACTCATAAATATGACAAAAAAACGCGTAACCAGTTTCGATGTTGCTGAAAAATCAGGGGTTTCTCGATCCACTGTTTCTTTTGTATTAAATAATATTACCGACGTCCGTATCAGCCCCGAGACGCGCCAGCGTGTGCTGGATGCTGCGCATGAACTGGGCTATCACCCCGATTCCGCGGGCAGAAAACTGGCCAGCGGCCGGTCGAACACACTGGGGCTGATCCTGCGTCAGAGCCGCGAACAGGTTTTCGCGGATGCGCTGCTGCCACAGGTCGTGCTGGGAGTGGGGGAAGCGGCCAGCCAGGAAGGTTATCAGGTGCTGCTGGAGGCCATCAGCCCGGAAAATCAGAATGGGTACATGCATCTGATCCAGGAAAATCACGTGGACGGCATCATCCTTTCTGGCCCACAGCAAAACGACCGCGAAATCATTGATCTCTATAATGAAGGTTACCCCATTGTATTAATGGGACAATTACCCGAAAGCTCACTGCCTTACGTGGATATTGATGCCATCGATGGTTCTTACCGGGCAGTCAAACATTTGATCGAAGCGGGGCATCGCCGCATTGGTCTCATCACTAACGCTCCTCTGGAATATACCTCAGCCCAGCAACGCTGGGATGGTTATTGCAAGGCACTCAGCGAAGCGGGGATCGTGGTGGAAAAAAAACTCATGCGGACGGGGTATTACACTCCGCAGAGCGGCTACAGCGCCATGAAAGAGCTGCTGGCGCTTGCGGTCATCCCGACGGCGGTGTTCATTGCCAGCGACGTGGTAGCGCTGGGGGCCATGCAAGCGATCAAAGATCAAGGGCTGCGCATCCCCGAAGATATCGCGCTGGTCGGCTTCGATGATATTCCACTGGCTGAGTATTTCGACCCTCCGCTTTCCACAATTCATACCCCTTCGTATGAGCTGGGAAAAACGGCTGGGGAAGCGCTGCTGTGCCTGCTGCACGGGAAGACGCTGGAAAACAATACGCAATTGCTTGATTCCGAACTGATCCTTCGGCGGTCAAGCCAGCAAAAAAACAATAACGTGTCAGGTTGAGTTTTCTTATCTCAAATCATTAACACGTGTTACTAGGGCTAACATGACAAGTCTACTTGAAAGGAGGTCGGTCAAAGCGAAAAATTTGTATCGAGTGCTCGTTCCGTAGCGCAAAAAAAGTTTCGATATTCTAAGGAGAGATGAGAAACATGAACACAAAATTCGTGAAAGTTTTTGGTTTGATTGTTGTCGCCACCATGCTGCTTGCGGCATGCGGCCAGGCTGCAACCACGGCAGCCCCTGTGGCTACCACTGCCGCCGCAACTACTGCTGCTCCGACTGAAGTAGCTACCACTGCCGCTCCCACCGCGGCTGCCGCTACCATTGATTGCGGTGAAGCCAAAGCGGGCGATAGCCTGACCCTGGTCTATCAGTGGTCTGGTTCTGAGGAAGAAAGCTTCAACACCATCCTCAAACCATTCGAAGATGCCTGTGGTGTCACGGTCACTGCCCAATCCACTCGTGATGATGCTGTTCTCGATACGATGGTCAAGAGTACTCCCCCAGATGTTCTTTTCTGGCCGAATCTCTCACCGATGAAACTCTATACTGATAAACTGATGGCTCTGGATACTGTCAGTGCCAACAAAGACAACTATGCTTCCTTCTGGATGGACATGGGTTCTGTGGACGGCAAGTGGGTCGCCATCCCGGTAAAAGTAGATGTCAAATCCATCATCTGGTACAGCCCGACCCAGTTTGCTGCCTTTGGCTATCAGGTCCCGACCACCTTCGATGAATTGAATACCCTCGTCGAGAAGATGGTTGCGGATGGCAACGTGCCCTGGAGCATGGGCTTCAACAATGGCGGTGCCGCTGATGGTTGGACCGGTACCGACTTCGTTCAGGATATTCTGCTGGCCACCAAG
>JAAZOQ010000324.1 GCA_012797695.1 Anaerolineaceae bacterium | reverse complement strand
TTGCGGCGCTGGCCCTGCTCTATCTGGCCAAAAGCCGGCGCGACCGTGCCATCCAGGAGAGCCAGGATCCGGCTCGTCTTAAAGAAGACGAGTAAAGCAGGCTCGGGGGGTTGCGCGGCAGCAACGCGCCTTTCTTGCTACCACCGGCGGGTGGGAAAAGATGAGGAGTGTTTGCAAAGAATTGCCTGCGAAAGCGCTCTACGGGCAGGCGGTATTGAATCGGTGGTTGATGGGGAGACTCCTTGAGCTTAATTCCACTTTTTACATCTGGTACACAGGTTACATTACGCGGAGTAGGGAAGAAAGTCTTTTGGGCGTTTCCTACGATTGTTGTTCAAGACACTTCAGAATTGATAGCCCTTTATTTGCCAGCCGGGGTCTTTGGAAAAAATGTCGAGCACAGGCCAACGCCAATCGAATTATTATCACCCGAAAATATACATATTGTTGATTGCCAATGGTCAAGAACGGATGTATTAATGCTGATCGTTCCCGGAGAAGCATTTAGCATCTATTTAATGTGGAAGAGTGGAACAAAAGATTTGGATTGCTGGTATATCAATCTTCAAGAACCAATTCGGCGGACAAGGATTGGATTTGACACAATGGATAATATGCTTGACATTGTCGTACATCCCGACATGTCTGAGTGGCGTTGGAAAGATGACGATGAATTCATCGAAGCGGAAAAAGTGGGCCTTTATTCTTCCGAAGAGGCACACGAAATATGGGCCGAAGGGGAAAAAGCGTTGAAATTATTAACTCAAGACCGGCAATTATTTTACCTAAAATGGAAAACCTGGCAGCCAAATACTGAATGGGGCATTCCGATGCTCTCTCCCCTGTGGAATGAAATGGAGTAAGTCGCCCAGCGGGGATAGACGGCGCTTGCACAAGATTGAGTTGAAATGAGGGTCTGCGATGTAGTGCAGAGGCACTGTACTTGCTGAACTGGCTGCTAGTCCTGGTCTTCACCGGCGTGTTGGCCCTGCTTCATCTGGCCAAAAGCCGGCGCGACCGCGCAGTGCGTGAGCAGGCACAGGGCAAGGAAGACGAGTAACAGTCGGATATAAGCAAGCTACCCGCTAAAAAAGCCAGAATAAAATCGATAAGAGCACGAAAAAAACCTCTGTGAAATGGCGCGAGAGAATGACGCTATAATGGAAGCGATGATCGAGGAGGGACTGATGACCATTCTTCTTTCACGGGTGATTTCTCTGGTTCTCTTTGCATGGCTGGGAATCGCGCTGGCGCGGCGTCAGGCGGCTCCCCGCTCGAAGGGGATGTGGGTCGCGCTGGTCCTGGGATTGGTGCTGGCGGAATTCATTGGGGTGAATACCAAGCTGCTGGCTTACGGCGCCGCGGGAATCTACATGAATCAGGCCCTGCAAGGCCTCTTCGCGGGGTTGCTGATCGGGCATCTGAGCCGACGCACTGAAGCCGCTTCCATTCAATAAACTCTTCTCAACGAGCTGAATTCTTTAAGAAAATCGTACAGAAACAATCCGATTTTCTTATGCTACTATTGGCGTGTTGTTAATTTCATCTCCGTGAAGCAACACACTTGCTTCACCATTCTTTAATGAGGGAAAAATGAAACACAGTTCCAACAAACGGTTGTTATTTTTATTTACTCTTCTACTGGCCGCTGCATTCATGCTGGCTGCCTGCAACGGAGCTTCTTCGGGCAGCAGTACCTCTGAACCCTCTTCGGCCGCGGAAACGGATAGCGCGCTACCGGCGGCCACCACTGCCGCCCCCAGCCTGCCGGGTGATTGCCTGATCGGGAGCTGGTCGCTGACCGACTTCAGCTCATACATGGCCTCAATCCAGCAGAACTTGAGCAGCGCCAGCGGTAACGACGTCACTTTCAGCAGCGGCGACTTTAGCGGCAGCGCCACCTGGACCTTCAACGCGGATAACACCGCCGTTTTCAGCGCAGAGAATTTTCAGCAGAACATGACCATGCACACTTCCGTCAATGATACCGTGATGGACATCCCCATCTCGATCAACATCAACGGCAGCGGAACCGGCAAATACGCCGTGGAAGACGATAAGATCTCTTTCAGCGATCAGGATAACAGCAGCATTGCCATCAACATCGACGTCATGGGCACCGCTTCGACGATCGATCAGAGTTTGATGGGCGAATCGGGGACAACCCGTCTTTACCAGTACACCTGCTCTGGGGATACCCTTTCACTGAAAGTGATCGCCGTCGAGAACATGGATCTGGCGCCGCTGACGCTGACGCGAATTCACTAATCAGGGAAGACTGACCGGCTGGGTTCCCCAGCCGGTCTTTTTTTGTCTTGATGGTAAAATTAAGCTAACTCAATCCCCCAAAACAAGAGGCGAAACAATGAATGCAACTGATGTGCAGCCGTTGGTCGAAGTTACCCGCGGTGATATTGTAGAGTCGATTCATTTTGGAAGCTTTGTCGTGGTCGACCCGGCGGGGAAAGTAATTGCTGCGGCCGGTAACC
>JAAZOQ010000323.1 GCA_012797695.1 Anaerolineaceae bacterium | reverse complement strand
TGGGAATTGGAAGCATGACTTTGCTGAAATTTCTTGACCATTTGGGCATGCTCTGGTAGAATTTTGTCCGTTGATGCCCCCATCGTCTAGGGGACCAGGACGTAGCCCTTTCAAGGCTCAAACCAGAGTTCGAATCTCTGTGGGGGCACTAAAACCCGAAATCGCCGCAAGGCGATTTTTAGGTTAAACCCGAGTTCCTCCGTGAGGAGGCGGGCGGATCTTTGTGGGAGCGCTAAAGCCGAAATCGCCGCAAGGCGATTTTTAGGTTAAACCCGAGTTCCTCCGTGAGGAGGCGGGCGGATCTTTGTGGGGGCACTAAAACCCGAAATCGTCGCAAGGCGATTTTTAGGTTAAACCCGAGTTCCTCCGTGAGGAGGCGGGCGGATCTTTGTGGAAGCACTGACTCATATATATAAATTCTAATAGTTGCTTTTGTGGCATCAACAAAAAAGCGGACACTAAGGGGTCCACTTTTGTTTTAAAGGACAGGTCTTTATAAATTGCTAATAAAAAACCCTCATCTTACATGATGAGGATTTTGAACTCGAAATATTGGATGTGTTACTTTTCAAGAACGCCGGTCAGATCATGCGTCATGGCACCATCGATTCTGACGGGGACGATTTCACCGACTTCGGCATCATCTTCCAACAGAACGAGGCCGTCGATCTCAGGAGCATCACGGTAAGTGCGGCCGACAGAAAGCCCGTCGCCCTGTCCTTCGATAAGCACATCCATTTTCTTACCGATCCAGGTCTGATTTTTGGCAAGGGAAATCTTTTCCTGCTGCAGCATCAGACGTTCCAGACGTTCTTGTTTGACTTCTTCCGGGATAGGATCGCCCAATGGTTCGCTGGCCGTCCCCGGCTCAAAAGAAAAGGGAAAGGCGCCCACGTGATCGAACTGCATTTCCTGCAGAAAGTCCAGCAGCATCTGAAAATCTTCTTCAGTCTCGCCAGGGTAGCCGACGATGAAGGTGGACCGCAAGGCGAGATCAGGCATTGCCTGGCGCATCTTGGCAATCGTCTGATGTACCCAGTCAATATCCGAAGGGCGCTTCATGCTTTTCAGCAGGCTCGGAGAAGCGTGCTGCAGGGGAATATCCAGGTAGTGCAGCATTTGCGGAGAACCTGCCATTACCTCGATCAAATGATCGGTGACGTAACCAGGGTAGGCGTACAGGATGCGTACCCAGGGGATCTCTGGAACACGCGGCAGCAAATTCTCGAGCAGGGTAGCCAACCCATCTTTCATGCCCAGATCGTAACCATAGTCGGTGGTATCCTGGGCGATCAAGATCATTTCTTTTATGCCTGCGACCTGGAGGGTTTCAGCATCATGCAGGATCGACTGCATCGGGCGGCTGACCGTAGTTCCCTTGATCAAGGGAATGGAACAAAAAGCACACGGGCGACGGCAGCCATCAGCGATCTTCAGGTAAGCACTGGCACCTTGTAGCGCGGTGCGGGCGATACCTTTTTCATCGGTGCCAATGGTGGGGAAGTCAGGTAAATGGTAGCGCGGTGCGGGCGCAGCACGCATTTCGCCCAACAGATCGAGAATATCCATCCAACGGCGGGAACCGAGAAAGCCATCCACGCCTTCGATCTTCTCGATCATGAGCTGGCGGCTGCGTTCGGGTAAGCATCCGGCGGCGATCAACTTCTGACCGGGCTTTTTGTGCATTGCCAGATCTTGCAGGACCTCGATCGATTCCTGGCGTGCCGAGTCAATAAAGCCACAGGTGTTGACGATCAGTACTTCCGCTTGACCGGGTTTGTCGACACCGCGGTAGCCGTTTTGTGCCAGCAGAGTAGCCATGGATTCAGAATCCACGGTATTTTTGGCGCATCCCAGTGAAACCAGATAAAAAGAGTTTTCTTTCATTGAATCCTTAGAAAGTAGGAGTGGGAGAAGGCATTGGAGTTTCGGGGGTTACAGTCGGCGTATTCGTTGGCTGCTGAGTCAGGGTAGGTAACTGACTCGGGGCTGGGGTGGCGGTGTTCAGCGCGCTCAAATTAGTGTAACTGCTAGGGCCAAATCGATACTCTTCTACCTGAGAGGCATTGCCTAAAATACCCAGGCTGGTTTGATTGTAATAAACCTCGATGGCTGATCCATCGCCGGTCAACAAATCGATCACACTATTGCCATAGAAAGAGTAGATCGAGCCCGGAGTGACACGGTTGAGAAAGGCGCTTTTCCCATCCACGGTGACTTGCATGAAGGCGCGGTGGTGGGCAACAACGATGACCTGAATCTGGCTGGTACTGGTGGCCAGCAGTGTTTCCTGCAGGTTATCAACAGGAGTGAAGGCGGAGAGCCCGGCTTCGGTGGCAATGGCGGTGGCGCCTTCGATGGTGACCATGTCCGAACTGGCTGGTGTACCACTGGCAAGCAATAGATCGGAGATCGGAATGGCAGTGGGGTTGGCCGGTTGCGAATTAATGCTGAGCAACTGCACTGATCCCCAGATAATGAACACAAAGAATACCAGAAACAACCCGCCGGTGAAGATGAGGTCGGGGGAAGCCAGACGGCGAATGCCGGTGAGTTTTTCTGTCTGGGGTGTGACGGGCAGGGGAATGCCGGCTTTTTCTGGCGGCAAGGTTTCAAGCCGTTTCTGCTGCAGCGCTTCGGCAAAACGCGACAGAAAGGCTTCTGAATCCAGCCCCAAGAAGCTGGCATAATTGCTCAGCATGCCGCGTCCCTGGACGGTCGAGGGCAATTCATCGAGATTGCCTTCTTCGATCGAGTACAGGTACACCTCGCGAATCTTGATCTGTCTTTCGGCATCTGCCAGAGAAAGTCCCAGAGATTCGCGTTTCTCACGCAGTTCAGTGCCCATAGCCTCGCACATGGCGTGATAACTGGTGCTGACAGGGGGGACAGTTTGCCCGGTCTTAGGCCCCGCAGAGGCAGAAGGCGCTGGTCGTGCAGATGCCAGAGGTTCTCCCTTTTTGACGATGCGATAGGGAATCTTCTCGCTGAGTTTGCTGAATGAACCCTGCAATTTCTGCGCGCCAGTGTTGAAACCCTCTTTGAGCGAGTCCTTGCCTTTTTGCAGCAGGTCATCAACTACCTCTTTTGCTTTTTCTTCGAGGACAGGTTTGCTCTCTGTGGGTTGAACGGGAGCCACCGGTTCCACCGGGGCTTCCGCTGCAGTTAATTGGTCCAGCAGCGGGTAAGGATTTAGATCAAGAAAATTGGCGTACAGACGAATAAAGCCGCGCGCCTGTGCTCGTGAGGGCAATTGATCGAAGTCATCATTTTCAATTGCCTGCAGGTAGTTGGAGCGAATCTTGATCGCTTGAAAAACCTGTTCGAGCGTCAAGCCTTTTTCTTCGCGCTTCAAGCGCAGTATTGTTCCGACAGTTTGGTCCATCATTCCTATATTTTATACTAAAAAACCGGCCAGCCAGCCCCCAGGCTGAATTGGCCGGTTTTTTCTATTCGATTGATGTGCTACTCTGCAGAGGTTTCTTCAGCAGCAGGAGCTTCGCTGGCCGGTTCTTCGGCAACAGGAGCTTCAGGAGCAGCAGGTGCAGGAGTGGCTTTCGCAGGTTCGGGTGCTTCCCCTTCGCGATAAACCATGACTTTCACTTTTGGGGTGAGGTCAATGGTCAAACGAATGTGAGCGGGATGTTCACCCAGATTGCGAATTGGTTCGACTTCCACCTGGCGACGGTCGATCTGGCTGCCCAGTTTCTTGTTCAATTCATCCGCGATCATCTGGGAGGTGATGGAACCGTACAGTTTGCCCGTCTCGCCAGCTTTGCTGGTGAAGATCAATTCGACGCCTTCGACCAGTTGAGCGAGGCCGCTCATTTCCTGGTTCAAAGCAGCGCGAGTGACGGCGGCTTTGGCGCGAATTTTCTCGACGGATTTGAGCGCACCTGGGGTGGCGAGCACGGCCAATCCCTGCGGCAGCAGGTAGTTGCGCCCGTAGCCATCCGCGACCTTTTTCACGTCGCCGGTGTGCCCCAATTTGTAAACATCTTTGATCAACAGTACTTTCATTTGACAAGCCCTTTCGAAATGAGTGATTTGCGGCATGCGAAGGGTACAACGCATGACCTATGGATTTTACCTTAAGGATGCAGGTTTGGTCAATGATGACTGATTTCAGGGATCAGCTTTAAGCGAATCACGCGATAATGCAGCAGTGCGTTCTGAATGTGCCAGCGCGAGCAGAAGCAAAAGAGCCAGCAGGGGCAAACCAACGCTGAAAATGTCGTGCTGGAGTTTCACCGCCAGGAAGAGCAGCCCAAAAGCCAGAAGGCTCCAATTGAAATAAGCCAGGTTGGTCAGCCAGAAAGAATGTTTCTTTTGTTCCACGACCTCAGTGATCATCAACATGGGGAGGAGGACGAAGAGCAGGTCGTAAGCGCGCAGATAAGGGGTGATCAGAAGCGTGGTCAGGGTTACCAGGGCAATCCCCATTTTGATGGATAACTGAGAGCGATATTTGAACAGGAATCCCACGACAACCCCGATGACCAGAATAGAGAGGATTCCCCAGAGGGGGAGCGTGAGGGCAGGATCATTGCCGGTAATCACCCCGGCCAGGCCATGCAGGTTGGGAAAGAGGTTGTTATCCTCCGATTTATGCAGCAGCACGTGCAGGTAATCAACAAACCAGTGCGGGGAGATTAGAAAAGGAATCAGTTGAATGCCCAGGGTGAACCCTGCCAGCCAGAAAAAGGGTTTCCACGCGCGACGAAATAGCAAGAAAAGGCCGAAGAGAGCGATCAGCGGCAGACCCAGATTGGGCTTCAGGCTGAGCAGGGCCAGAAAAAAGCCAGCCAGTGGAATTCGTTCACGTTCATAGAAGAAAATTGCCAGAGAGAGAAAAAGAAAGAGCAGGGCATCGAATTGCCCGACTGTGAAGTTCAAAAAAACCGGGCGAAAACAAAATGAAGCGAGAATGATCGGGAAACCGTAGCTCTGCCAGCGAGGAATATGCCATTCGGATAGCAGCAATAGAACCCCAATGGCAATGCCCAAAAAGCCTGTGAAGAGCCAGAGTGTGCTGGCCAGGGGGAGCTCAAGCCAACCCAGAGGAAGAAGGAAAAGGGCTGTGCTTAGAGGGTAGACGTAAAAAAGATTCTCGATCCAGATGGATTGATAAAGGCCATGATTGGCAACCCATAATTCGGGCTGATAGACATTTTCTCCGTGCAGGGTCATGCGTGAGCCCAGCCAGAAGGTGAAGAAATCTAAATTGCGGTAGGCATCATTGACCTGAGAAAGGTAGAAAGCTAGCGCCGCAAACAGGACGATCAAGAAAAC
>JAAZOQ010000322.1 GCA_012797695.1 Anaerolineaceae bacterium | reverse complement strand
TCAGGAGAGGGCAAATACTGAGTCAAGGTCTGCCCCTCCTTTTCCATGAGAAGGGAAACGTTGCCCATGATTTGCAACTGAGTTCCCTCTTCCACCACCTCGAAATCGATCTCGTACTTTTCAGACTTTTTCAGCGGCACTGCCCCATTCAGCAAGACAGCCGCCTGCGGGCCGCGTGAATCATCCGTGATGGCAAAGTTATTCTGCAAATAGCCAGAAGCCACCGGTGTTTTGTCAGTACCGTTAAGCTGATAGACCGTCACCAGAAAAGTAACCACTGAGTTCTGCGTCAACTGCAACTGAACGTGTTCCAGATTGACCTGAGTCAGATTGGCATCCTGAGCCGGCGAAAAAACGTATCGATAGGGAGAACCGGGAGTAATAACGGCCCCGTTCTGATAAGCCACCGGCTCCTGGGTTTTTACCCCGGCACTATCGATCTGTAAATCGATCGCCCCGGGTATATTCTGATAGATCCATTCACTGGCAGCGACTCGGGTGACCGGCCGGGTGTAGATGCGGGTGAATGCAAACGCCCAGGCCGCCGAGCCGCCAATCACCAGTACCCCAGCCAGAATCGCCAAAACACGGCGCCAGTTGATCTGCAAAACCGCTACCTTGCGCACTACATTCAAGCCATCTTCCCACAGTTTGAAGATCGTCCAGGAAGCTATGATCGCCAGGCCCTGATAGATCGGCAACTGGTAACGCATGGTACGCACCCACGGCAGCGCCTGAGAGAGGAAGTAGATCAGCACCCAGGCCCACAGCAGAAGATGCTTCTGCCAATCGCCCTTGAAAATGCGCCAGCCCATCCACAAGAAACCTGCCCAGGCCAGAATACCCAGCGGCAGCCCCAAGCCCCACTCCACCATGTTGGTCCAGGAAAAAGTGATCGGACGGCGTGCCCACTGCAAAGCATAGGGAACATCGACATTGCCGGTACTTTGATTCTGCAGTTCCTTCAAGCTGCTGATCCATTGCGGATTGATCGTGAAGTTAAAGAAAGACGGCCCGGTAAACGCATACGGCTGAAAAATGCGGAAGATCACGAAGGCACTGATCCCGGCCAGGACCAGGTTACGCAGCACTACCGAGATATCCAATGACGGGGTCGGGTGATGGAATTTCTTGTAGCGGATGAGTGCGGCCACCGGCAAACTCAGGGCCAGGGGCCAGACGCTGACCTTGCAGGCCATCGCCAGCCCAAACAGAATAGCGAATAGCAGGTAAGGTTTGAAAGAGCCCCAATCCGCTTTGACCCATTCCCAACCCGCGAATTCTTCTTCCGGGGCCGATGTCTCATCCCCAGAAGTCTCTTCGACCACCGGAGTGACCAGGCGCGCCAGCACATACAGGCCAGCCATCACAAAGAAAGTGGCAAAGGTATCGACTGCAAAGAAATGAGAAAGTTGGATCGGCAGCACCGACAAGGCCAGCAACAACGAGGCCACCAGCCCCAGCTTGGAGTTCCTATACAGACGCTTACAAATCAAATAAACAAAAAGGATAGACCCCAGATCAAAAATACCCGACATGACCCGCCCCACCAGATAAATCTGGCTGTAGCCGGTCATGTTCATCAGTTCGCCGACGTAATGCACCAGAAAAAGGGGCAGCGTGCCATAAACAAAATAGCTTTGCCCGACATTATTCGGATTCAAAGTGGAAGTTGAAGTATTGAAATATTCAGACAATCCATGGACCGGCTGGATCGCCGTCTCGACCATGGTCAGAAAGCGCTCATCCGGGTGAAGGTGATAATTGTCATCCCAGTTCACCCCGATGAAGCGGAAATAAGCCCCTAATACCAAAACGCCGATTAAAAGAACGTCCCAAATCCAGGAGAGATTCGAGATCTTCCATTGCCGGCGACCGGATTCCGAAGAAAATTCTGAGCGTTTCATGGAGACCTACCTTTCAGCGTC